>CABUVF010000010.1 GCA_902494945.1 uncultured Collinsella sp.
GGGGCCGCTGTTGATTTCCCTGCGGCCCCGTCGCTTTTATGCCGATGCGCAACGAGCGCTAGCGCTCCATGTTGGGAACGATGCTACCCTCGGTCACCGCATGCACGGCCAGGCGCATGATGTTGTCGTAGCCGGTCTTGCTCAGGATCTCCGAGATGCGGCGCTTGATGGTGCCCTCACTCATAAACAGCTCGGCCGCGATCTCGCGACGACTTTTGCCCTCGCAGGCAAGGCGCAAAATCGATAGCTCGACATCGTCGAGGGCTGCTGTACCCGAAAAAATGCTCTCGGGCGGCTTGGGAAACGTGCAGTAGCCAGCCAACGTGGAGCGCATCACGGCGAACAGCTCGTCGATACCGACGTTCTTGTACACAAAGCTATCGACGCCCGCCTCGCGGGCCTGATCGACAAAGGTGATCTCGGGCATGCCTGTCATGATAATGATGCGACACTCGGGCAGCTGCTCCTTGATGCGTGCCGCCGCCACGATGCCGTTTGAATCGTGTTCGGTGCACACGTCCATCAGTATCATGTCCGGGCGCTCCTTGAGCGCGACACCCAAGGCCTCGGAGGCATCGGCGATCGCGGCAACGACGGTCATATCGGGCTGGTCGCCAACGGAGCGCGCCAGGCTCTCGCGCAGGATGGCCTGATCTTCGACAATTAACACGCGGATCATGAGTTTCTCCTTTGGGACGTGTCGTTGGCGTTAAGCGGAATGGATACCGTAAGCGTAAAGGGCGGGGTGGCGTGGACCTCTAGGCTGCCACCCAGATCTTGCGCGACATGCCTCATACCTGGGATTCCCGTTCCCTCGCGATACGATACGGGGGCCGGGGACCCGTCGTTAGAAATCGTCATGTGCGCGACGGCGTCAGCATCCGTCCTCTCCTGCCACAAGCGCACATGGACCCGATGCGCCTGCGCATGCTTGGTGGCGTTGGTCGAGGCCTCGCGGATAATCTGCAAAAAGGCAGCGGCGACACGCGCGTCCTCAGGCAGCGCACCCTCAACATCGATCTGCACGCTCACCAGGCCAAAAGCATGGACGATATCGCCCGTTTCTCTGCCGGTTCGGTGTCGCCCCCGCTGCGCAGATCGGCAGCGATTGAGCGCAGCAGCGGGTCGATCTGCTCGAGCGACTCGTCGTCCAAGCGCCCCTCCTCCAAATAGCGATGAAGGATTGATAGGCGCTGGCCGATCACATCGTGAACGCGGGCGCGCATGCGCAGATAGGCCGCATTGTCGGCAACTTTTTTGACTTCTTCGATCTGGGCCTGGAGCTCTTGGCCCGCAAGCTCAAGCAGGTGGTTGGCCTGCGCCAGGCGGTCATGCGCATGCGCATACTCTGTCACGTCCAGACCGATTATGCGCTCGAACGAACGGCCCGAGACCATAACGCCATCGCACACAAACAGGCGAATCTCGGCGGGAGAAACCTCGACCACCGCACGCGCCTCACCAAAGCGGTCCAGGCTGATCCGCACGCGGTTCTTACCGCCTTCGGGCATTTGCATGCTGAGCTTGCGCAGGTCGTTCCATGTACCGCTCATATCGCCTAGGTCGGTGGGCATATGAAGCTCCACCAGGTTTTTGCGCATGCAGCGGTTCATGAGCAGTGGACGGCCCCTCGAGTCCAGATACAGGATGCCCACGGGAATCACGTTGATGGTTTCAATCGTCGAGAACGCGGTGATGTCCTCTTGGCGGTTACGGACGTCCATCAAGAGCGCCGCGATGGAGCGGAACAGGAAAAACGCACCCTCTGCGACAAGGACAACGGCCCACGCCGAGCCCATGGCAAAAACCACCGGCGGTGTAACGGCGACAACAAGCAGCAGCTCGGCCAGCATGACAGGGCGACGATAGTGCACCATAAGCACCACGCCATAGGCAAAGATCGCGGCATTGAGCCACAGCACTCCGCCCATTGCCCTGGCGCAAACGTCAAGCGGCGCCACCAGATACGAGCCAGACGACGCGAATAAGATGAGCGCCGAAATCATCAGGTGAAGCACAAGGCTCGTCTCGTAGGCACAAATCACCTTACGGTTATAGGACGAGCGGCGCGATGCGATGAGCGGGACGTGGATCGTCTGCAGACACGCAGCCAGGGCAAAGACAACATCGAGCGCAACGATTTGGGGAAGGATGAGCGAAATCTGCATCGTCACTCACCCGCCCTCGGCATCAAGACGATCATGCGCAGCTGGCCGGGCTCGCCCTCAAGGCGGTATGCCACGTTGCGCCCTTGCAGAGCGCTTTCGAGCTCTTGCGCAGCGGGCGTCTGCGAAAGATCTGCATCATCGTTGGAAAAAAGCGTGGCGCGCAGCTCGACACTGCACCGGTCATGGTCGCCCAAGTGATACATAAGCGCCGGATGGTCGGTGGTGTAGGCAAAAAACGCAAAGTCATACACGCAGTCGTACAGGGCGCTTACCGTACTGGCGTGCATCGGGCGCCGTATGGCGATAATCGAGGCGCAATCGACATCGATGGTGCGCAGGTCACTTGCGAGCTCGTTGGCGATGAGCTGAATGCGGTCGCGGTCAAAACCGCTCTCCCCGTGCTGTGCCAACGTGAGCGACCCCTTGCGTTTGCAATAGGCGACGAGCATCTTGGCGCGCTGCAGCATGCGGTAACGCTCGTGCGAAGATGCCTCATCGGTCAACGGCGGCAGCGAGCTCAGCAGGTCGTACATCCCTTCGAACGCACGGGCAAGCGCTTGGTCCACGTCTTGGACCAGCAAGGTCTCGGCCTCTTGATCTGCCAGGTGCGTCTTAAGGTCGTAGTCGGCGGCGAGCAGCTCGTTTTGACGCTGCAGTTCCATGCGACGATGTGCCAGTTCACGGTTAAGCTCGTTGAGATCCGACACGTCTTGGGCAAGCAGGGCCGATCCGCCCAGCAGTGGAAAGGCACGGTACACCACATCGGGATCGGACGCCACAGCAAAGGCATGGGCGTGGCCGTGCTCCTGGGTCCGCAACTCCTCGCGCACGCCTACCGGCATTGGCTTTGACGCCGGCGTGGCATAGACTTCCTGCAGGTCGCGCGTTAGAACTTTGAGGTCGAGCGGCAAGGTGTCGAAGATGCCGGCGATGTCGTGATACGACGGAATGACACCGCAATCGAGACAGATTTCCATCGCCACCACGCACAGGACGCAATAGACGAGCGAAAAGTTGAGCCTCCATGCCCAGGGCACGCGCAACGCATACGAGACGGCAAAGAATGCGCCACCCAGCAGTACGAGCGCCGCCGTGCCCGAGAAACGCTGAATACGAAAAGACGAGGACCGTCCTACCAAGATAAAAAAGGCAACGAAGTTAAAGGCTGTCCATACCAGAACGGTACCGTAGCCCCAACCATATGTGTAATCGTTGCTCCAGGTTCCACTCGATCGATCGAAATGGAAGACCTGCTGATGAACATCGTTAGTAAGCACAAAGCCGATAAGCAGGACAGCCATGACCCACAAAACGGTACGGTACCGACGCCCCATACGATGCTGTTCCAAACCCGCGAGGCGCAGACCGCACAGCTGGTAGATCAGCGGAATGAGCGTCATGGGCACGTAGTACAGGTACCACAGCACGGTGGCATAGAACGGCGTGAACGACTTATATTTGAGGATGACCTCGATCATCCACAGGGCACAAATGGCGGCGATGGCAACAAGGCGGCGGCGCAAGACGTAGTCCAAGCAGCGTAGGTACGCCAACACACCCCAGATTGAAAATGCAATTGCGGCGACAAGCAGCGGGAGAGAGCTCGAGTGGACGAGCGCATCCACGACCTCTTCGGACACCTCGCTATAGGCGGGCACGGTGTTGGAAAGCTTGGGGTCGGAGGCGAACAGTGCCGGCAAGACTGCCAAAAGCATAAGGAACAGCGCGGTAATGGCGCCGGCGATAACAAAGACGCGGTGGCGATACACGCCATGCGATATGCCAACAAGGAATCGCGGCATGGCGAAGAGCCTGCCGCCCCTAAGATCCGCCACGGGCGCGGATCGGGCGGTCGCGTGGCCGATATGTCGCTCGCGGGTACCCATAGTGCTTTTAGTGTACCGACAGGCGGGCCCAAAAAGCGGGCCACATGTCCCAAAATCCGCCGACGGCGAGGGACGTCGCCAGCGACTAGTCGTTTAAGAACGTCCCCAATGACTAAGACAAAACGAGCGAGGATTTTTGGACGCCCAAATGGCGAGAGTGGATAATCTCCCACTTTGAGCCCACAAACAGGCTAAAAACGGGAGATTATCCACTCTCATTCTGCGGGCACTCATTTAAGTACGTCCCCAATGAGTGCTTTCACTTCTTTTAACAAAACGCCTGGCGGGCATTAACTGCTCGCCGGGCGTTTTGGTTAGGAGGCTATGGTTGTTGGGAAGCCTTAGGCCAGGTCCTCGCCGTTCGTCTCGATGACATGCTTGTACCAGTCGAAGCTCTTCTTTTTGGAACGCTTGAGGGTACCGTTGCCCGCATCGTCGCGATCCACATAGATAAAGCCGTAGCGCTTGGACATCTCGCCCGTGCCGGCAGACACCAGGTCGATCGGGCCCCAGGTGGTGTAGCCCAGCAGGTCAACGCCGTCCTCGGTCACCGCGTCGCGCATGGTCTGGATGTGCTGACGCAGGTAGTCGATACGGTAGTCGTCGTTGATGGAGCCGTCCTCCTCGACAACATCCTTGGCGCCCAGGCCGTTCTCGACCACAAACAGCGGCTTCTGATAACGATCGTACAGGTCGTTGAGGGTGATGCGAAAGCCCAGCGGATCGATGGCCCAGCCCCACTGGCTCTGCTGCAGGTAGGGGTTCTTGGCGCCGGCGAAGGCGTTGCCCTGGGTGCGCTCGACATCGGGGTTGTCGGCACCGGCAGAGCAGCGGGTGCTATAGTAGCTAAAGCTGATGAAGTCGACGGTGTTGGCGGCCAGGACCTCGCGATCCTCTTCGGTCATGCCCACATCGATGCCTAGACGCTCGAGCTTCTTGACGGCATAGGCCGGGTAGTAGCCGCGGCTCTGGACGTCGACGAAGAAGTAGTTGTCCTGGTTATCGAGCTGCGCCTGGCGTACATCGCCCGGACGGCAGCTGTAGGGGTAGTAGCTACCTGCGGCGAGCATGCAGCCGATCTTGATCTCGGGGTCGATCTCGTGAGCAATCTTGGTTGCCCAAGCGCTGGCGACGAGCTCGTTGTGGGCGGCCAGGTACTCGACGGCCTCCTTGTTCTCGCCCTCCTCAAAGACCAGGCCGGCACCCATAAACGGCAGGTGCAAGATCATATTGATCTCGTTAAAGGTGAGCCAGTACTTCACCAGGCCCTTGTAGCGGGTAAAGATCGTGGTCGCGAGATTCTTGTAGAAGTCGATGAGCTTGCGGTTGCGCCAGCCGCCGTACTCCTTGATGAGATGAATCGGGCAGTCGAAGTGCGTGATAGTCACGAGCGGCTCGATGCCGTGCGCCTGGCACTCGCGGAACACATCCTCGTAGAAGGCCATGCCAGCCTCGTTGGGCTCGGTCTCGTCGCCGTTGGGGAAGATGCGGGTCCAAGCCAGGCTCATACGGAAGGTCTTAAAGCCCATCTCGGCAAAGAGAGCGATGTCCTCCTTGTAATGGTGGTAGAAATCGATGCCGGTCTGCGCGGGATAGTAATAGCCGTCCTCGAAGTCGAGCATCTTACGCTGGCCGGAGACCACCGCATAGCGCTCGGGGCCGTGCGGAGCCACGTCCACGTTGGCAAGGCCGCGGCCGTCCACGTTGTAGGCGCCCTCGCACTGGTTGGCAGCCGTCGCGCCGCCCCACAGGAAGTCATTACGGAAAGCCATGCATCAATCCTTTCGCACGCTGTTGTCATAGGCTCAGTATCCCTGCAAACAACGCGTCGCTCAACGGCAACGGCGCAGGCCGATACTTCTTTTCGCGTGCAGGCGCTCGGCAACCACCCCGTCTGACACTTTTTGATACCCACCTGCCCCAGCCACCGCAAAGGGGACAGTCACCTTTGTGATGGCTGGGGCCCGTTTGTCTCGATCTGTAACAGTTAGGCCGCCAAAACCGGGCCTGGTGTTACAGATTGAGATTGTTCGGCCTGTCCCCTGCAGTTTGTCTAAATCTGTAACAGGTAGAGACGATCTAGCCCGCTAGGTGTTACAGATTGAGACAGAAGATTCTAGTCCACGGTGATGTCGAGGTTCTTTCCGATGAGGCCCACGTAGCCGCCTTCGGCTGCCTTGGGGCTGTCAGCGTGGCAGAGGACCCACTTGTCGGCCTTCCAGTAGCAGTAGCTGTCACCGGCGGCAGGCATGTCGGTTGCGGCCTCGGGGCGCGGACCGTTGGTACCGGCGGGCAGCGCCACCATCACCTGGAAGCCGCTTTCATCGACCATGCACGGCGTGTAGTGGAGCGTGGTGTTGAAGACCTCGACAACCTTGCCCGCCGGCACGCGGAACGCCTTGACGAACGCGGTATCGAGCTTTCCGTCCTCGATCTCCCAGCGATGCGCCACGAGCAGGATAAAGTCGCGGGCGCCCAGGTTAAACTCACTCGCGCGGTGATACTCCAGACAGTTGAGTCGTGTGTTGTGGCCGTTGCACCAGCCGAGCTGGAAGGGGCGGCCGCCGTACATGAGCAGGCCGAGCGTGTCGGCGCCCTCAACCTGCTCGAGCTCGGGCGCGGAGGCCACGTATTTGCTGCCCTCGGGGATGGGCGTAGCCGCGAGTGCCTCGACGAGTGGAGCGGTCAGGCTGGACGGAACGTCATCCCACACGCGGCCATAGGACTTGAACTCGGGATCAGAGACAGAGTAGATATGCATGTTCACTCCTGTTCGTAAATGTGACTATACGAACATTCTAGAACAAACATGAGCGATTTTGAACGCTCGTCCTGACCACTCAACAAAAAGGCGCCCCCGCATAAGCGAAGGCGCCCAATCCGTGCGTTTTAGGCGATAAAGCCCTTACGCCTGCTGATAATGCAGGTGCTTCTCGTCGATATCGGCCAGGTCGCGGTCGAGGTAGCGGCGTGCGAGCCAGTTTGCCATGGGGAGGTTCTGGTCCAGATAGTTACCGCACTCCTCGGGAGCGGCACCGGGGACATCGCCCTCAAAGCCGGCGACAAACTCGAACAGCTCACGCACGAGCGACAGAATCTCCTCGCTCGTCACCTCACCAAACACGACGAGGTAAAAGCCCGTGCGGCAGCCCATGGGTCCAAAGTAGACAATGCGGCTCGACCACTCGGCATGGTTGCGAAGGAACGTCGCGCCCAGGTGCTCGATGGTGTGGCACTCGGCCGTGTTCATGACCGGCTCCTTGTTGGGCGTGGTCAGGCGCAGGTCAAACGTGGTGACGGCGGCGCCGGTCGCCGGATCGCGGTCGATGCGGCTCACATACACGCCGGGCTCAAGCAGCAGATGGTCAACAGAAAAGCTCGCGATGCGCTCCATGGCAGATCCTCTCGATAGTCAAATTGGGACGGGCTCTTTTAGCTGGTTCGAATGGTCGCACCAATCATACCAGTCAAAAAAGCCCCGTCCCAAATTGACTACCTGGGACGAGGACCAATGATTTTTTAATCCCCGTCCCAGAAAAACCATTCTAGGCTGTGTAGGCAATCGTTGATTTCACGGCGTGGCGCCAGCCGGCGATCTTTTTGGCGCGCTCGTCGGCGGGCATCGACGGCTCCACGATGCCGCGGGCGCCGTAGACGTCGACGACATCGCGCGTGTACATGCCCAGCGCAATACCGCAGGCCCAGGCCGCGCCCAGGCCGCTCATCTCGTCATTGCTCGCGATGCGGATGGGCGAGCCAACCAAGTCGCTCTCAAACTGCATCAGGTACGCGTCGCGCGTGGGACCGCCGTCAACGCGAAGCTCGGCAAGTGCCGCGCCAGAATCCTCGACCATTGCGTCAATTACGTCAAAGATTTGATAGGCAATCGATTCGTCTGCAGCTTTTACGAACTCCGCGCGACCCGTGGTACGCGTCATGCCAAAGACGCAGCCCTCGGCGTCACTCGCCCAGTGCGGCGCGCCCAAACCGGTAAACGCCGGCACAAAGTAGACGCGGCTCGCCGGATTGGCAGCGTAGCACAGGTCGGTAACTTCCTCGGGGTTATTGATGAGCTCCAGATCGTCGCGCAGCCACGTCTTGACAGCACCGGCGTAGCTCACGTTGCCCTCGAGCACGTACTCGGTCACGCCGTCCATGCGCCATGCGAGCGAGCTCGAAAGCCCGTGCGAGCTGGCAACGAACTCGTCGCCGACGTTCATCATGACCGAGCTGCCGGTGCCATAGGTCGCCTTGGCCATGCCGCGGCTATGGCAGCCCTGGGCAAACAAGGCCGCGTGGCTGTCGCCCAGCACGCCGTGAATGGGCACGGGCGCCGGCAAAAAGCCGCCCAGATCCGTCGTGCCGAACAGTCCATCGGAATCGGTCACCTGCGGCAGGCAGGCCACGTCGACGCCAAAGGCCTCGCACACCGGCTCGCTCCAGCAGCCACGGCGCAGGTCGAAGAGCTGCGTGCGGCTGGCGTTAGACCAGTCGCAGCGAAACTCCGCGCCGCCCGTGAGCGTCCAGACCACCCAGGCATCGATGGTGCCCAGACACAGCTCGCCTGCCGCCGCGGCCTCGGCAGCCGCGGGAACGTTCGCGAGGATCCAGGCCATCTTGCCCGCCGGGTAGTAGGGCGAGAGCACCAGACCCGTCGTGTCGCGCACCAGCTCGGCCACGCCTTCGCGCGCAGCAAGCTCGTCGCACAGCTCGCGGGCGCGGGCGCACTGCCACACCACGGCGTCGCACAGCGGCTCACCCGTCGTGCGGCTCCAGGCAACAGTGGTCTCGCGCTGGTTGGAGATGCCGATGCCGGCGACGTCGGCCGGATCGACCCCGGTCTCCTCCACCACGGCGCGCGCCACGGCCAGCACGTTGGCGGCGATCTCGGCTGGATCATGGCTCACCCAGCCGGCCTCGTTGACAATCTGGCGATGCGAGCGGTCGGCACGATGAATCAGATGGCCGCCCTCGTCCACCAGCAGCGCCTTGGTGCCCTGCGTGGACTGGTCGATACCGATGATGTATTTGCTCATGTACTCTCCTGTCTCCCCCGTCGATTCAAAACTAAAACCCGACGGACAAGGAGCGAGTGGCCGTCAAGTGCCGCAGATTGCCGTGAAAAAGGAGCGCCGCGTACTTTGTGTACACAGGCGACGGTTTGAACGGCAAGGTGCGGTGCTTGGCGGCCGCGCAGCGTCTGTTTCTACTGTTTGCCAAGGAACTCGGCGACCGTCTTGGCGATTCCCTCGCCCGTCAGGCCATAGTGCGCGAAGACCTCGGGGCTCGTGCCGGTGATGACCGGCGCATCGGGCAGGGAGAGGCACTTGACCGGACGCGGGCAATGCTCGCCCACGACCTGCGCGACCATGGAACCCAGGCCACCGAAGGGGCTGTGCTCCTCGACGGTCACGACGGCGCGCGTGGCACCGGCGGCCTCGATCACGGCCTCGGCATCGAGCGGCTTGACGCAGTACATATCGAGCACCGTTGCCGAGATGCCCTGCTCGGCCAGCAGATCGGCGGCGTCCACGGCATGGCGGACCATCTCACCGGTGGCGACAATCGTCACATCGGTGCCGCGGCGCACCCAGGTGGCGCGATCCATCTGGAACGGGCACTCGTCCTCAGTGTACACGTCCTCCACCGGGTTGCGGCCCACGCGGATGTAGGCCGGCTTGTTGTCGGCGACCAGGGCACGCACGAGCTCGGCGGTCTGGAAGCGATCGCTCGGCAGATACACGCGCATGTTGGGAATCGCGCTCATGGCGGCGATATCCTGCGCGGAGTGATGGCTCATGCCTAAGGCGCCGTAGGACACGCCGCCCGAGATGCCGATGAGCTTGACGTTGGTGTTGGAGTACGAAACGTCGACCTTGCACTGCTCATACGAGCGCGTGGTCACAAAGGACGCCGGCGAGGCGGCCCAGGCCTTCTTGCCGCACGAGGCCATACCGGCGGCGATACTCACCAGGTCCTGCTCGGCGATGCCGACCTCAATGGACTGCTGGGGATACTGATCGAAGAACGGCGTGAGCGATGCGGAGCCGCGGGAGTCGGAGCACAGGACGACGATGTCTTTATCGGTTGCGGCGGCCTCGAGCAGCGTGTCGCAGATAGCCTTGCGGTTGGCGATCTTGTTAGCCATTGATAGCCTCCTTATGGGCAGCGAAATCGGCGATGATCTGGGCATATTCCTCATCGTTGGGCAGGTGATGATGCCAGGCGGCCTTGTCCTCCATAACCGGCGAGCCGTAGCCCTTCACCGTGTTGAGGATGATGACCGTGGGCTTACCCTTGGTCTCGGCGGCCAGCGTCAGCGCGGCGTCGATGGCCTGGACGTCGTTGCCCGGAATGGACAGCACGTTCCAACCGAAGGCGGCCCAGCGCTCCTCCTGCGAGTCCTGCTTCATGACGTCCTCGGTGCTGCCGCTGATCTGCAGGCGGTTGCGGTCCACGAGCGCGCACAGGTTATCGAGCTGGTAGTTGCCGCCGCTCATGGCGCCCTCCCAGACCGAGCCCTCGGCAAGCTCGCCGTCGCCCATGATGGTGTAGACGCGGTAGTCGCGGCCATCCATCTTGCCGGCAAGCGCCATCCCGACGGCCACGGGCAGGCCATGACCCAGCGAGCCCGAGTTCATCTCGATGCCCTTGAGCTTGTTGTTGGGGTGGCCGATGTAGGGGCTGCCGAACTTAGAGAAGCGGGCCTTGACGTCGTCGAGGTCCAGATAGCCCTCGTGGCAGAGCACCGCGTAGTAGGCCTCCATGGCGTGGCCCTTGGAGAGTACGAAGCGATCGCGGTTGGGATCGTCGACGGTCTCGGGAGAAATGTTGAGGTGGTTGGCATAGAGGGTCATCAGCGCATCGATGACCGACATGTCGCCGCCGATGTGGCCGCCAGCGCCAGCCATGATGATATCGACGCAATCGCGGCGAAGGTCCCAACGCAGGGATTCAAGCTCTTCGATAGTTGCCATTTCTACTCTCCTCGCAGGTAAGCTTTGACGTCTTCTTCGATGGGGTCGTACAGGTCGGGGACAATGCCGATGTACTTGCACGCCTCGTAGAGCACCGGCACCACGTTGGCGTGAATGGCGACGCAGTGGTGGATGTAGGGACCCTCGACGATCTTGGCCTCGAGGCGCTTGAGGTTGTCGACCTCGACCCACAGGTAGGTGCCCATGCCGGCCGGGCCGTCGATGCCGCGGGCGTTGCCCAGCAGCAGCGAGTACTCGCCGTTGTCGCCGTCAAAGCGGGCAAGGGTGAGGTCGCCGTGCTTGGCCTCGGCCGTCAGCGCGCCGGGGTGATCGAAGGCCAGCGGGTAGGTGAGCTTGGGCTTGACGGCCGCGCAGCTGCAGGGCCAGGGGCCGCAGTGCTGCAGCAGCTCGCCGTTCTCGTTATCGGGATGACGCACGGTCCAGTCGGCGAACATGCCGCGGTGACGGCCCAGGTCGGCGGCCTCGACCATCAGTGCGGTGATGGCGCCGTGAATATCGGTCTCGCATACGATGGGGATACCCATCTCGTTGAGGATGGCGTTGGCGGCGCAGGGCATAATGCCCAACTCGTCCTGCAGGGCGTTCCAGCACTGGATGGCACCGGCGTTGCAACCGTACTTCTCGACCAGGCGCTTCATGGCGATGGCAAGACCGGCAACCGCGGGAACCTTATCCTCGGGGATGCAAATCTCGAAGCTGTCGGCAATGTGGGCGAGCATGGCGGCCATGGCCTGCTCGTCGGCCTGGGCGTCGCGCACGGCCTGGACAAGCTCGGTCATGGGGATGGGCGAAAGCTGGATGTTGAACTTCTCGAGCAGCTCGCCCTCGTTGCACATGGTCGACCAGAAGTCGAACGGACGGGTGGCCATCTGCAGAATACGGGTGTGCTTGAAGGTCTTGACCACGTTGCACACGGCCAAAAAGTCCCAGACGCCGCGCTCGAACTCGGGATCGGTCAGGCGGCAGTTAGTCATGTAGGTGAAGGGAACCTGGAAGCGGCGCAGGACCTTGCCGGTGGCGAACAGGCCGCACTGGCTATCGCGCAGGCGGGTGCCGTCGGGCTCGGGGCGCTCGTCGCGCGGGCCCCACAGCAGCACGGGCAGACCGAGCTCGCGGGCAAGGCGGGCGCAGACGTACTCGGTACCAAAGTTGGCGTGGCAGAGCATGATGCCGTCGACGCCCTCGGCGCGGAACTTCTCGATGATAGGCGCGATATGGCTGTCGTCGAACAGCAGGCCCTCGTCGTTGATGTCGTCGATATCCACAATGTCGACGCCGATCTCGCGCAGGCGATCAGCCGTCAGACCGCGATACTTGATTGCGTCCGGCGCGCTAAAGATGCTGCGGCGCGTGGGCACGAAACCGAGCTTGATCTTATCCATGTATGTCCTCCCCTAATCACATATTCAGTAAACAGACGCATGTTTCGTTTTGTTCTGTTTACTAAATGTTTTACTCTTTTGTTTAGTAGTTTAGCGCGAAAGTCCCGTAAACGGTAGAGAAATCAGCCTAAACGGTATGTAAACAATCTGAACATACAAGGGCAACAAAAAGAGGGCCCCGTAGGACCCTCTCTCTTGGTAGCGTCATGTATGGTTGCCTTTGGCGGGCTTTTCCGCTCTGAGGTCTGGCGCCGTTCTGCCTAGATTTCGCGCACGCTCTGGCGCTCGACAAAATAGGTCGACACGGCTGTCTTGCAGGTGTAGCTCTTGGGATTGCGGATGTTGCCCACCAGGCGGCGCACCGCGATCTCGCCCACCTCGTGCTTGGGAACATGCACCGTGGTGAGCGGCGGGTTGGAAAAAGCGCCCAGCGATAGGTCGTCAAAGCCGATGATCGAGACATCGTCGGGCACACGTATGCCGTGCTCGTTGAGCGTGCGCATGGCACCTACGGCGAGCACGTCGTTCTCGGCAAAGAAAGCCGTCGGCAGGTCGTCGCGCGAGACGCCGTCGAGCCACGCGCCCATGTCGCGATAGGCACCCTCGAGCGTGGTGCCCAGCGTGACACGCCATGCCGGATTGGCCTCGAGGCCCGCGTCCTCAAGCGCTTGCCGATAGCCGCGCTCGCGGTCCTTAAAGTTGCGAATGCGAAGGTCGCCTGCCAGATAGCCGATCTGCTTGTGACCCTTCTCGATAAGGTAGTCCACGGCACGCAGCACCGAATCGGTATTGGCAATGACCACGGCATCGAAGTACTGGCGGTCGCTCCAGCCATCGAGCACAATCAGGTGGGCGGCAGCGTTGGCAAATAGGGCGTAGTCTTCCTCGCCCAGTTCGGTACCCATCAGCACGATGGCGGCGGACGGGTCGGCGATCAGGCCCTCGACCTGCGGACGCACGGCGTCCAGGTCGCTAAAGTCGAGCGAGACAAAGCTCGTGCTCATGCCGTGGCGACGCGCCTGGCGCTCCACGCCCTCGATGACCGCGGGATGGAAGGTGCTCTCGTCCAGGATGGCGCCCGTCTTGCGCGCGAGCACAAACTGGATGCTCTCGAGCTGCGTCGACTGCTGATAGCCGAGCGACTGCGCGCACTCCAGGATGACCTTGGCGGTCTCCTCGCTCACGCTGCGCTTGCGGTTAAGCGCGTTGGACACGGTCGCTGGCGAAAAACCGGTGATGCGGCTGATTTCGCGAACACTTGCTTTGGCCATTGTTCCCCCTAGTAGCGGTCGCGGTCGAGCATCGTGGCCTGACCGCCCCGTGACTCGACAACTAAACGACCGCAAATTCAATCTAAACAGAGTAGTAAATGTTTAATAGCTAGTTTAGCCTGTTGTCAAGCGAAGCGACGCGACTATTCCCCCAACGGGCACATTTGCTCGGTAGCTAATCTGGAACGGGGCACAGAAACCGTTTAGCCAAGGATGCGAGCCATGCGTGCCTTAAACTCCACGAGGAAACGTGGGGCGTCCACGGTGAGCGCCACGAGCGCGCTCTTGTCGGGGTCGGCCACACGGCGCTCATCGCAGATGGTGCGGCCGCGATACTCTCCCAGCAGATCAACACGCAGGTTGCAGCCGAGCGCGCCCACGAGCGTAGGGTCAATCGCCACGGCGACAGCAAGCGGATCGTGCAGCGCGCAGCCACCCAGGTAGGGGGCGTTCATCTCGTACGAGCCAATGTAGTGCTCCACCATGCTCGCAAACGCGCAACCGGCCATAGTGCCCGAGCCCGTCCAGCCGGCAATGTCGCGACGCGTGAGCACCACGCGATGCGTCACATCCAGCCCCACCATAGTGAGCTTGCGGCCCGAACGCAGCACGGCATCGGCCGCCTCGGGGTCGCCCGCCATGTTGGCCTCGGCGCCCGCGCTCACGTTGCCGGGCACGGTAAGCGCACCGCCCATCACGACCACGCGGCCGATGGACATCATCGCCGCCGCATCGCGCTCCAGGGCAAGCGCCAGATTGGTGAGCGGGCCGGTCGCAACGTAGACCAGATCGGGACCATAGGTACGCGCTGCATCAATCAGGTAATCGACCGCCGCATTGCCATCGGCCGACGTCGCGCCCACCGGCTCGTACGGCGAGGCGGGCACGCTTGCGCCGCCAATGCCGTTCTTGCCGTGGATAAGCGTGGTGGACGCCGGCGGCGTGTAGGGTTCGGTCGCCTTAATGGGACGATCGGCGCCCAGGTACACCGGTACCTCGGGACGACCCAACAGGTCGAGCACCGCCAGGCAGTTGTGCGCCGACTGCTCGACGCGCACGTTGCCAAAGCACGTGGTGACGCCGACGAGCTCCACCTCGGGACTCGCGATGACATAGGCGAGCGCCATCGCATCGTCCACACCCATATCCAGATCAAGGATCAGCTTCTTGGTTGCCATTGTTCTACTCCGCTTCTCCGTCTACATCCAAACCGTCTAAACCAAACTTGTGCTCGACTTCCGCACGCGTGGGAATTGATTGCTGAGCGCCCAGGCGCGACACCGTCACTGCCGAGGCGCGAGCACCCGCGGCCATGCACTCAAAGAGCGGCAAGCCCTCTTGGCTAGCCGCCGCCAACGCGCCGATAAACGTATCGCCCGCGGCCGTCGTATCGACCACCGCGCTCGAAAGCGCCGGCATGCGCAGCGGCTCACCGCCATCGCCGAGCGTAACCGAGCCGGCGCCGCCCAGCGTGATGACCGCGACGCCGACACCCTTGTCGAGCAGCGCATTGAGCGCGGCGACGCAACTCGCATCATCTGTGGGCAGAATGCCCGTCAGCACCTGGCACTCGGTCTCGTTGGGGCAGACCAGGTCGACCGCAGGCCACGCTCCTGCCGGCAGGTCGCAGGCGGGCGCCGGGTTAAAGATCGTATAGAACCCCAGCTCGTGAGCGCAAGCAAGCGCCTCGGCCGTCGCCGCAAGGTCACATTCGCCCTGGGCAATAAAGACGCTTCCGGCAGCCGGGGCAATCTCGCTGGCATCGCCGTCGAGCTCGTCGGCCACCAAGCGCCTCAGCGCGTGGGCAACGTCCTCGCCCGCAAGCGCATGGTTGGCGCCCGGCGACAGCACGATGCGGTTGTCGCTCTCGCAGCGAATGATAGTCGCGGTACCGGTCTCCACGTCATCGCGACGCGCCACAAACTCAACGCCCACGCCGGCATCCTGGAGCCCTGCCACAAGCGCATCGCCAAAGGTATCGCGCCCAACAGCGCCAATCATGCACGTGCGCGCACCCATGCGCGCAGCGGCGACGGCCTGGTTAGCGCCCTTGCCACCGGCGTTGGTGATAAAACCGCTGCCACCGACTGTCTCGCCCGCACGCGGCATGCGCTCGCACGCCACCGAAAGGTCCATGTTCATGCTGCCGAACACCGCAACGATGCTGTGGTCCGCCATGGAAACCTCCTCGTCCGTGGGCTCTACACCCGCTGTCGGCCGTCAATCGTGTGCTCTCGCACCTCTATAACTTTAGTTCACTTTGATGTGGACGCGCGCTTGAGCTTGCGCCAGCAGCAAGCATTCACAGGGGCAGGCAGCTACAATGAATACGTGCTGATTATTCTCGTCATTGGATGATGTTTTATGGAACAATTCTCGCAATCGGGCTCGCGCGGTCGACGCCGCACGGGCAACGAGCCAGCGCCGCACGAACGCGTGAAGGGCGAGCGCCGTGCCAACGAGCCGCGACGCACCGCGAGCCCCCATCGCACTTCTGCCGACAACGCGGGCCGCGCCAACACTCCCGCCGCGGAGCAGACGCCTGCTCGCCCCAAGTCCCGCTACATCCCTGCCCTTGACGGCCTTCGCACGCTTGCCGTCGTCGCGGTGGTGCTCTATCACCTCAACCTCACGTGGGCGCAGGGCGGCTTGCTTGGCGTCACGATCTTCTTTGTGCTTTCGGGCTATCTGATCACGCGCTTGCTGCTCAACGAAGTCGCTAAGACCGGCCGCATCGACCTTAAGAGCTTCTGGATTCGCCGCATCCGTCGCCTAGTCCCCGCCGTGGTAACGGTAGTGTTCGTGACCTGCGCGCTGTGCACCATCTTTAACCACGTGATGCTCACCAAGATGCGCCCCGACATCCTGCCGTCGCTGCTGTTCTTCAACAACTGGTGGCAGATTGCCCAAAACGTCTCGTACTTCAACGCCCTGGGCGACCCCTCGCCGCTTACGCACTTTTGGTCGCTCGCCATCGAGGAACAGTTCTACCTGGTTTGGCCCCCGCTGCTGCTCGCTATGGTATCCATGCACATGAGCAAGCCCAACACGCGCCGCATGGTTCTGGGACTGGCTGCTGTCTCCGCCATCGCCATGATGGTGCTCTATAACCCCGCCGCCGACCCCAGCCGCGTGTACTACGGCACCGACACCCGCGTGTTCTCGCTGCTGCTGGGCGCCTGGATGGCCTTTATCCCCGATCGCGACCTGGCGCCGGTGCGTCTCGCTCGTCGTTTGGGGCTCAATCGCCTGGCTGGCGCCGCCAAGCACGGCAAGAATGCCGAGGGCAAGCCTGGCGAGAAGGCCGACGAAGCAGCCGAGACCGCCCCGGCACAGCCGAGCGCCCTCGTGCGCTTTTGGTCCTCGCCCGCATCCATCGATGTGCTGGGCGTCGTGGGTCTGGTTGGCCTTGCCGCCATGGTCGCGCTCACCAACGGCTACACCGCGTTCCAGTATCGCGGCGGCACGCTGTTATGCTCCATCCTCACGCTCATGGTCATCGCGGCCTGTGTGCAGCCCCAGGGAATGGTTGCCCGCGCACTGTCCGCCGAGCCGCTCGTGTGGGTTGGCAAGCGCTCGTACAGCATCTACCTGTGGCACTATCCGCTGCTGTTGCTTATGAACCCGGTCGCCAACATCAACGATACACCGTGGTGGCAGTACATTTTGCAGGTGCTGTTGGTGGTCACCGTGGCCGAATGCTCATATCGCTTTATCGAGACGCCGTTTAGAAAGGGCGCCTTTGGGCGCACCGTATCCGAGTTCCGCGACGGCACCGCCACGCCCGCCAACTGGGTGCGCGCGCACGTCCCTGCCTGCGCAGCCTGCGCTGTCGTGTTGGTCGTTGCACTGGGTGGCCTGATCTTTGTGCCCGAGACGTCTGCGCTGAGCGGCGAGGGCGCCGAAGTCCTCAACAAGGAAGCCAAAAACACCGCGCCCACCGACCAGCAGGCGGCCGACGACACCGACAAGGACAACGACGGCTTCCCCGATGGCTCCTACGATCTGCTTATGATCGGCGACTCCGTGTCGCTGCGTGCCGTGGACACCTTTGACGGCGTGTTCCCGCACAGCCATATCGATGCCGAAAAGGGCCGCCAGTTTGATGCGGGCCGCGCGACATTTGAGGGCTATCTCCAACAGAACCTTGCCGGCAAGATCGTGGTCTTTGCGCTGGGAACCAATGGCTTGGTAACCGACGACCAGATCGACGCCATCATGGCCGATGCAGGAGATAAGCGTATTGTGGTGTTTGTGAACACGCGCAGCCCGCAGCCGTGGGTTGGCTCTACCAACCAGGCCATCGCCAACGCCGCCACGCGCTACAAGAACGTGCGCGTTATCGACTGGTACGGATACAGTGCCAATCGCAACGACCTGTTCGATGGCGATGGCACGCACCTGTCGACCACTGGCGTGACCGAGTACCTCAACTTGATCCACGATGCAGTCAAGAAGGACCTGCCCGTGCATCCCGAGGATCACGTCAACGATCCGCAGCCGGCGGCCGTCAAGTCTGCCACCGACGCGCTCGTCAATGCGCTCGCTCTCAAGCCGCACAAGCTGGGCACCGACAAGTAACCTGCAGCGCAAACTTCTCACATCCGGAGGGGGTGCCTGCCACGGCAGGCACCCCCTCCGGCAGTTAGGGACGTTCCTTATGTGCCGGCACCTAGGGACACTCCTGGCACAGCCGAGGAACGCCCTCCTTGCGACCGAATTCTGGGCGCCTCGCCACCCCGAGCGTTGTTTCCAAGCCCCACATCCGCAGCAAACAACCCAAAATCACTCTTTTCGAGCCGACTCCAAGAGGTCGTGGACAAAAAGTGGCAAATATGAGTACTGTTACCATTTTAGTAGCAGGCAAAACCACCCAAAATGGCGCCCCTGCGGTAGCGCGCGACCCTTCCAGTTGACCAGAATGGCCGGCTTAGGACTTGGAGACCCGCTTTTAATAAACAGATTCTTAACTATGTTCATTATTTTCTTGGTCGTAAATGCTATCGGCAAGGCAACAGTACTCATAATTGGCATTTTTTGTCCACTGCCATATAACTAACGCCCTATAGCGGGCAAAAAACAGGCCGCAGTCCATCGCTGCGGCCTGTTTGGAGTCCAAAAGAGGCGCTAAGCGCTGTAACCCATCGCCTGCAGAACAAACATGACGACCGTCAGCACCGTAATCACGCCGATAGTCGCCCACGTGAGCACGTTCCATACCCGGCCGTTGCGGTTGGCGCCCATAATGTGGCGATCTGCCGCGATAACCACCTGAAATACCAGGACTACGGGCAGCAGCACGCCGTTGATGACCTGCGAGGTCATCATAATCTGGAACAGATCGACGCCAGGCATGAGCACCAGCACGGCAGAGATGCCGATGATAGCCGTAATGATGCCGCGATAGACCGGGGCCTCGTCCCAGCTGCGATCGGCGCCGCGTTCCCAGCCAAATGCCTCGCAGATGGCACTCGACGTAACGCCCGGAAGCACGCAGGCGGCCAAGAAGCTCGCCGCGACCAGACCCGAGGCAAACAGCACCGTGGACCACTGGCCCGCGATGGGCTCCAGCGCGCGGGCGGCGTCTGCAGCGTCGCTGATCTGAATGCCCGCGGGGAACAGCACCGTACCGGTCGTGATGATAATAAAGCCGGCAATGACATCGGCGGCGATCGAGCCGCTCACGGTATCGATGCGCTGTAGCACGATATCGTCCTCGCCCGCATTCTTATCGACCACGTTGTTCTGAGCCAAGAAGATCATCCACGGTGCGATGGTGGTACCGATTGTTGCGACCACGAGCGACACGTAGCTGGGGTCGTTTTGAATATTGGGGACGACCAAGTCGACCGCAACCTCGCCCCAGTTGGGGCCTGCCATAAACGCGGCAACGATATAGGTCACGAACACGCAGCTTACCAGCAGCAAAATCTTCTCGATGCGCTGGAAACTGCCCGACATGGTAAGCATCCACACCAGCAGCGCCACGAGCGGCACCGAGATGCTCGCCGGAACGCCAAACAGGGCAAGACCACTCGCGATACCCGCGAACTCCGAGATGGTCACCGCCGTGTTGGCGATCAATAGCGCTGCCATGGCCAGCACGCTCTTACGCACACCAAAGCGCTCGCGAATGAGCGACGCCAGGCCCTTACCCGTGACGCATCCGCAGCGCGCCGCGGTCTCCTGCGTCACGATGAGCAGCACGGTCATGACGGGAAGCATCCAGAGCATCTTGTAACCATAGCTGGCACCGGCGCTGGAATACGTGGCGATACCGCCGGCGTCATTACCCGAAAGCGCCGCCAGCAGACCGGGGCCCATGGCGCCAAAGATGGCGGCGATGGTCAGCTTTTGCTTGGTGCTCGCCTTTTGCTTCGTGTTTTGCACGCGACCACCTATCCCATGACCGACATGGTGAGCAGCACCGCGGCGATGCAGTACGCCACACACGAGATCATGACGGCGATGACGTTCATGGCGGTACCCGACGTGTTAAGGTCGTGCTCATCGCGCCAGAACAGCACCATCAGGTAAATCACGGCGCTCATGTTGCCCACCAGGCAGATGATGGCGGCAATGTTAAAGCAGCCGGTAAAGAGCTGCTCCTCAAACATAGAGGCATCGGGGAACGCGGCGGTGCGCACCAGCTGGGCGCACAGGTAGGTCACGAGCGACAGAATCAGGCCCATGCCCGTGCTCTGGAAGAAGAACCCCAGATACGGCTTGGGCTCATCGTCATGGCCGTCGTATTCCAGGAAGTAGTTCTTGACGAACGACACCATACGCGAAGCAGCCAGCAGCACGAGCGGCATGGCGCACATGGGGAACACCACCAGATGCGCGGAGCCCAGTGCCGTCCCCAGCACCGTTGCCATGATGCACGAGGCAATGCCCCACACGACAACCCAGTACTGGCGATGCACAAACCAGCTGAGCACATTCGTCGAGTCGTCGGACGCGCTATCGCCCGAGCCGACGCCTGCGATCTGCAGGTCCTCCTGGTGTTCCTCGGCGATAACGTCCATGGCGTCGTCAAAGGTCACGATACCCAAGATGTGACGGTTCTCATCGCAAACGGGGATGGCAACCAGGTCGTACTTGGTCATCTCGTCCGTTACGTCTTCCTGGTCATCGTCGGGCGACACATACACCAGGTCGCGATAGGCCAGCTGACCCAGTGTGGCGTCGCGGTCGGCGACGATCAGCGTGCGCAGCGAAAGCACGCCGGTGAGCATGCCGCTCGGGTCCTCGGTATAGACGTAGTAGACGCTCTCGAAGTCCTCGTCGAGCTTGCGGATCGCCTCGATGGCGTCACCGACCGTCGCCGTGGCGGGCAGGGAGACAAACTCCGAGGTCATGATGCGACCGGCAGTGTTGTCCTCATAGCCCAGCAGGTTACGAATCGCCTTCTCCTCCTGGACGCCCATCAGGCGCAAAAGCTTCTCAGCCTTCTCGTAATCGAGCTCGTCGATCAGGTCGGCGGCGTCGTCCGGGTCCATCATGGCCAGCATCGACGATGCGTCCGTGTCGGACAGGCCCTCGAGCATCTCGGTCATAAGCTCGTCGTCATCGAACTCCGAGATGGCCTCGGCGGCCTGGGCAGTATCGAGCTGTGCAAACACCTGCGCACGCAGGCGCGGGTCGAGCTGCTCGATAATGTCGGCGATGTCGGCAGGGTGCAGCTCGCCGAGCGTCTTATGCGACACCGAGAGTTGAATGTTCTTGGTCGAGCGATCGAGCAGGTCCATGTAGGACCAAGCGATGATGTCCTCACTGAGCGGCTTGCCCAGGTGCTTCATAAAGCCTTCGACGATATGCTCGAGTGCGGGGCTGATCGCGCGTAGCAGACCGCGGGCGCCCACTTCGGCGCCCAGCAGGCGCAGCTGATTTTCGCCCGACATGGAAAACTTGATGTCGTTTACGCGCACGACTTTCATGCCCTGCGTGTCGACAATCTGCTTGTTGAGCACGTCGCGGGCAAGCAAGAGTTCGGTCGGCTGCAGGTACGAAAAACGGATTTCGGTGGCCGACGTCTTAAGGTGTACACCCGTCTCGTCGATACGGTCGACCCATTTGCGCCAGCTGATCATAAACGGCGTCTTGCCGGGACC
>CABUVF010000011.1 GCA_902494945.1 uncultured Collinsella sp.
AGGCCCACCAGGTTGTTCGTGCCCGAAAAACCCAGTTCGGCGGGTTTCGCCTCCCCGCGGGGTCAAAGCCTGCCGGCTCGCCCGCGGCTCTTCGTGCCCGCGCCTCTATCAAGTGGTAACGACCCTACCACGTTGCACTTTACCAAACAAGAGTATTCGTATATAACGTTTAAAAAATGCAGGGATATGCTAGAAACAAGGGCGTCACAATTTTGCATCACAATAGTGTGTGAATGGATATGCCCCCATGAAAGGATCCTTTATGACCGAGCTCCAAGAACTTCGTCGCTATCGTCGCGACCTGCATCGCATTCCGGAGCTCGATTTCGATCTTCCTCAAACCATAGCCTATATCGAGGGCGTGCTCGCCTCGCTTGCCTGTGAAGTGATCCATCCGTGTCCCAGCTGCGTCTGTGCTTTCTTCGACGCTGGCACGGGCACCGCGCATGCCACGGCGATTCGCGCCGATATGGACGCGCTGCCTATCGCGGAGGCGACGGGTGCGGCCTTTGCCTCGACGCATCCCGGAAAGATGCACGCTTGCGGACACGATGGACACATGGCCATGGCACTTGCGGCGGCGACCTTTGTCGATCGCACGATTCGTGAACAGCCGGGTGCCATTAGGCGCAACGTGCTCTTTGTGTTCCAGCCTGCCGAGGAGACGACCGGTGGCGCCAAGACAGTTTGTGAGAGCGGGGTGTTTGAGCGCTACGGGGCGGACCGTGTCTTCGGGTTCCACGTATGGCCCGACCTGCCTGCGAACACGTTGGCGAGCCGCTCCGGCCCATTGCTGGCGCGCTCGAGTGAGACACACATTCATATTCACGGGACGAGCATCCATATCGCTAAGACCTATGGTGTTCCGATCGAGGAGTCGCACGATGCCGCGTTGGCGGCAGCGAAGTTTTTGGTTGCCGAGCGCGAGCTGATGGACGAGCTGGGCACCGACGAGCCCTGTATCGGCAAGTTTGGTCTGCTGCAGGCCGGTACCGTCTGCAATGCGGTGGCGGGGGAGGCTCATGTTGCCGGCAGCCTGCGTGTGTTTACGGACGACATGTTCGACCGCGCGCGCGAGGGCGTACGCCGCGTGCTTGATAAGGCATGCACTGCAACGGGCTGCACGTACAATCTCGACTTTGCCGAGGGCTATCCGCCGGTCGATAACGACCCTGAGTTATTTGCCCGAATCGCGCCTGCTCTGCCGGAGTTACAGCTCGTGGACGAGCCGCTGCTGATTGCCGAGGACTTCGCCTTCTATCAGCGCCATCTGCCGGGCGTGTTCTTCTTGTTGGGCACGGGCGTTCCTGTCAGTCAGGATAATCCGAGCGACGCCGAGGGCTGCCCCGCCTATGCCACGAGTGCCCTGCATACTGATACTATGCTCTTTGACGAGGAAATCCTACTCAAGGGCCTCGACGTCTACAAACGATTGCTTTTGCTTGCTTAAGTGTCGAAGGATGCCTGTTCTAGAAAACACGAACAGATGTACGGTATAATAGAGATGTAAGTCTATAGAAACGTTTGACGTTATTAACGTAAGGCGATACTATGATTGCATCATATAAAGATGAAGACACTGAACGCTTTGCAATGGGTGCGCGGATTAGGAAGTTCATTCCTTTTGAGCGGGTCGCCTTGAGGAAGATTCGCCAACTGCAGATCTGCGCTTCGCTTGATGATCTTCGCGTTCCGCCAGGCAATCGTCTTGAAGCGTTGAAGGGCGATCGCGCCGGTCAATATAGTATCCGTGTCAATGAGCGCTATCGGGTCTGTTTTGAGTGGAGACAGGGGATGGCTTGGAATGTCGAAATCGTCGATTATCACAAGTGATGAGACTGCGTCTGATTTGCTGCCGCCGGTGACTCCTGGCGAACTTCTCAAAGAGGAATTTCTTGTCCCCATGGGCATTTCTCAATATCGCCTTGCTAAGGAGACCGGGATTCCGGCTCAACGCATTGGACAGATTATCTTGGGAAGGCGTCGTGTGACGGCCGACACCGACCTTCGCCTTTGCCGCTACTTTGGCCTGACGGATGGTTATTGGCTGCGCGCTCAGATAGCGTTTGATCTCGAGGCGGAGAAGAAGCGCATCGAACCGGAACTGGATAAGATCGTTCCCGTTCAGCAGGCCGTTGCGTTGTAGCGCTCAAAGATGTTGAGGTTGGAGTGACGATGGAACGACGCCGACAGACTGCCGTGTATAGTCCGGGTGGGTGTGGGTGCGGCTTGCTGCTGCTCCCGGTTATTGCTGTGAGCATTGGCGTGATGTTTGCGCTTGCCGGGTTGGCTGCGGCGGCGCTCGTGCTGCTGATTGTGGCCATTGGCGTGACGGTCTGGCTGTGCCGTTCTCGCGAGCAACGTCGTGCCGATGGTAAGACCAATGTTGGATGGACCATCTTTTTAGTCGTCGCCTACCTATTGAGCATCAGCTATTTAGTTTTCTTTATCCTGTTGCTTGCGAGTACCTTTACCGGGGAATCCGTCACGGTGGGTTGATGCACTGCCAGCAGACGGTCGCGCAAAGTGCGTTTGCTCGGCGTTCGGATAACTGCATTGGCCGTTTACCGCAACTTTAGCTCACAGCTAATGAATTCAAGTTCAATCCTTCCTACGATGTGCTGTGTGCCGGCGCGGTAGCCGGATCGTAGGAAGGATGCATGATGAAAAAGCTCGAAAACGAAGTGCTGCTGAGCCGTCGCGCTGCGCTTGGCGCGTTCGCCACCGTTGCCTTGGGGACTGCCGGCCTGCTTGCGGGCTGTGGCAGCGATAAGGCGACCGTTACCGAGGACGCCGGCGACGCAGATAAGAAGGAGGAGTCGAAAAAGGAGGAACAGCCAACGACCGACCTGGCCGTCGGCACGACCGTGACCACGGCTGCCGGTCTTTCCGTTACTGTCGATTCCGTGCAGACCGGGCTTACCAATTTTGACGGTTCGACCATGACGGGCATTCACGTCACGTACGTCAACAATGGCGATGAGGGCGCGGATTACAATGTCTACGACTGGAAGGGCGAGGACGCCAACGGCGCCCAGCAGAACCAGGGCTATTACAGCGAAGGCTCTGACGAGCTGCAGTCTGGCACCCTTGCCGCCGGCGGCTCCGTTGCGGGCAATATCTACTTTGACGGCGACATCAAGAAGGCCCTGTATTTTGCCAACATGCTCGAAAAGACCGCGACTGCTAGCTGGGTGCTTGCTTAGCGTGTTGATGCCGTTGGGTCGTTTGGAGGTGAGGCCGCGTGCCCGATAAAAAGCTGACGGACGAGTTGCTCAACGAGCTCCTTGATGCGCCGAGTATCGATGGCTATATCAAGGAACACGACTTTGCCGCCCCGTCGCTTTCGGATTACTTAAAGCAGTTGCTGCAAGAGAAGGGGCTCGAGCGTTCGCGCGTGGTGCGTATGGCCGACCTCAACGAGACCTTTGGCTATCAGATCTTTACCGGTTCGCGCAATCCGAGCCGCAATAAGGTGCTGCAGATTGCCTTTGCAATGGCGCTGTCGATGAAAGAGACCAACCGCGCCCTGACGGCTGCCGGAGTGAGCGTCCTCAACTGCAAGGACCGTCGCGATGCAATCATTATCTTTTGCATCGACCGTGGCTGTAGCCTCCAAAAGGTCAATGAAGAGCTGTATCGCTTTGGCGAGGAAACGGTGAGTTAGTGGCCGATGGCTGAGCCGGTTGTGTCACCAGAACAACCATGCAAACGAACGGGGCGCGGACAACATGGGGTGTCCGCGCCCTGCGTTATGATGGACGCTATGGATACTCAGAGCCCAACATATTCCGATGATGAGCTGACTGCTTCGCTTGTCGAGCATTTGGCGTCGTTCGACCGCGATGACAGCTATCGTGTGGAGCGCGTGCTCAAGCTCTCGGATGTCGAGACGACCGAACTCGTCTATTTTGAGGGCTCTGGTGGCGGGTCTCTTGGCCCCTTTGTCCGCAAGCGCATCGATGCTTCGGTGCAGATTGGCGGAGCTTATGAGCGCCTGTTTGCGGCCCAGCGCGCCGGTCGTCGTTTTGAGCACCTGCCCCGAATCGTCGATTGCCGTCGTGTGGGCGACGAGCTCGACGTGGTGATGGAGTATGTCGAAGGCGAGACACTCGAGGCGTTGGTGGGACGCTTGGGGGCGACGCCCGATTATGCCCGCGGGCTGTATCCCGTTTTGTGTGAAGCGGTAGGCGAGCTACATGCTGGTTTTGCAGCTGCGGGGGAGCCGGGGGTACCGGTAATCCACCGCGACCTTAAACCCTCGAACATCATCGTATCGGGCGTGAGGTATGCGGCCGATGCTGGCATGACCTTCTCGTCGCTGGTGATTATCGATTTGGGGATTGCGCGGGTGTGGCGTGACGGGGCCGATGCCGACACGGTTAAGTTTGGAACGCGACCCTATGCGCCACCCGAGCAATATGGTTTTGGGCAGACGAGCGTGCGCAGCGATGTCTATGCGCTCGGCGCGCTTCTGTTCTTTTGTCTGACGGGGGCTGACCCTAAGCCGGGTCAGAATATGCGCGAGCAATGCGAGGCGTGCGACGTCCCCGCGGCGCTGGCTGATGTCATTTGCATGGCCATGGCGCTCGATCCGGCCAAGCGCTTTGCAAGTGCCGAGGCGCTCGGAGACGCTGCGCGCGCGGCATACGGGCTGTGTCTGCCTGAGCCTGGCTCGAATAGCACGACGGCGCCTTCAATGGCGCAGGCTGCTCCGCAAATGGCGCCGTCTTTCGGGCGGCGGCCCAAGGAAGTCTCTTCGGTGACTCCTTGCCGCAAGAGCCTGCTTTCACGGATCCCGGAACCCATTGGGCGTATATGGAACGGCATGATCTATGCGGCAACCTTGCTGCTATTGGTCGGAAGCCATTTTGCCGTATTCCAGCCCACGGGAGCCAACCGCAGCTATCCAACGTGGTTTTTGGCCCTTGAGTATTTTCTTATGGTCGATGGCATGGTGGTGCTCATCTCGTTTGGCGTGCTCGACCGCCGCAGGCTTCGGCGCCGCTTTCCCGTGCTTGATCGTTATCGGGGCCGTGAGTTTGTCACGCTGTGGCTTAAGGCGCTGGGAATTATGTGCGTCATCATGATCGTGATTATTGCCGTCGGCAACGCAACCGGCATAGTCGCTTAATGCAATGTACCGCTATAAGAAACGGGCCCCGATTGGGGCCCTTTGCAGTAGCGCTTAAATGCGGTTCATCTGGTTGCAACCTTGTTGTACCAGTCCTGCCTCGTGGGCGGGGCGAGTGCCCATCGCCATAGGTGTTGTGACGGTTAAATTGCTCCGTGCTTCGAAGCGCCGTCAATTGTCACCGCAGAATTCCGTCAATTGTCACCATAATTCGCCGTCAATCCTCACCACAAATTTCCCTCAATCGTCACCACGCAGCTGGTAAAATACCTAATATGGGTAAGTCAAGAAGGAGGCCGTGTGGATAGGTATGTAGATAGATGCATCGATAAGGCAATCAGCCGTAATCTCAATATCTTCGGTGCGGTCCTCATTCAGGGTCCAAAGTGGTGCGGAAAGACCACTTCGGCTAGTCGTTTTGCTAATTCATCCTTGTCTCTTTCCGATCCGGCTGGAAATTTTTCCGCTCTCCAGCTGGCACGGATCGATCCGGCGCAAGCATTAGCAGGGCTATCTCCCAGGCTCATCGATGAATGGCAGGAAGAGCCGAAGCTGTGGGATGCCGTGCGTTTCGAGTGCGATGCAAGGAGGGGAGAATCCGGTCAGTTTATTCTTACGGGTTCGGCAACGCCTCGGGATTCGATGCGGCCGATGCATAGCGGCGTTGGGCGAATAGTTAGGTTGCGAATGGACACCATGACGATGTTCGAGCTTGGCGTTTCTTCTGGCGCGGTTTCGATTGGAACGCTTCTTTCCGGTTACCCTGCCAAGCAGGCTGTCGGGTCAATCTCCGGCATCGCCGGAATCGCCGATTTGCTGTGTCGTGGCGGTTGGCCTCAGGCGATGGGGAAAACGACTGACGATGCCATGCAGATAGCCGCTGCCTATGTTGATGGCGTATGCGAATCGGATGTTTCTAGAACTGATGGCGTTAAGCGCGATCCGGTCAAGGTCAGGTCTCTTTTGGCATCGCTAGCGCGGAATGAGTCGACGCTTGCTGGCTCAAAGTCTATTGACAAAGATATCGGTACCGGCGTTTCGAAGAACTCGGTCTCCAGATACATGGACGCCCTGAGACGAATCAATATCGTCGACGACATCCCCGCTTGGCATCCAGCGCTCAGGTCTCCGGTGAAGCTGCGGCAGGGGGCGAAGAGGCATCTCGCCGATCCTTCGCTTGCCGTTGCGCTGCTCGGAGCAAATCCGGAGTCGTTGGCATCTGACCCGAAGACACTGGGGTTGCTTTTCGAATCCCTCGTCCTGCATGACCTCAAGGTTTACGCCGCCGCAAATGACTCGTTGGTGTCCCATTACCACGATGCCGACGATCTCGAGGTTGACGCAGTTATCCACAGGCGCGATGGAACTTGGATTGCCGTGGAGGTGAAGCTTGGAAGCCCTCAAATCCCCGAGGCATCCGCAAATCTGCTTCGGCTGGAGCGAAAGCTGGTCGAGCGTGGCGAGAGGCCGCCTGTGGCAAAACTCATCATCATTGGGTTCGGCATGCCGGTTCATACAACGCCCGATGGCATCATCGTTGCTCCCGTTGACACACTCGCGCCATAACGTTGTGGTGGGATCACCTTGCCTTCGGAAGGGGTTTCAGTCTCAAGCGACTTTTCCAACACTCACTTATGCCTGCATGCCAATTCTGGTCTAGCAAGGCCAAAGAAAAGGGGTCCCGTTTGGGGCCCCTTTGCAGTTGCACTTAAATACGGTTCATCTGGCCGGCGACCTTGTTGTACCAGTCCTGCCACGTGGGCGGGCAGTACTTCTTGGCGGCTGCCGGGGTAAGCGTGGAGCCATAGTTGGCGCCCAGGTAGGCAACGTGGGCGGAGACACCCTCGCTCCAGCTGCCAAAGCTACGCCAACCACCGCCGCGGGCACTCCAG
The DNA here is from genome assembly GCA_902494945.1 of uncultured Collinsella sp. GTDB lineage: Bacteria > Actinomycetota > Coriobacteriia > Coriobacteriales > Coriobacteriaceae > Collinsella. Next base: position 7,027 of record CABUVF010000011.1, read on the forward strand.
CCCCAGGCGTTATAGGAGCCGGCGCAATAGAGGCCTTTGCTGCTCTCGATGCAGGCGATGGCGGGGGACCAACGGGGATCGACGCCGGTATTCCAGGCGGCGACGGCAAAGTTATAGCCCTGGCCTGCCATGGGGGAGCCGGCGAGGTAGTTGTCGATGCGGCTCGTCCACTCGTTAATGAACGAGTCGTAATCGGAATTGCCGCTGTTGGAGTTGTTCACCGTGGTGTCGATAGTGGTGTTGGAGTTGGTGGCCTGACTGTTGGAGTTATTGCCACTCACGCCGGTGCCCGCGAGCTTCTCGGCGGCAGCGGCTTTGTCGGCCTCGAGCTTAGCCAGTTCGGCGGCATTTTCCTGTTCGGCCTTCGCTTGCGCCTCGTTGCGAAGCTGCTGTGCCTGGGCCAGCGCGTCCTCGGCATTCTTTTGCTCGCCCTCGAGCTGAGACTTGGCCTGATCGAGCTCGGTTTTGTTCTGCTCGAGTTCGGTCTGCATCTTGTTAAGCTCTTCGATCTCGTCGACGCTCGAGCTCGTAATCTGGTTGGTGTATTTGCAGGTGGTGATAAAGTCACCCAAGCTCTGCGTGTTCACCAGGAAGCTCACGATGGGGCTGGTACCCTTCTGGTACTTATACAGATCGCGCATGGCGGAGCTTGCCTTGGCCTGCTGCTCGGGTAGCTCGGCCTCAATCTTATCGATGTTCGCCTCATTGGAGTCGATCTGCTTTTGCAGATCCTCGAGCTTGGCACGGGCGTCGTTGTAGGCGCTCGTAGCGTCCTCGATTTTTTTCTGGGCGGCGGAAAGCTGATCCTGCGTTGCCTGCGAGGCGGCATAGGCCGCGATGGGGGAGAGCATCGGCGTGGCCGTCAGCGCGACGGCGAGCGCGGCGCTCGTGATGATACGAGCCGGCTTCGACGCGATGAGCGCTGCGGTGCGATGGTTCGAATGCTGCATCCAGTCCCTCTGCAATCAATCGTAGGTTATTGGTCGAGGTGTATTCTACTACTGCTTTCGACCTCAACTTGAACCTTAAAGGTTCTAAAGGGTCAAGTTGAACTTGAGGCTTTGGCCTTGACCTGCGGGAATGGTGAATTGTTGAGAAACCATAGAGTTCAACTTTAACGTTACGGCACCCTGTTTGTGAGGGTTTTGGCTGTAAAAGTTGCCCTCACGTGGGGCTTTGCAGCTACAAGGTCCCATCGCGGTGAGCTTGGCCTTCATGCTGGATAATTACGCCGATTGCCATAGATACGGTGGAGCTTTGGGTGCCGGCGGCTCGGCACGCTAGAATAAATCAGTTGCACAAAGACCGCCCGTCGTGTGGGCAGTTCATGATAGGAAGTTTCCATGGCATTGCAGTTTACAGAGCGCGAGTTTATTCCCGTGCTGCTCGGCGGCGACATCAACGCGTATTCGGTGGCGCGCGCCTTCTACGAGGAGTATCAGGTCAAGAGCCTGGTCTTTGGCAAGTATCAGACGGGCCCTGCGTATCGCAGCCAGATTATCGACTACACGCCTAACGTGGATATCGACACCATGCCCGTGATGCTTAAGACCGTCAACGGTATCGCTCGGGCACATGCCGAAAAGACGATTGTCCTGATGGGTTGCGGCGATAACTATGTTGCCCTGGTGGCCCAGGCCAAGGATGCCAACGAGCTGGCGGATAACATCGTTGCGCCTTACGCGCCCTATAGCATGCTTGAGCAGTGCCAGAAGAAGGAGATCTTCTACGAGCTGTGCGAGAAGCACGGTGTGCCCTATCCGCATACGTTTACCTTTACCATGGCGATGCTCAACGCTCAGGGTGAGGCTCCCGCCGAGGTGCTCGACCAGATCGACTTTCCCTACCCGATGATCCTGAAGCCTTCCGACGGCATCATGTGGTGGCAGCATGAGTTCGAGGGTCAGAAGAAGGCTTATGAGATTGCCGACCGCGCCGAGCTGGAGCAGGTTATCCGCGATTCCTATGCCAGTGGCTACACCGATGACCTGATTTTGCAGGATCGCGTGCCCGGCAACGACGAGTACATGCGCGTGCTCACCAGCTATTCTGACCGCAACGGCAAGGTTCGCATGATGTGCCTGGGTCACGTGCTGCTCGAGGAGCATCAGCCCCATGGCGTCGGTAATCACGCCTGCATCATCACCGAGCCCAATGATGAGCTTATGAGTGGCGTGCGCAAGCTGCTCGAGGACCTTCACTTTGTGGGCTATTCCAACTTTGACGTCAAGTATGACGAGCGCGATGGCTCGTTTAAGTTCTTTGACTTTAACACCCGTCAGGGCCGCAGCAACTACTACGTAACCAACAGCGGCTTTAACGTTGCCAAGTACGTGGTGGATGAGTACGTCTATAACCGCCCGTTTGAGCCGGAGTTTGTGACGGCGAAGGACGAGGCGCTGTGGATGGTCGTTCCCATGGGCGTCGTCGACAAGTACGTCAAGGCTCCCGAGCTGCGCGCGAAGGTGCATCGTCTTGCCAAGGAGGGCAAGGGCGCCGATCCCTCGTTTATGAAGGGAGACTTTGTCTTTAACCGCTGGTTGCGCATGTGGCACACCAAACTGCGTCACTATAAGCTGTTCAAGACGTATTACAAGTAGACGAGCGTGGCGCCCGTCCGGTATGTATCGGGCGGGCGCGGGTATGATACGCGCAATTGCGTGGGCGTCACCAAGGAGGCGGCGATGGAAAAGCTGGGAGTTATCGGCGGCATGGGCGCCGAGGCCACGTCGTATTACTACGACCAGGTAGTACGCCATACGGCGGCTACGTGCGACCAGGAGCATATCGACATGGTGGTGCTTTCCAAGTCGACCATGCCCGACCGCACGCTGGCCATCAAGACCGGTGAGCATACCGAGCTGCTGGCGACCATGAAGGAGTGTGCCCAAGCACTCGAGTCGCTGGGCTGCGCGCACATAGCGATTCCCTGTAACACATCGCACTACTTCTACGATCAGATTCAGTCGTTTACCAAGGTGCCGATTATCCATATGCCGCGCGAATCGGTGCGTTATGCCCTGGCGGGTGCGGTGATGGGGGAGTGCGAGTTCGATCCCAACCTGAGTATGCCCGCCGAGCCGGTGCACAAGATCGGCATTATGGGCACCGATGGCACCGTGGGCGCCGGCGTCTATGGCCGCGAGTGCGAGGCAGCGGGCGCTGAGGTCGTCTATCCCAGTGAGAAGCGTCAGGCCGACGTGATGTCGCTCATCTACGATGATGTGAAGGCCGGGCGCGAACCCGATATGGATAAGTTCGATCGCGTGATGTGGGAGTTCGCCCGCAGCGGCTGCGACCGCGTCATCCTGGCCTGCACGGAGCTTTCGGTGTTGCAGAAGTATCGCGAGATGCCCGAGATCACCCTCGATGCGATGGATGTCCTGGTACGCGAGTCCATCATCCGCAGCGGCGCCCTCTACCGCCTATAACCCTCGACCTGCCAAAAAGGGACAGGTTTATTTTGGCAGGTTTTATCTGGGAAAACAGTAAAGGCCTCGGCTCGTTTGGTGCGAGCCGGGGCCTTTTGCGTTTGCCGGTTGCTGCCAGCGATTGTTAGAACAGGAAGCCGATGGCGATAAGGGCGATGCTGACGATGAGCACGGCGATATCCAGGCTTTTGATGGGGTAGCGCTTATACGAACTCGCGCGCGTGCGCAGGTAGAAGCCGCGCTGCTCGGCAGCAAGTGCGGTGGCATCGGTCTTGCCCACACTCGAAATAAGCAGTGGCACGCACAGCGGCAGCATGAGTTTGAGTTTCTTGACGGGATTCTTAGTGTCGTATTCGACGCCGCGTGCAGTCTGCGCCTCCATGATGGCGTTCATTTCCTGGCCAAATACCGGCACAAAGCGCAGTGCCGTGGTAAAGGTGAAGGCATAGTGATATGGCACGTGCAGCACCTCGACGCAGGCGTTGGCGAGGTCGTTGAGCTTGGTCACCATAAGCATGAGGATGAGTGGCAGCGCCACGCCCAACAGGCGTAGGCAGGCCTTCGATCCGGTAATGAGGCCCGTGTCGGTGATAAAGCCCCACACCACGTTGCCGTCGCGCATAAAGGCCAGCTGAAGCACCAGCATGATAAGCGCGAGCGGAATCAGCAGCTTGAGTAGTGAGAGCAGACGGTCGACGACGCCGGCGTAGGCGCCCAGTGCAAGGGTGAGCGCCAAAAAGCCCAACAGCGCCACGTAGGTATCGGACAGGAAGATGCCGATGATGATGGCGGCGGCAAGGCCCAGTTTGACGACCGGGTTCAAGCGGTGCAGCAGTGTATCGCCCGGCATATAGTCGATGACGTTAACCACGGTGGACCATCTCCTCGGTAATGCGAACGATATCGGTGACCTCGCTCACCTGTGCAAAGGCGGGAGAGACGGAGGATGCCAGGCGACGAGAAAGCTCTATGACCTGGGGTGGCTCAACGTAGGCTCGCGGCATGAGCTCGCAGTTCGAGAACAGCTCGTGCGTGCAGCCGCGCTCGAGGATGCGGCCGTCGGCCATCACCACGATGCGCTCGGCAAAGTCGGATACGACTTCCATGTCGTGGCAGACCATGATGACGGCGCAGCCGCGCTCGGCCATGGTGCGCACGGTTTCCATGACGGTCATGCACTCACGGTAGTCAAGGCCGCTCGTGGGCTCGTCGAGCACCACGATTTTGGGCTCTACGACCACGACGGAGGCGAGTGCCACCATCTGGCGCTGACCGCGCGAGAGCGAGAAGGGCGCCTCGTCGGCCGGCAAGCCAAAGCGGTCGATGACGAGCTGGGCGCGACGCAGCGCCTCGGCACGGTCGATGCCGGCAAGCTCCAGGCCAAAGGCGACCTCGTCGAGCACAGTGTCCTTGCAGATCTGGCGGTCGGGGTTTTGGAAGAGGGTTGCGACTTCGCGGGCGATGCGGCTCGTGGGAACGGCTGCGGTATCCAGTCCCGTGACACGCACGCTGCCCGAGGCGGGCTTAAGCAGGCCCGTGAGCAGCTTGGTGAGCGTGGTCTTGCCGGCGCCGTTTTGGCCGACGATGCCCACGAGTTCGCCGGGATAGAGGGTCAGGTTGAGGTCGTGGACGGCAGCGCCGCCATTGGGATAGGCAAACTCAACGTGATCGAAGGTGAGCACGGGCTCGGCGTCCCTGGCGTGCGGGCGCAACGACGGTGCGTGCGGTGAGCCGGCGGGTGCCTGAATGTCACTGCTCGCGTGTGCGGGGTCGACGATGCCCGAAATCAGGCGCTCGGCCTCATCAACATCCAAACAGGGAGTGCCGCTGGCCAGGCCATCGACCTCGAGGCTGTTGAAAATGCGCGTGACACGCGGGCAATCGACGCCGATGGCGCGGAGCTCATCGGAGTGTGCGAAGACTTCGTGCGGCTCGCCCTGTAGCGCGATTTCGCCATGATTGAGCACGAGCACGCGGTTGCAATACTCCGAAAGCAGGGCGACTTTTTGCTCAACGACGACGATGGTGATGCCGAGTGCGCGGTTGGCCTCACGCAGGGTCTCGAAGACCAGCGTGGAGCTGGCGGGGTCGAGCGCCGCGGTGGGTTCGTCGAGCACGAGCACGCGCGGACGCATGGCGAGGATGGCGGCGATGGCAACCTTTTGCTTTTGGCCGCCCGAAAGCGTGGCGATCTCGCGGTCGCGCAGGTCGCTGATGCCGACGGTCTCGAGCGTCTCGCTCACACGTTGCTCGATCTGGTCGTGGGGAACGCCAAAGTTCTCCAGGCCAAAAAGCATCTCGTCCTCGACGACCGAGGCGACCATCTGCGTGTCGATGTCCTGCAGCACGCTGCCGACGATCTGCGACACATCGGTGAGCGTAACTTCACAGGTGTCGTTGCCGTCGACAGTGACGGAGCCAAAGAACGTGCCGGTGTAATGGTGGGGTACGGCTCCCGACAGACAGGCGGCAAGTGTAGACTTGCCGGCGCCCGAAGGACCGATAATGCCGATAAAATCTCCTTTGTTCACGCCGAGCGAGATATGCTTAAGTGCCTGCTCGGTCTGCGTGCCATAGGAGAACGAGACATCGTCGACGTTGATGATCGTTTCCATGGATACCTTTCAGAGTCATTGGGGACGTTCTTACATGACTAGTCGTTTAAGAACGTCCCCAAGAGCTAGTTGTCTGGGACAGTCTTTGGTGGTGGAGCACGGAGACGGCTTTACGAGGGGCCCCAGGTTGGCGCGAAAGAGGAGCGAAGCGTACTTGGGTACGCGAGCGACGAATGAACGCCAAGATGGGGTGGCTCGTAAAGCCGAGCGGGTTAGTTGAGCCTAAGGGCCTTCTGGATGGGCAGGTAGAGGGCGCCGACCAGAATGGCGTTAAACACGGCGGTCATGGCGACGACGGGCAACATGGCTGCGGCGAGCTCGCTCACCACGCCGAGCATGGCCATCTTGATGACCATGAAGATGACGCCCGAGACAAAGGTGGTCACGAACGTTGCGACGATGGCGACGGCAGGCTTAACCTGGCCGCCCTTGGCAGCAGCGTTGACAATGACGGCCATGAGCATGGCGGCGATGCCCTCGGCGGCAAAATCGACAAACGGCGAGGTGGTGGTGATCTGGATCACGGCGGCCGAGATGAGGCCGATGACGAGCGCCTGACCAATGTTGGGGCGAACGACCAGGATGGTGAGGCAGAAGGCCGAGATGATGAACTCGGGGCTAATCATGCCGCCCGAGATGCCCGAGATGGCCTTGCCGACGGTGAAGTTGAGAATGAAGCCGGCGGCAAGGAGGATGGCGAGCAGGACAAGGGCACGGATATCGAGCTTACCGCGGTCGGCGGTCTGGACGGTGCGGGGCTGGGCGGTGGTGGTGTTCTGAGACATGGTGAAAATCCTTTCGGAGGGGAAGTGCAAGAGAAGAAAGCGGAGGCGCGTGATGCGAATGCGATCGGGCTCGAGATAGAAAAAGGCCCCCGGTCGAAACCGGAGGCCTTCCAATCACCTAGAGCGCAAAAACAGGCGTGAGGGACTCACTGTCGACCGATCGTATTCGCATCACGCCACCACCAGTTGTTGAGAGACGTCATCGTGTTCTTCATGTTGGTGGCTCCTTTCGTGATGCCGTGGCGCGGTCGCACCTAGTTGCTGTTGCGCTGCACTATAGCACAGCGATATATGTGCAGGGAAATCTTTTTTGAAAAGATTTCAGCGGCGTTTCCCGCCGGTCAGATGACGGGCTAGGAGGGCAAGGCCGCTCACGCTGTCTCGCCCTCCTTTAGAACGTGAGGGTCTTAGGCCTTCTTGCGACGATAGAGCACGAAGCCGCAGACACCGATGATGACGACGGCACCAACAGCCATGGCGGCCATGTTGTTGCCCTCTGACTTCTCCTCGGTTGCCTCTTCCTTAACCTCGGGCTCGGCAACGTCCTCATCGGAGAGGGCCTCGTCGGCGTAGGTGATGGACTCGACCAGGCAGTCGTTGTCGGCATCGTAGTCACTCGGGACGAACTTCTCGGAGAAGTCGCCCTTCTTGAGGTAATCGCGCATCTCCTCGAGCATGGCCTTGCACTTGACGTAGGTGTTCTTGGTCGCGGCCTTGCCAGCCTTGTTGGCCAGGGCGGTGCGGGCCTCGGTGCCCTCGGCAGCCTGCATGGCCTCGTCGACGGTCAGGTTCTGCTCGATGAGCTCCTTCTGCAGAGCGTCGAGATAGGCGCGGACGCCGGTGGCGCAGTTGTCGCGGTTCTCCTCGGCGAGCGTGTTGATGTCCATGAGGACGTAATTGATGGAGTTCTTGGGCTCCTCGTTGTTCACGACGTCTTCCTCTTCACAGTGATCGAAGGAGACATCCTGATCGCTGAAGTAGGGGCTGACCTCGGTGAGCAGTGCGGAGTAGAAGGGAATAGCGACGGAGAACTCGGCGTTGGAGAGCATCTCCCACTGGATGGTCGCGATCTCGGGGTCCATGCCCTGACGGATCTGGAAGGTGTGGATCTCGGTGTTGCGGTTGGAGCCGATGGCATAGGCACCGTCGGTGTTGGCGTTGAGGCCGGCGACATTCTCGCCACGAGTGGCAAAGCTGCGGATCATCTCAAAGGTGTTCCAGTCGGACTTGCCGGGCTGGAAGAACAGCGGCTGCATCTCGTGGACCAGGGCGCCGGTCGTGGCACGAGCATCTTCGCGCTCGTCCTTAACGATCTCGTAGTCGGTGCCCTCGGCAAGCGGAGCCATGAAATAATCGCGGCCCTGGATATAGCGAGACCAAGAATGCATGGCCTTATCGCTAATTTCCTCACCGTAGGTCTGGGCAACGTCGAACTGGCCGTCCTCGAAGTACTTGGCAAAGCCCTTTTCTTCGGGCATGGTCTGAATGTCCTTGGAGTGGAGGCAGTTCTCGGTGTCGTCGAGGTTGACCTTGTAGTTAAGGTTGCCGATGTTGGGGTTGACCGAGGCGATGTCGTCGGTGAGCTTCATGGCAATCCACTGATGGCCAGAAAGTCCGGCGAACAGCCAGGTCTCGTTGTTGTCGGCGATGATGACCTGGTCGTTGGTGCAGATGCCCTGCTCGTCGACCAGGCTACCGAGGAGCTCGACGCCCTCGCGGGCCGTGGCACTCTCGCCCAGGATGACGCTGGCGTAATTGTACTCACCGATGCCGGTCTCCTCGGTAATGGGGTCGGCCTCCTCAGCCTTCTCGTTGTAGGAGGTGCTCAGCGTGGCAGAGCAGGAGACGCCCTTCTCGTTGATGCCAGCCTCGGAATAAGCGTCATAGCGATCTTCCCACTGAGAGGGGTTGTCGCGAACGAAGGTGTAGCGGTAGGTCGCGCCCTTGGACTTGTACTCAAAGCCGGATTCGAGCGAGCTATACTCGCTGCCGTCCTTGTGCGCAGGCTCAATGCCAAAGTGCTTGATATAGCGCGGGCTAAAGTCCTCTGCGCGGCCGTAGTACGTGTTGCCGTCCGCCGTGAGTTTGCTGCCCATGTAGATCTGGGTGCAAGCGAGCGCCGAGGTCGGCATGGCCATAATGGCCGCAGCTCCGAATGCGAGGCCGCAGCCAAGCTTCTTGAGCGTGTTGACGGGATGAGTAAACCTCATAATCCCTCCCAACTGTTGAGACCCCGCAAAGCTATGTGGAATCTCAGCTAATAAATACTTCTATTAGCCTATAGGAAGTCTAAAGAGTATTCATCTATTTCGATGAAATACTCGATGAGCGTCCTAAAATATGCGATGAACGGATAAGAATACTCATTATGTAGCTTTACTTAAATAAAGGCACCCTGCAATTACTCTACCTAAATAAAGCACCTTGCACGGGGCGCAAAGAAAAATCCCCCGCTGTTTGGCAAATGCATAAACAACGGGGGAGACGATGATTGGATGAATATCATACCAATGTGGAATTACTTCTTCCGGCGGTGGATAACGTTAATCGCATAGCCGATGAGCATGGCCAAAACGATGACGATAAAGCCGAGCAGGGGATTGTCGTTCATGGGGTCCTCCTATTTTCCGAGTGGGGAGAATTCGTCGACGATGAGATCGAGGCATTGCGGAAGTGCGCGGGCTCCAAAGACGCCCGAGTTGCTGGAGATGATTTCGCCATCGAACTGCATGCCCAGCGACGGGGTGCAGGTGATCTTGGCTTCTTTGGTCTGGATGATCTTAAACTGCGGACGGCCGAGCACCTTGCCGGCGGGGTCGAGCGCGGCGGTGATCACGGTCGGGAGCAGCTGCACGGTTTTTACGGGCTCGATGACCGCGATGTCGACCATGCCGTCGTTCATGCGGCAATCGGGGAACAGGTTGATGTCGTTTTGGATGACCGAGGTGTTGCCGGCCATGCAGCAGATGCCATCGAGCTCCTCGACAATGCCGTCATGTTCAATCGTAAAGTGCGCCACCGTGGGGTTGGGCGTAGCGAGCGCGGATAGGAAGTAGGCGATCTCGCCGATGTCGTTTTTGGTGGGGGCGGCCTTCATCATGATCTCGGCATCGTAGCCCGATCCGGCGATGATAATAAAGCCGTGGCGCTTTTCGTTGCCGTTCTCGTCGAGCCAAAAGAGCTCGCCCATGTCCGCCTTGACGGTACGGCCGACGCGACAGGCCTTGGCGAGCGCCGCGGCCTCGGGGGCATTGCCAATGTTGTTGAAGAACAGGCAGGCCGTGCCGGAGGGGAAGACGAGCGTGGGGACGCCGCATCCGCGCATTTGGTCGAGCACGTTGGAGACGGTGCCGTCGCCGCCCGAAATCACCACGCGATCAAACTCGCGCACGTCTGCCACGGCGTCCTCGGGTTCCATGCCATCGCCGATAAAACGCATCACGACCTCGTCGCCGCCCTGCGCGAGGGCGTGCGTGAACGCGTAGATTTCATCTGAGCTGGGGCCCGATGCCGGGTTGTGGATGATAAGGCAGCGCATACTTACGTTCCCGTTCTGTGACTAACCGAGTATAGTTGTAGGGCAATGCCGATATCCTACCCGTGTTTTTCGGGCCTAACCTTATTCGATGGGTTGATATGTACATTTCCACACATCAGGCTCTGCTCGACTTTTGTCAGCGCGCCCGCGAGTTCGACGCGATTGCCGTCGATACCGAGTTTTTGCGCGAGCGCACGTTCCACCCGCGCCCGTGCTTGGTTCAGATTGCCACCCCTGCCGAGAGCGTCGCGGTCGATCCTCTGGTGATCGACGACCTGTCTCCCTTGGCCGAACTCATGGCCGACGAGAGCGTGACCAAGGTATTTCACGCCTGCTCGCAGGATATGGAGGTTATGCTCCATACCGTGGGCGCGCTGCCGCGTCCCATTTTTGACACGCAGGTGGCCGCCGCCTTTTTGGGCGAGCGCCAGCAGATTTCCTACGGCGCGCTCGTGCAGACGTTTTGCGGTGTCTCATTGCCCAAGACCGAGTCACTGACCGATTGGTCGCGCCGCCCGCTGACCGATAAGCAGATTGAGTACGCGATCGATGACGTCAAGTATCTGATCGTTGCCTATACCGAGATGATGAGTCGCCTGCGCGAGCTGGGCCGGGTGGACTGGGTGCTCGACGAGTTGCGTCCGCTGGCCGACGGGTCGCATTATCGCGCCGATCGTCACGAGGCATTCCGCAAGGTCAAGCGCATCAACTCGTGCAGCCGCCATCAGCTGGGCATTGCGCGCGAGCTCGCCGCCTGGCGCGAGGACCGCGCCGAGCGCCGCAACATCCCGCGCAAGTGGGTCATGTCCGACGATACGCTGCTGGCGCTCGTCAAGCGCAATCCCGTGCGCGTCGAGGAGTTCCGCAGCATCCGCGGCACCGATCAGCTGGGGGAGCGCGACGTGGACGGCGCGTTGATGGCCATCAAGCGCGGCGCGAGCTGCCCGCACGACCGCCTGCCGCTCATGGTGCGCGGGCATCGCCAGATTTCGCCGGAGTTGGAGAGCGTGACCGACCTTATGTATGCGCTTATTCGCTTGGTTGCCGAGCGCTCGGGCGTAGCGACCTCGGTCATTGCCTCGCGCGATGACCTGGCCGACTATATTGAGCATCCCGAGCAGAGTCCCCTGCGCGAAGGCTGGCGCTTTGAGCTTGTGGGCTCGCGCCTGGACGATCTGCTCTCGGGCAATATGGGGTTGACGGTCAAAGATGGCAAAATTGAATTGCTATAAGGAAGCCTAGCCGCTTGAGTGGGTAGAATGCCTCCAACGTGTAACTCGATTCGAAGGAATTCGCATGCCCTATTATTATGGTTACGGCTTTGGCATCGACCCGCTGTACCTGCTGGTTGTTCTTGTTTGTACAGTGCTTGGCCTTGCTGCGCAGAGCTATATCAACTCGACGTACAAGACCTGGTCCAAGGTTCGCTCGGACGGCGACACGGGTGCCACGGTCGCTCGCCGCATGCTCGACGCCAACGGTTGCAACGCCGTGGGTATCAAGGGTGTCGCCGGTGAGCTCACCGACCATTACAACCCGCAGGATAACAACCTGTATCTGTCGGATTCCAACCGTTCGGGCGGCTCGGTCGCAAGCGTTGCTGTCGCTTGCCACGAGGCAGGCCATGCCGCGCAGCGTCAAAGCGGTTACGCCATGATGAAGGTACGCACCGCTTTGGTCCCCGTCGTCAACTTTACCCAGAACACCTGGACGATCGTGCTGCTCATGGGCCTGTTTATGAACATAGCAGGGCTCACGACCCTCGCGCTGATCTTCTTCTCGTTTAGCGTGCTATTCCAGCTGGTTACGCTGCCGGTCGAGATCGATGCCAGCCGACGTGCCGTGGCGTATATTGAGCAGTCGGGTATGAGCTCCAAGCAGGTCAACGGTGCCAAGAAGGTGTTGACGGCAGCTGCGCTCACCTACGTGGCCGCGGCGCTCACCTCGATTATTCAGCTGCTCTACCTTATGGCTCGCTACAACAGAAACTCCAACCGATAACAAATGGGACCGACGGGCGCCGTGGGGATTTGTGTCCCCGCGGCGCTGTACTATGTGTTGGACTTGAATTAGCGCAGGGCCGGAGCCCATGTGCACGATGACGAAAGGGGGCTGCGTGGCAGGCTGGAATCTAACCGGCAACGCCGTTTCCGCCGAGTTCGACGGATCGGACGAGCAGGAGCGCAAAGAGCTCAGCGTGAGCCAAGCGGTGGAGATCGCCGCCGGCGCGCTCGATGCCATTCCGCAGCTGAGCGTTTTGGGTGAGGTCACTGGTTTCCGCGGCCCCAATGCCCGAAGCGGCCACTGCTACTTCCAAATCAAGGACGACTCGGCGGCCGTCGACTGCATCATTTGGAAGGGCGCCTATCTCAAGCGCACCTTCGATTTGCGCGATGGCATGCAGGTGAGCTTTAAGGGTAGCTTCAATCTCTACAAGCCTACGGGTCGCATGAGCTTCGTCGCCCGCTCGTTCTCGCTGGCGGGGGAGGGTTTGCTGCGTCAGCAGGTGGCTCAGTTGGCTGAAAAATTGCGTCGCGAGGGCCTGATGGACGAGGCGCGCAAACGTCGCGTCCCAGTGTTTTGCTCGCGCGTGGCAGTCGTCACCTCGCTTTCGGGCGCCGTCATCGATGACGTCAAGCGCACACTGCGCCGTCGCAACCCGCTTGTCGAGCTTGTTTGCGTGGGTGCCAAGGTGCAGGGCGAGGGTGCGCCGGCAGAGCTTATTGAAGGCTTGCGCCGCGCCGCCGCCATTACGCCGGTGCCCGATTGCATTTTGCTCGTGCGTGGCGGTGGCTCCTTCGAAGACCTTATGACATTTAACGACGAAGGGCTCGCCCGTGCGGTGGCGGCCTGTCCCGTGCCCGTGGTGACGGGCATTGGGCATGAGCCCGATACCTCGATCTGCGACATGGTAAGCGACCGTCGCGCCTCCACGCCCACGGCGGCGGCCGAATCGGTGGCGCCGGCTATGACGGAGTTGGCCGATGTGCTCGGGGCGCGCCATCAGCGTCTGGGTGCCGCGATGGCATCGATGATTGGGCCGGCCCAGGTCGACCTGGAGATGCTCGATCAGCGCGGTCGCCGCGCCTGGGATACCTATACGGCCCGTCTGGGCGATGCGCTCGATGCAGCCGCGTACCGCCCGTGCCTCAACGACCCAACGTTTATGGTCGAGCGTCGCGAGTCCGAGCTTGCCCTGACGGCCGATCGTCTGTCCGGCGCCATAACGCGTTCGGTTGGGACCTTCCGCTCCAACTTCGAGCGTTTGCCCGAGCGCTTGGTCGCAAGCACCTCGGGGCTCGATGGCAAGCGCCATGCGATCACGCTTGCGAATTCCCGTCTGGAGCATCAGGGACGTACGATGCTCAATAAACCCGCGTCCGACCTGGGCCGTGCGGCAGCCTCGCTCGATGCCCTGTCGCCGCTCAAGGTGCTTGCCCGCGGCTATTCCATCGCGTACAGCGATGATGGTGTGGCTACAAGTGCCCAGACCTTTAAGCCTGGCGACGCCATTCGCGTGCGCATGGCGGACGGCAACGTGTCGGCAACCGTCAACGCGGTCGAGTAGACCGCGTTTCACAGTGATAGACCCTTAGGAAAGGAAACAGATATGGCAGAGAAGACCCCGGTCGAGCAGCTTACGTACAAGCAGGCCTCGCAGGAGCTGGAGCTCATCATCCGCAGCTTGGAGTCGGGCGATATGGAGCTCGAGGAGTCGCTCGAGAGCTATACCCGCGGCGTCGAGCTCCTCAAGAGCCTGCGCACCCGCCTGTCCGATGCCGAGCAGAAGGTCTCGGTGCTCCTTAAGGACGTCGACGGCAACGACGTGCTCGCCGACGGCGAAGCCGCCAACACCGACGACAGCCTCTCGTTCTAACCATTCCGACCAAATATAATCACCTTGGTCTGTGAGAAAGGAACCAACCATGTGCGATTGCATCTTCTGCAAAATTGCCAGCCACGAGATCCCCTCGACCGTTGTCTATGAGGACGATCAGGTCATCGCGTTCGACGACCTTAACCCCCAGGCGCCGGTCCACACGCTCGTGATCCCAAAGAAGCACTACGGCGACATCGCCGACAACGTGCCGGCCGAGACCATGGGCGCCATGGTTCACGCCATCCAGGAGGTCGCCAAGGCCAAGGGTCTGGAGGACGGTTTCCGCGTCATCTCCAACAAGGGCGTCAATGCCGGCCAGACCGTCATGCACTTCCACATGCACGTCCTCGGCGGCAAGAACCTGGGCGAGAACCTCATCTGAGGACACGTAGCCCGTCGACTTGGCTGCCTTTGGAGTAATCTATGCAGCTTTCTCAACTCGAATACCTTCAAGCGGTAGCGAACTATGGCGGCGTGCGCAAAGCAGCTCGCGCCGTTCATGTGAGTCCGCA
>CABUVF010000012.1 GCA_902494945.1 uncultured Collinsella sp.
CCGCCGGTAAAATATATCACATCCGCATCTTCAAAAACAGACTGTATCGTTGAATAAGCCTCCGTTGAAATATCAATTTCAGTTACGATTGCTCCCAACTTTTTGAATAATTTTCGAGCAGAGCCGACATAACCGGTGTAGCCTTCACGCAGCGAAGCTGTTGGAATAAATGCGACTTTTTTATTTTCAATTTCTTCCTTTATCAGACTTCCTACACTTGAAAAGTGAGAACATAAAAACAGTTTCATCAATATTCTCCTTTATATATAAATTCTTATTTGTTGAACTAAGCCGTGTATACCATACTCTCCAATGAAAGAACGCCCTGATATAGCGAAATATTGCCGTTTTCCTGCGTACGTGCGTACACACTCCACAGGAATTCTAAGGGGCCTGCCCCCTTAGCACACGGACTTTGGAACAAAGTCTAGTGTGTTACGCCTTGCCAGAGGTGTACAGGCTCCCGGTATGCACGTACGAAGCAATTGCCATCAATGCGCCATATAAGTGGCGATCAAGTTCGCATAAAGCGACCTTGATCCCGCAAAACAAAAGGCAGGATACCATCACCACGATGATACCCTGCCTCTGTTCGTTTCTGTTTACCGTTCCGAGTACGAACTGAATGCTGGAGCAATATAGAACCACCAGAAAGGTGCCTGTCCCCTTTGTGGTGGTTTTGGTAGGTTAGGCGAGGAGCGTGTGGCCGTAGGTGTTGGCAGCCTTGATGGCGGTGGCGAACTTTTCGTCGGTGAAGGGCCCGGGGTTTCCCTGCTTCCACTCGTTGGTGGCGTGCGCATACTCGCACAGGGCGGGGATATCGGACTCGGAAAGCCCGACCTGCTCAAGCGTCACGGGCAGGCCCATCTGCTTGTTGAAAGCGGCGTAGCGCTTAAGGTTCTCGGTGTCGCCCGTGTAGGCGAACAGCACCAGCACGCCCAGGCTCACGACCTCACCGTGCAGGTAGGAGCCTGGGCGAGGAATGCTGCAGGAAGCGTTGTAGAACGCGTGCGCCACGCTCGAGTTGTAGTAGTAATCGTTTTGGTTGGTCAGGTTCGAGACATAGCCCGTGTTGACCACGATGTCGAGCGCGATCTGCTTGACGGCTTCGGTCGACTGGTCCTGGCGCACGTCCTCAAGACCCTGGACGCCATAGGTAAACAGCGGCTCGGAACAGGTGTGCGCGAGTGCCAGGCCAAGGCCGGCCGTGTGCTCCAAGTTGCCGGCGCTCGTGGCGTACTCGACCTCGGGCTGCTTGGACAGGGCATCGCCCACGCCGGCCCAGAAGTACTCTGCCGGTGCCTTGGCGATGATCTTGGGGTTGATGAAGATGTGCGCGGGGCGGTTGGGGTACGAATAGCCCTCGAGCGAGCCGTCGTCGTTGTAGACGACGGCAATGGCGGTCGCGGCGGAGCAGTTGGAACAGATCGTCGGTACCGTAAAGACAATCTTCTTGAGCTCGATAGCTGCGGTCTTCACGGTGTCGAGCGCCTTGCCGCCGCCGCATGCGATAAGCACGTCAGCTTCCTGGCAGGCAGGGGAGTTTACGACCTTGGCGATATTTGCGCGCGTACTGTTGGTGCCGTAGCCGCGCGTCTCCAGAATCTCGACGTCGGTACCTGCCAGCGCAGCTTCGATACCGGGAAGTGCTGCGGCCAGTGCTCGTTTACCACCAATGATGGCGACCTTGGTTGCTCCGTACTCGGCCAACGCGCCGTGCAGCTCGTCAAAGCAGTCTTCGCCAACGGTATAGTCGCTCATTCCGATCGTGCGCATAGCAATCTTCTTTCGTTCGATAAAGTGCTTACAGGTATTTTGCTCCAAGAGAAGGTCCACGGCCGCAAGAAATTTCGAACGTATAAAACCAGTGTTGAGGGTTTTTCGCCGGTGTGGAACGTGCTAGCATACTCCGCATAAGCGTTGATGGGGACGAGTAGTCGGCCGTCCGCATGCTACAGAGAGCGGGGAGCGCTGAGAACCCGTGCATGCGACCGATGAAAATCACCCCGGAGCTGCGGTCCCAACGGACGTGCCGCGTAGGTTCGTCTTAGTAGACATCGCCGAGATGGTCGTCGATACAGACCAGCCGAGTAACGGATGCGAGCGCGCGAATACGCGGGCGAGGGCATCTAAGCTGGGTGGTTAAACGAAGAGCTTTTGCGGGCGTACAGTCCGTTTTGTGGCGCTTCGTCCCAGCTTGTAGGGACGGGCGCTTTTTGGTGCCCAGAGGGCGTGCGCGCCCATGACAAGAAAGGGGTACCGTGGCAAACGAGTACAAGCAGACGATGAATCTGCCCAAGACCGGTTTTCCCATGCGTGCCGGTCTTTCCAAGTCCGAGCCCAAGCGACTCAAGGACTGGCAGGACAACAAGGTCTACGAGCAGGTTCTGAAGAAGAACGAGGGTCACAAGAAGTTCGTGCTGCACGACGGCCCTCCGTACGCCAACGGCCCGATCCACATCGGCCACGCCATGAACAAGATCTCCAAGGACATGATCAACCGTTACTGGATGATGCAGGGCTATGAGGTTCCCTATGTCCCCGGTTGGGACTGCCACGGTCAGCCGATTGAGCACAAGGTCGAGGAGAAGCTCGGCACCGAGAAGTTCAACCAGACCTCCACGGCTAAGATCCGCGAGCTCTGCAACAAGTTCGCTGTCGAGAACATCGAGCTGCAGAAGGCCGGCTTCCGTCGCCTGGGCGTGCTCGGCGACTGGGACAACCCCTATCTGACGCTCTATCACCAGCATGACGCCGCCGATATCGAGGTCTTCAAGGCCATGTTCGATAAGGGCATGATCTATCGCGGCCACAAGCCGGTTCACTGGTGCAAGCACTGCCACACCGCGCTCGCCGAGGCCGAGATTGAGTACTCCGACGAGACGAGCCCCTCCATCTTCGTTCGCTTTGAGATGACCTCCAAGCCCGCCGGCCTCGAGGACTTCGACGGCCCGGTCGACTTTATCATCTGGACGACCACGCCGTGGACCATTCCCTCCGACCAGGCCGTTTCTCTCAAGCCCGGCGCCGCCTACGTCGCCGTTGAGCACGACGGTCGTGCCGAGGTCATGCTCGAGGACCTGGCTCCCAAGTGCTGCGAGGAGTTTGGCTGGGAGTACACCCCGGTCATGGTCGACGGCAAGCCCTATGTGGTTCCCGCCGAGACCTTCCACCACATCCACTACAAGCAGCCGATCTTTGACGGCGTTGAGGGCGTGGCGCTGCTGGCCGATTACGTCGGTGTCGATGACGGTACCGGTATCGTCCACAACTCGCCCGGCCACGGCGTCGACGACTACTTCGCCTGCCTCAAGGAGGGCATCACCGACATCTGCATGCCGGTCGATGACGACGGCAAGTTCTACACCGGCGAGGAGTTTGGTACCGGTGGCCCCTTCAGCGGTATGGACACCGACGAGGCCAACCCACACATCATCGAGTTCCTGCGCGAGCGCGGTACCCTGGTCCTCGAGAAGAAGATCACGCACAGCTATCCGCACTGCTGGCGCTGCAAGCATCCGGTGCTCTTCCGTGCTACCGACCAGTGGTTTGTCTCGATGGACAAGACCGGTCTGCGCGAGCAGGCTGGCAAGGAGGTCCGCGAGAACGTCAAATGGTATCCGGCCCACGCGGCCAACCGCATTGGCGCCATGGTCGAGCAGCGTCCCGACTGGTGCATCAGCCGTCAGCGCAACTGGGGCGTGCCTATCCCCAGCTACACCTGCGCCGACTGCGGTGAGAAGGTCATGAACGACGCTACGCTCGACGCCGTCATCAAGCTCTTCCACGAGAAGGGCTCCGACGCCTGGTTCACCGACGCTCCCGAGAGCTACCTGGGCGAGGCCTGCGTCTGCCCCAAGTGCGGTGGCCATCACCTCAAGGCCGATAAGGACATTCTTGACGTGTGGTGGGACTCCGGCGTCTCCTGGAAGGCCGTCTGCGAGTACCGTCCCGAGCTGGAGTACCCGGCGGACGTCTACCTCGAGGGCTCCGACCAGCACCGTGGTTGGTTCCAGAGCTCGCTGCTCACCTCGGTGGGTGCCAACGGCCATGCTCCGTACAAGGCGGTCGTCTCGCAGGGCTTCACGCTCGACGGCCAGGGCCGTAAGATGTCGAAGTCGCTCGGCAACGTCATCGACCCCAACAAGGTCTGCGACGAGATGGGCGCCGACATCATCCGCCTGTGGGTTGCCTCCGTCGATACCAGCTCCGACGTGTCCATCGACCACGAGATTCTTGCTCGTACGTCCGATGCCTACCGTCGTTTCCGCAACACGCTGCGCTTCCTGCTCTCCGAGCTCGAGGGTCAGTTTGAGCCCGAGACCGACGGCGTCGCCTTTGCCGACCGGCTGCCGCTCGACAAGCTCATGGTTGCCCGCCTGACTCAGGTCCAGGCCGAGGTTGACGACGCCTACTCTTGCTACGAGTTCCCGCGCGCCTACCGTGCGCTCTACGACTTCGTGGTTACCGAGCTCTCTAACGTGTACCTCGACGCCCTGAAGGACCGTCTGTACTGCGATAAGCCCGGCTCGCTCGAGCGTCGCAGCGCCCAGACCGTGCTTGCCGAGCTCTTCTCGATGCTCATGCGCGACCTGCAGCCGATCCTGTCCTACACGGTCGACGAGGCCATGGCCTATGCGCCTGCCGGCTGCGTCGATCACCAGAAGTACGCTGCGCTGCTCGATTGGTATAAGTCGCCCATTACGGTCGACGAGGCCAATGAGTTCGAGGGCGTGCTCGAGGCTTCACTCGAGCTCCGTAGCGCCGTGACCAAGGCCCTTGAGGACGCCCGCTCCGCCGGTACCTTCACCAAGAGCCAGCAGGTCCGCGTCAAGGCGGTCGTTCCCGCCGAGATGTACGCGCTGCTGACCGGCGACAAGGCCGTCGACCTGGCCGAGTTCTACATCGTCTCCGATGTTGAGTTGACCCAGGGCGAGGAGCTCTCCGTTGCCATCGAGGCTGCTGAGGGCGAGTGCTGCGACCGTTGCTGGAACTACCGCACCACCGTCGGCGAGTACAACGGCCACGCTCACATCTGCGAGAGGTGTGCGAACGCTTTGTAGTTACGCGGTTTTACCAAACCGCGTAACAGGTTGACGCTGCAAACCCGCCAGAGCGGCAATCTGCCTTTCAGCTTCGGCGGCATGACCAGAAGGTCTATGCCGCCTTGCTTCAAGGCACCTTGCTCGCTCTGGCGGGTTTTCGCTGTTGGTAACGAATCATCGGCTATTTCGTTGCTGGTCAATATAAGATATTGATTTGCGTTAAACGTAATTCGATGTTCTTGAGGGTAGGGGATTGATTTGGGTCGTACTGGGGATATGACGCCGCCTTTGCGTTGGCGGTTGGGTGTTGCTGGTGGGATGGCGCTGGTTGTGCTGCTTCTTGACCAGCTGACCAAGTTTGCGGTTCGTGCCGTGGGCGACGCTTTGCATGTGACCGTCATCCCTGGTGTCATCGACTTTATGTTTGTCCGCAATATCGGTGCCGCCTTTAGCATGGGCGAGGGGCATGGCATCGCGTTTGCCGTGCTGGCGTTGGCGGTCATTATCGCTATTTTTGTGTACCTCGTTCGTGCACCCCAGCTTGCCCATCTTGAGGTTGTGGGCATGGCGATGGTTGCGGGCGGTGCTATCGGTAACGCAATCGATCGTTTGGCCTTTGGCTTCGTGACCGATTTTATTGCCACCACCTTCATCGACTTCCCCGTCTTCAATGTGGCCGATATCGGCATTACCTTTGGCGTCGTGCTCGCCCTCTTTGGCTACATGTTCTTGAGCCCCGCGGCCCGTGAGGTCGATGCAACCGCCGAGCTTAACGCCCGTGATGAGGCCCGCGCCAAGCGCAAAGCCAAACAACGTGGGGAGCGTGCCCGCAAGATTCGCGAAAGGAGCGAGCGCTAATGGCCGACATCCATATCCTTGTTGCCGACGCTGCCGCTGGTCAGCGTCTTGACGCTTATCTGGGCGCTAATGACGGCTGCCCTACGCGCTCTGCCTGCGCGCATCTGATCGAGGGCGGTGCCGTTGCCGTCAACGGCGAGACATGCCTGTCAAAAAAGTATGCCGTGCACTCCGGCGACCGTATTTCGGTCGATTTGCCCGAGCCGCACGATCCCACCGATGTTATTCCCGAGGCCATTCCCCTCGATATCCGCTACGAGGACGACTACCTCATCGTGCTCTCCAAGCAGCGCGGTCTGGTGTGCCATCCCGCCCATGGCCACGAGAGCGGCACCCTTGCGAACGCTCTGGTCTATCACTGTGGCATTGACCATCTGGGCACCGTGCAGGGCGAGGACCGCCCCGGCATCGTGCATCGCCTGGATCGTGACACCTCGGGCCTTATGCTCGCGGCAAAAGACGACGACACCCAGCGCGCGCTCCAGAATCTCATCCGCACGCGCACGCTCGACCGCCGCTACATTACGCTCGTCCACGGCCACATTGCCATGGACGAGGGCACCATTAACACCGGCATTGCCCGTTCTACGCGCGACCGTGTCAAGATGGCGGTTTCGGACGATCCTTTCGCGCGCCAGGCTATTACGACCTTTAGGGTCCTCGAGCGCTTCGATTCCACGCGTTTTGACGATGGCTATACGCTCGTCGAGTGTCACCTGTTTACGGGTCGCACACATCAGATTCGCGTGCACATGCGCCATATCAACCACGCCTGCGTGGGCGATCCGCTCTACGGTAAGTGCGATGCGCGTGCCAACCAGGGTTTGACCAGGCAATTCCTCCATTCCTGGCGTGTGGCGTTCGATCATCCCGTGACGGGGGAGCACATTGAGTGCCGCGATGGGTTGCCGTGGGATCTCGCCGCCGTTCTGGATGACCTGGCCCCGCGCTCGCTCGGCCGCACTGCCGCCGGCGACGAAATCGTTCCGCAGCTCGGTCTGCTCGAAGCCTAACCAGTATTAGGTGGTTTCTTGAACTCGGTTAGCCTACGGTAAGATATACGGTTGTTTACGTAACGCGTTCTCGGGAGCCTGCATGCTCGCCTTTTTACAAACTAACACGCCCATCGTGATCTTTAACCAGATTGTGGTTACGCTACTCACGGTCTGCTTTCTGTACCAGGTGGTCTTCTTTGTCATTGGCGCTCTTCGTGGCGAGGTCGCGCCTCCCAAGGCCAAAAAACTCCACCGCTATGCCTTCTTTATCGCGGCGCATAACGAGGAGGCCGTGATCGCCAACCTCGTTCGCTCCATCAAGGACCAGGATTATCCGTCCGAGCTTATCGAGGTCTTCGTGGTCGCCGATGCCTGCACCGATAATACGGCGCAGCTCGCGCGCGAGGCAGGCGCCATCGTTTATGAGCGCAACGACCTGGCCCGCAAGGGTAAGAGCTGGGTCATGGACTTTGGTTTCGATCGCATTCTCAACGAGTATCCCGACACGTTTGAGGGCTACTTTATCTTCGATGCCGACAACGTTATCTCCCGCGATTACGTCTCCAAGATGAATGATGCCTTTGACCAGGGCTTCCATGTGGTTACGAGCTATCGTAACTCCAAGAACTTCGGCAGCTCGTGGATTTCGTCTGCCAACGCCACCTGGTATCTGCGTGAGGCCCGCTTCCTCAACAACGCGCGCAACATCTGCAAGACGTCTTGTGCCGTCTCTGGTTCGGGCTACCTCATCTCCGCCAGCGTAATTGAGGGCATGCACGGCTGGCAGTTCCATACGCTGACCGAGGACGTCCAGTTCACTACGTTCTGTGCCATTCACGGCATTCGCATCGGTTATGCGCCGGCGGAGTTCTTTGACGAACAGCCCGTGACGTTTAAGGCGTCCTGGAAACAGCGCATGCGCTGGACCAAGGGCTTCTACCAGGTGTTCTTTACCTACGGTAAGCACCTGGTCAAATCGACCTTCCGCTATCATCGCTTTGCCGCCTACGACATGTTTATGACCATCGCTCCGGGTATGCTGCTATCGTTGATCTCGATGCTCGCTAATGCCACGTTCCTGATTGTGGGCGGTCTTTCGCACGGCTTCCTGGCCACCGAGGTCGAGATGCAGGCGTGCGCTGCTTCGCTCATTATGACCTTCGCGATGATGTATCAGACCTTCTTTATCCTGGCGCTGCTCACGACTATCTTCGAGTACAAGCACATCCATTGCGCGCAAAAGTGGCGCCTGGTGACCAACCTGTTTACCTTCCCGATCTTTATGTTCAGCTATATCCCCATTACGGTGGCTGCGTTGTTCCTGAAGGTCGACTGGGTCCCGACGCAACACGCCGTCAACGTTACCCTCGACGAGGTCATGCAGGGCGCTAAATAACCACCACCAAAACCACCACGAAGGGGACAGGCACCTTTGTGGTGGTTTTTGCTTTTGAGTGACTGCCCCGGGAGGTGCATGATGTTCTACATCCCATTTTGGATCTGCGCTTTTGCCGGCGCGGTGATTGATGCCCGTGAGCGGCGGTTCCCGAATTCGCTTGCCGGCGTGTGTGCGGTGGCGGCGCTTGCAGGCGTTTGGCTCGACAGAGGTGTTAACACGGCGCTTGACCACGCCGGTCTTGCGGTCATCGTCTACCTTGCCCTTGTGCTCACTGAGTCGCTCTGGCGTCGTGTTCGCCAAGCCTCCGGCATCGGCATGGGGGATGCCAAGGCGCTCTTCGCGCTTTGCACGCTCGACCCTCTGGGGGGCATCGTGGCATTTGCCGTCGCGCTCCTGGTCCTGGCCCTCTCCTGCCTCTTCACAAAATCGCGCTCCCTGCCATTGCTCCCGTTTTTTGTGCCGATTTTTGCCATAATCGAGGTCGTGGGCTGCACATTGTAACCGATTGCGCATCCTTTTTAAGGAGCATGCCATGGCAACTAATCAAGAAACGGCCGTCATTAAGGCGCGCATGGACCGCATTCCCGCGGCGTTGTCGCCCGAGCTGGTCGAGCGTATCGCCGCCGACCGCGCCTCGGGTGTCGTTAATCCTTATCGATGCGGCGATGACCAGGTCATTCGTCGTATTGATCGCGCTGTCGACAAAGGCACGCTCATGCGACCGGCATTTATGCGCGACACCGAAAAGATCCTTCATCTTCCTGCGTACACGCGTTATGCAGGCAAAACGCAGGTCTTTAGCTTTCGCAGCAACGACGATCTGTCGCGGCGCGGCCTTCATGTGCAGCTCGTCTCGCGCATTGCCCGCGATATCGGCCGTGCCCTGGGCCTCAACTGCGATTTGATCGAGGCGATTGGCCTGGGCCACGATTTGGGCCACACGCCCTTTGGCCATGCCGGCGAGCGTTTCCTCAACGATATCTATCACGAGCGTACGGGTCGTTATTTTTTCCATAATGTGCAGTCCGTCCGCGTGCTCGACGAGCTGTACGGCCGCAACGTGTCGCTCCAGGCGCTCGACGGCGTGCTGTGCCATAACGGCGAGTACGAGCAGCGTGTCTTTGAACTCTCGGACATGGCGTCGTTTGACCAGTTCGACCGTACCCTCGAGGACTGCATTGCCACGGGCTATGGCGCGATCGAGCACCTGCGCCCCATGACGCTCGAGGGCTGTGTGGTCCGCATTTCGGATATCCTCGCCTACGTTGGGCGCGATCGCCAAGACGCCATTGCGGCGGGCCTGTTGTCACCCGACGCTTTTGACGATGGCCTGGGCGGGGCTTACAACAGCTGGATCCTCACGCACGCTTCTATCGATATCGTTGAGCATAGCTACGGCAAACCGCGTATCGAGATGAGCGAGGACCTGTTTGAGGAGATCCGGCGGGCGAAGCGCGAGAACTACGAGAAGATCTATAGCAAGGGCGGTATCGAAGGCGACTCCGAAGTGGAACTGCGCGAGGCCTTCGAAAAGCTCTACGACCGTTGCCTGCAGGATATAAACGAGGGTGACGAGTCCTCCTACATCTTTAAGCACCACATTTCGCGTGTTGAGCAGCAGCTTTCCTACTACGATCGCGCCTATGCCTGGCAGGATGACAAGGACCAGGCCGTCGTCGATTACATCGCAAGCATGACGGATGGTTATTTCTGCGAGCTGACGAGCAAATTGTTCCCAGGTCTAAAGTTTCCGCACCGCACCTATATTAACGAACGGTAGTTCGTATCCTTTCGGTATACTGTTGGTCAACAACGATTTTGATTAATGCACGGGATGGCTATGGACGACCTTTTTTCTGCTTCGACGCGCGAGCGCTCCTTTAAAAATGCGCCGCTTGCGGTGCGTATGCGCCCCAATTCGCTCGACGAGTATGTGGGCCAGCAAAAGGCCGTCGGTAAGGGCTCGTGGCTGCGCGCCGCGATTGAGCATGATGTGCTTTCGAGTGTGATTCTGTACGGCCCCGCCGGTACGGGCAAGACGACGCTGGCCCATATTATCGCCAACCATACCAAGAGTGAGTTTGTCGAGGTCAGCGCCGTGACGGGCACCGTGAAGGACCTGCGTCGCGTGATCGACGAGGCAAAGACGCGCCTGAATACGTACGACCGCCGCACCATTCTTTTCATCGACGAGATTCATCGCTTCTCTAAGTCGCAGCAGGATGCCCTGCTGCATGCGGTCGAGAACCGCATCGTCATTATGATTGGCGCCACGACGGAAAACCCGTACTTTGAGGTCAACTCCGCACTGTTGTCGCGTGGGCGCGTGGTAGAGCTTGAGCACCTGAAGGACGAGGATATCGCCACGCTCATTGAGCGTGCGCTCGAGGCGCCGCAGGGTTTAAACGGTAAGTTCTCGGCCGATGAGGATACGGTTAAAGCCATTTGCACATTGGCCGCGGGCGATGCTCGCTCAGCACTCACGACGCTCGAGCTTGCGAGCGAGATTGCCGTTACGCGTCCCGATACCGAGGGAACGCCAGCGCCGGCGGCGGGGGAACGCTATCCCATTACCGTGGACGACGTGAAGATCGCCAATCCGCGTCGTGGGTTTTCGTATGACAAAAACGGTGACATGCACTATGACATTATTAGCGCGTTCATCAAGTCCATGCGAGGCAGCGATCCCGATGCCACCATTTATTGGCTTGCGCGCATGATTGATGCGGGGGAGGATCCCAAGTTTATCGCTCGCCGCATTATGATTCAGGCTTCCGAGGATGTTGGCAACGCCGACCCGCAGGCGCTTTTGGTGGCACATGCCGCATTTAAATCTGCCGAGGTCATTGGCTATCCCGAGTGCCGTATTAACCTGGCTCAGGCTGCGCTCTATGTGTGCCTGGCGCCTAAGTCCAACGCGTGCGAGGCCTCGATCGATGCGGCGCTGGCCGATATCCACAGCAGTGGTCTTCGCGAGGTGCCCAGCTACCTGCGCGATCGTCACCGTCCCGGCAGCGACGAGTACGGTGTATACAAGTACCCGCACGATTATCCCGAAGGCTGGGTCGATCAGCGCTATTTGCCCGAGGGGTTGGAGCGCGGCGCGTTCTGGCAGCCTGCCGGCCGCGGTTGGGAAGAGTGGCGTGTGGAGCAAAGCGAGCGCGACCGTAGCGGCAACGCTCCCAAGTAGGCCATTGGCGCCTCGCGCATTCCCTTTGGGTATCTTTGCCCTTCTTTGGGGTACCATGAAAAACGTCTGTATTTCGATTCCTTCGGGAGGCTTGCATGAGTCCCATTCAAATCGCCCTGCTGGTACTCGCCGTTACCGGCGTGTGGGCTGTTGTCGAGCTCGCGCTCACGCTGCGCAAGACTCGCACCGTCGTCGACTCGCTCGACAAGACGGTGAGTGACCTTAACAATACGCTCGCCGAGGCACAGCCTGTGGTGGCAAAGCTCGATGGCGCTGTCGATGAGCTCACCCCCGCGCTGGCACAGGTTGAGCCGCTCCTCAAGTCGAGCAAGACTGCCGTTGATGCTCTGACGTCTAACCTCGTTGAGGTTGAGGCGGTCGTTCGCGACATCTCCGAGGTCACGGGCAGCGTGGCCGAGGCCAGCAATGCCGTATCGAGCGTGACTGATTCTGCTGCTGGCGCCGTGCAGAAGCTCTTCAATAAGGTGAAGGCTCCTGCAGCCGACGCCGATCGCAAGCTCGCCGCTGCCGCCGCCGAGGCCGAGCAGCCTACTGAGCGCGTTCTGATTGGCGATGACGATGCCGCTGCTGACGACGATGATGTTCAGAAGCCCGCTGCTAAGCCCGCTCAGTATTACACTTATACGCCCGCCGAGACCTCCGAGGAGTCCTGCGATGAGTAGCGAAGCAGCCTGCCCCATCACGCTGACCGTTGCCGGCGACCCGCGTCTCGCTCGCCTTGTGCGCATGACGGCAGCCAACGTTGGTGCCCTGTGCTCCATGTCTGTCGATCGCATCGAGGACATCCGCATGGCTGCCGAGGAGGCTTTCATCTTTGGGTGCACCGCGGTCGACTGCGACGACATCACCATCAAATTCGATGTCGATGAGACTCACGTTGGCATGACTATTACCTTTGGAGACCAGGCTACGGTTGATGAAAACGACCAGGCTGCGGTGTATGCCGAGCTCATCCTCGCGAGCGTGTGCGATTCCTACGAAAAGACTGCGGCGCCCTTAACGCTTTCCCTCGACCTCAAGGCGGATATCTAATATGACCGAACGTTCCCGGAGCGGCAAGGCCGCTTGGGACAAGGAGAAAACCCGCGAGCTATTTCGTCGTTATAAGGAGACCGGTGATCCGGAAGCCCGCGAGCAGCTCGTCATGTCCCATATGAACCTGGTAAGGTTTCTTGCCAACAAATTTAAGAATCGCGGCGAGCCGCTCGACGACCTGATGCAGGTTGGCTATTTGGGCCTGCTCAAGGCAATCGACCGCTTTGACCCTGAGCGCGGACTCGAGTTCACCACGTTTGCCACGCCCACCATCTTGGGCGAGATCAAGCGTCACTTCCGTGACAAGGGCTGGAGCGTGCGCGTGCCTCGTCGCCTGCAGGAGCTTTCTGCCAAGGTTAACCAGGCTACCGACAAGCTTACCAACGAGTTGCAGCGCTCGCCCAAGGTCGAAGAAATCGCTGAGTACCTGGACGTGACCGTCGACGAGGTCCTGGAGGCCATGGAATCGTCGTCGGCCTATACGTCGGTGCCCATCGAGGCTCCCGGAGCGTCCGATTCCGACGATGCGCCCTCGATTCTTGACCGTTACGCCGACGACGACAACGAGCTCGACTTTACCGATGACCGTCTGGTCATTGAAGAGGCCATCCGCGATTTCTCGCCGCGCGAGCGCGAAGTCATCGAGCTGCGCTTTGTAAAGGGCATGACCCAGATCGAGATTGCCAAGAAGCTGGGCATCTCGCAGGTGCAGGTCTCGCGCTTGTTGCGCCGCACCCTCAAGAAGATTCAGGATAAGATTGACCCCGACGGAGTGATGATTCGTTCATGAGTGAGCACCCCCAACAAACAGACCGCACGCTGCGCGATACCCGCATTCTGACGCTTCGCATTTGGGCTGTTGTCGGCTGCATTGTCATCGCTGCCGTCATCTTTAACCTTATGGGCATCCTGGCACCGGTTATCGAGTTTCTCGCTGTTGGTTCCATCATTGCTTTTGTGATGTCCCCGATCACCAACTGGCTCGAGCATCATGGCGTTGGTCGTGGCATCGGTTCGCTTATCGCGCTTATTGTTGTTGTTGCCGTGCTCGTCGGTGTTGTTTGCATCTTGTCGCCGATTCTTTTTGGTCAGATCATGGAAGTCCTGAGCCGCCTGCCCGAGCAGCTTCGTGTTGCGGGTGGCGATCTCAACGAGATGCTCTCACACGCTAAGACGCTCAACAACACGCCGCTCAAGGAGTATCTGGACGACAATCTTTCTTCGTTGGTTACCGTAGCGTCCAAGTACGTCTCGCAAATCGCTGCTGAGCTCGGCCGCGGTGTGTTTCCGCTCATTACCAACACGGCCTCGCAGCTGTTCGTCATCTTCCTGGGTCTGGTGCTTGCCTACTGGCTTGCCTGCGATTATCCCCGCATGCACCACGAGGTCTGCACCATCATCGGGCAGGAAAAGGAGACCTCGTACCGCTTTATGGTGGCCATCCTTTCGCGTTCGGTCGGCGGCTACATGCGTGGCATGGTCATCACATCGATCTGTGGCGGTTTTCTTGCCTTTATTGGTTTTACGATCATCGGCCATCCGTATGCAGCACTCATGGCTATCTTTACCGGCATTATGCACCTGGTTCCGGTTGTCGGTCCCTGGGTGAGTGCGGCGATCGCCACGGTGCTCGGCTTTATGTTCAGCCCCATGCTGGCGTTGTGGACGCTTGTCGTGACCATGGTGGCTCAAAACGTCACCGATAATGTCATTTCGCCTAAGGTCATGCAGAGCTCGGTGCAGGTGCATCCCGTTATGAGCCTGACGGCTCTCGTTATCGGTTCGGCACTCATGGGTCCCATCGGCATGGTTATCGCCATTCCGCTGTGCGCGGCCCTCAAGGGCATCTTCGTCTACTACTTTGAGAACGAGACCGGCCGTCAGCTCGTGGCATACGACGGCGCCGTGTTTAAGGGCACTCCGTATCGCGATACCGAGGGTAACCCAGTTGCCGCCTACGACGCGCTTGGCGACGATACGTTCATCTACGAGTCCGAACTCATCGGCAACGAGACCGCGCCCGAGGCCAAGGCCATGCCCAAGCCCGAACTCGATAATCCCTGGATTAAGCTCTCTGGTCTGCAGCCCGATGCCACGGGCTTCTTCAAGAACCCCTTTGCCAAGGACGATGACTCCAACACTGACGACGATACCAAAACCGGCATCGACGGCTCCATGGACGACTCGGATTCTAAATAGGTCCTATTAACGTTTCTTGAAGTTGAAAATGACAAGAAACGCGAGCAAAGCGATTGATAAGGGGCCGGCAACATAGAAAAAGAGAATGTCAATTGCGCGTAGAGTGTAATAAGCCTTATCGCCGGACATTACTGCATACAACACGTAGCCAAATGCTGGTTGGTTTGCGTACCAGCAGGTGAAAGCCAAAAGCGTTAAAAGTGCCGCTAACAGAAGTGCATTGAGGAAAAATCGTTTGCTTTTCATTGATCGCTCCTTGCGGGTGACTCTTATATGTAATTCTACAGCAGCCCTTTTTCAAAGGATCGCACAGTACTAAATAACGTGCACTTTCGCTGGAGGGTCGCTGTTTGGCGGCCCTCTTTTTTGCACAGGCGCGGTGGGATGGTAATATCGTTACGTTTGAACTGTTTCGATGTGAAACCGAGGAGATTCCCTCTATGAGTGCTGACTACCCGTCAATGACTACGGCCGAGATTCGCTCTAAGTTCCTCAACTTCTTTGAGGAGCGCGGTCTTAAGCTCTATCCTTCTTCGTCCCTCGTCCCCGACGATCCTTCGCTGCTGCTTGCCAACGCCGGCATGAACCAGTTTAAGGAGTACTACCAGGGCAAGAAGACCATGAAGGAGATCGGCGCAATCTCCTGCCAGAAGTGCGTCCGCACCAACGACATCGATTGCATCGGCGAGGACGGCCGTCACCTGTCCTTCTTTGAGATGCTCGGCGACTTCTCCTTTGGTGGCGTCTCCAAGCAGCAGGCCTGCGCTTGGGCCTTTGAGCTCATTACCAAGGAGTTCAAGCTGCCGCTCGATCGCCTGTACTTCACCGTCTTTACCGAGGACGACGAGACCCATGACGTGTGGCGCTCCCTGGGCGTTGCCGAGGATCACATCTCCCGCCTGGGCGAGGACGACAACTTCTGGGCCGCTGGCCCCACCGGCCCCTGCGGTCCGTGCTCCGAGATCTACTTTGACATGGGCGAGGAGGTCGGCTGCGGCAGCCCCGACTGCAAGCCCGGCTGCGACTGCGACCGCTTCCTGGAGTTCTGGAATCTCGTCTTTACCCAGTACGACCGCCAGGAGGATGGCTCCATGCCGGAGCTGCCGCACCGCAACCTCGATACGGGCATGGGTCTGGAGCGCATGGCCGCCATCATGCAGCACAAGACCGCTAACTACGACGGCGATCTGATGCAGCACCTCATCAAGCTGGGCGAGAAGATCAGCGGCAAGACCTATGACGCCGACGATTACTCCGGTGCCAGCCGCTCCCTGCGCATCATCGCCGACCACTCCCGTGCTGTCGACTTTATGATCTCGGACGGCATCCTTCCCGGTAACGAGGGTCGTGAGTACGTCCTTCGCCGCCTGCTCCGCCGCGCCGTGTTCCACGGTCGCCTGCTGGGCATCGAGGGCGCCTTCCTGACCAAGTTCATTGACGAGGTCAACGCCCAGATGGGCGAGGCCTATCCCGAGCTGCTCAAGAACGTCGCGCTCGTTAAGGGTATCGTCGCTTCCGAGGAGGAGCGTTTCTCCACGACGCTCGACAACGGCCGCGTCTACCTGGATGAGGCTCTGGCCGCGCTTGCCGAGGGTGCTGTCCTTCCGGGCGACGTCGCCTTTAAGCTGCATGACACCTTTGGTTTCCCCATTGACCTGACCGTCGAGATTGCCGGCGTCGCTGGCCACGACGTCGATATGGACGGCTTCACCGCTTGCATGGAGGACCAGAAGGCCCGCGCTCGCGCCAACGTCAAGGGCGATGCTTGGGGCAGCTTCAACGACGTGTGGGTCGAGCTTTCCGACAAGGTTGCCGCGACCGAGTTCGACGGCTATGACAACGATGTGATCGAGGGTGCCAAGGTTGTCGCCATCGTTCGCAACGGCGAGTCCGTCGAGTCCGCTGCCGTGGGCGAGGACGTCGAGGTCGTGCTCGACCGCACCCCGTTCTACGCCGAGATGGGTGGCCAGCAGGGCGATGCCGGTGAGCTTTCCGCCGAGGGCGTCGCGCTGACTGTTGCAGACACCAAGAACCACAATGGCCTGTATGCTCACGTCGCGCACGTTGCCGAGGGCACGCTGACCGTCGGTGCTACTGTGACCGCCGCGCTCGACGCCGAGCGCCGTGGTTTCCTGCGCCGCAACCACACCGCCACGCACCTGCTCGACGCCGCGCTTAAGCAGGTCCTGGGCGAGCATGTCTCCCAGGCTGGCTCGCTGGTGACGCCTGAGCACCTGCGCTTTGACTTCACGCACTTCGAGGCCCTGTCCTCCGAGCAGCTCAAGGCTGTCGAGGACCTGGTCAACCAGCAGATCTTCGCCTCCAAGCCGGTCGTTACCCGCGTCATGGGCATCGACGAGGCCAAGGCCGCCGGTGCTGTCGCCCTGTTTGGCGAGAAGTATGGCGACGTCGTCCGCGTTGTCTCCGTGGGCGCCGAGGACCAGCCGTTCTCCCGCGAGCTCTGCGGTGGTACGCATGCCGCCAACACCGCCGAGATCGGTCTGTTCAAGATCATTTCCGAATCCTCTACGGGCTCCAACGTCCGCCGCATTGAGGCCGTGACCTCTAAGGGTGCTCTCGACTACATGGCCGACCGTCTGGCGCTCGTCGACGCCGCCGCTGCTGCGCTCAAGTGCCGTGTGGATGAGGTTCCCGCCCGCGTGGAAAACCTGCAGGCTGAGCTGCGCGAGACGTCCAATAAGCTTAAGAAGGCGCTGACCGGTGGCTCCTCCGATGCTATCTCCAGCGCCATCGATGGCGCCGTCGAGCTCGACGGCTATAAGCTCGTCGTCGCTGAGTTCCAGGGCCTTGAGGCCGCTGACCTGCGAAACGTCTGGGATACCGTGCACCAGAAGGTTGCCGGTCCTGTCGCCTGCGTCGTCGCCAGCGTGACCGAGAAGGGCACCCCGGCCCTGCTCGCCGCCGGCTCTGATGACGCTGTCAAGGCCGGTTTCCACGCCGGCAACGTGATCAAGCAGATCGCGGGCCTGGTCGACGGTCGTGGTGGCGGCCGTCCCAACATGGCCCAGGCCGGTGGCAAGAACGCCGCCGGCATCGCCGATGCCCTCGCGGCCGCTAAGACCGCGCTCGGCGCCTAAGAATCTAGGTAATCGCTGTGGTCGCGCTTGCGCTGGACATAGGGGAGGCCAGGATCGGCATCGCCGTCTCGAGCCGTGATGGCAAGATGGCGATGCCTGTCAAGGTGCTCCCGGCTGCAGAGGTCACCGGTATGGCCAAGACGTTCCGCTACCTGGTCGAGGACTATGAGCCCGATATCCTGGTAAGTGGGCGTCCCCTGACCATGGCCGGTGAGCCCGGTCCCCAGGCCGAGCGTGTTGCCGCTGTTGCGCAAAAGATTGCCGACGAGCTCGATCTTCCGTTGGAGTTTGAGGACGAGCGCCTGTCCTCGCAAGAGGCCAAGCGTATCCTGCGCGAGCAGGGCCTCAACGAAAAACAGATGAGGGGCAAGATTGACATGATTGCCGCCAGCCTGTTTTTGCAGACGTGGCTTGATCGTAAAAACGAGGAGGTTTCGCATGCCTAGCGCTCCCGATCCGCGCCAGCCGAATCGTACACGTCAGCCGGCGTCGCGCCCTGCCCAGCCTGGCCAGCGTCCGGCACAGCCGACCCAGCGCGCAGCTCAGTCTGCCGCGCGCCCGGTGCAGTCCTCCTCT
Organism: uncultured Collinsella sp.; assembly: GCA_902494945.1. Classification (GTDB taxonomy): domain Bacteria; phylum Actinomycetota; class Coriobacteriia; order Coriobacteriales; family Coriobacteriaceae; genus Collinsella. Next base: position 18,417 of record CABUVF010000012.1, read on the forward strand.
CGTTCGGCCCAACCTGTTCAACGGACGGGTCAGCAGCCTTCTGCTCGTTCGGTTCAGTATCCGGCTTCTCACGCGGCTCAGCAGCCCACTGCTCGTTCGGCTCAGCCTGCAGGCGGTGCTCGCTTTAAGCAACAGGCACCTACCCAGCGAACGCAGGTCCCCCAATCGCATTCGCATCACGCTCGCGGTTCGCATGGCGTTGCTCCGGCGACTCGCTCGAGCTACAACACGCATGCTCGTCGCGATGCTCAAAAGAAGAGTTCTCCGGTTCCTATGATCATCGGCGTTGTGGTGGCCGTAATCGCGCTTGCTACTATCGCTTTCTTTGTCGTGCCTGCCGTCAAGGGCTTCTTTGCCGGTGAGGATACGAAGGTCACGGCTGGTCAGCAGGTTACGGTGACCATTCCCGACGGTGCTTCGGGTGATGCGATCGCCTCGATTCTCTCCGAGAACCATATCGTCGAAAATCCCAAGGATTACTACGCGGCGGTGAAAAAGCTCAACGCCGATATGTCGCTCAAGCCTGGTACTTATTCGTTCACCACACTCATGGATGCGACCAAGGTTGTTCAGCAGCTCATGGAAGGCCCCAACGCGGGCTCCAATGCGCTGACTATCCCTGAGGGTCTGACAGTCGATCAAGTCGCCGACCGCGTGGCCCAGGCCTACGACAGCATCTCTAAGGAAGACTTCCTCAACCAGGCCAAGGCCTCCAACTACGTGGACGACTATAGCTTCCTTAAGGGCGCCGCCAACGATTCGCTCGAGGGTTTCTTGTTCCCCAAGACCTATTCGTTGGGTGATTCGCCGACGGCCGATGACGTGATTCGCGCCATGCTCGATCAGTTTAAGACTGAGTACAAGTCGCTTGACTTTGCGAGCTGCGAAGCCAAGATCAAGGAGCGCTACGGTGTGGAGATGTCCGACTACGACATCGTTAACTTGGCCTCTATCGTTGAGCGCGAGGGCCTCAACGCCGATCAACGTGCGCACGTGGCCTCGGTCTTCTACAACCGCCTTGCCGGCAAGCTCGACGGTCTGCGCTATCTCAACAGCGATGCGACCATGATGTATGTCACCGGTGGCGAGGTTACCGCCGACGACCTGCAGAGCGATAGCCCGTATAACACCTATATGCACGAGGGCCTGCCACCCACGCCCATCTGCTCTCCGTCGCTCGAGGCACTCAAGGCCACGCTTGAGCCGACCGACTCCGATGACCTGTATTTCTACATTACGCAGGACGAGGAGTACTTCTCGCAAACCTACGAAGAGCATCAACAGTCTTGGAATTAGCATGAGGATTTTTAGCCCCAAACGATACGTTGCCTCGGTCGATCGCATCGACCTTGATACCCTGTGGGCCGACGGCAAACGCGCCATTCTGCTCGATCGCGATAACACTCTGGTGCCGCGCGACACCGAGCAGGTTCCCACTGCGGTTTCCGCTTGGCTCGACGTCGCCCGCGCCAAAGGCTTTAAGCTGTGCATGGTGTCCAACAACTGGCATCGCGACCAGGTCATGAGCTCTGCACGCGAGCTGGGACTCGAGGCCATTAGCCACGCCATGAAGCCCGCCCCGTTTGCCTTGAAGGCGGGTCTTAAGCGCCTCGGCGCCACGGCAGACGAGGCGGTGCTGATCGGCGATCAGCTGTACACGGACGTGTGGAGCGGTAATTTTGCCGGCGTTGACACTATTCTGGTCAAGCCGCAGGCAACCCAGGACCTGTGGTACACGCAGATCTTCCGTATCTTTGAGCGCCGGGCCCTGCGCGACCTTCCCTGCGAGGAATAGGTTTCGCCATGTCTCAGCACATCAAACACGGCTGCGACCATATTTTCTTTATCGGCTTTTTGGGCGCGGGCAAATCGACGCTCGCGCGCAACGTCGGCACTATGTTCAAGCGGCGTTTTATCGATACCGATCGTTTGGTTGTGCGTCGATGTGGCAAGTCGGTGACCGAGATATTTGAGACCGAGGGCGAGGATCGTTTTCGCGAGCTTGAGACCTCGGCACTCCGTTCGCTTCAAAGCGAGCGCAGCCTGCTGGTGTCGTGCGGGGGTGGCATCGTCGAGACGCCGGTGAACATTGAACTGATGCACGAGATGGGTACATGCGTGTACCTCGAAGGCGACTTTGAGGACTCGTTGCGCCAGATTCGCCGTTCTGATACCCGGCCCGATTTCCGCTCGCCCGAGCATGCTGCGCGCCTGTTTGAGCATCGCCGTCCGCTGTATCGCCAGGCCGCCGATATTACCCTTGATATTCGCAACAAGTCCTTCGAGGACGTTTCCTACCTTTGTGCCGAGATGCTTTTGGAGCGTGGACTGCTATGATTCGCCGTCAACTTATCAATTTCCAAAACCGCAGTGTCGATGTCCGCGTCGGATTGGGCGCGTTCGAGGAGCTGCCGCGCATGTTTGCCTCGGCTGTGGGCAAGCCTAAGCGCGCGATGGTGGTTTGGAACGACGCCACATCCGAGCGTTTTGGCGAGGCTGTCGAGCATGCACTGGTTGACGCCGGTTTTGCTGTGTCGTTGCTCGTCCTCGAGGTTTCGCCTGCCGGTGCTACGCTGGTCGATGCCGATACCGTCTTTGGCGCCCTGTCGGCTAATGGCATTACCTGTGACGATCTCGTTGTCGCTGTCGGCGACACGGCGACCTGCTCAGTCGTTTGCTGGTGTGCCAATCAGTGGTGCGGTCGCACCGAGTGCGCTTTGCTGCCAACGACGTTCGACGCCATGCTCACGGTCGCGACGACCATGAAGCCGCTCGTCGCCTCGTCGGAGAATTCGCTTCCCGCTATCGCGTTCCGTCCCGAGCCGGGCTTGGTGGTGTGTGACCTCGACCTTGTTCGCGCGGCGGACCCCGAGGACCTTAAGCTCGGTTATGCGGTACTTGTTGGCACCATGCTTTCGAGCAGCAAGTCCCGCTGGAATCAGTTTACTGAGACCGTCCCCGTGATTCTC
>CABUVF010000013.1 GCA_902494945.1 uncultured Collinsella sp.
AGTCTCTGCAACGCCGCGCCGATCACGCCAAACGTCAGCCAAAAGACGAGACCCATGATCACCAGGAACGCCGGAATGGCCGTGTAGCGACCCGTCAGGATGCGGTCGATCTTGACGGAACGCACGTGCTCGCGGCTCTCGTGCGGCTTGACGACGCAGCGCCCACACACGTCGCCGATAAAGCCGAAGCGCATGTCAGCCAGTGCAGATAGACGGTCGGTACCGGCCTCACCCTCCATCTGGGTAATGATGTGCTCGATGGCGTCAAGTTCGTTACGGTCCAGATGAAGCGCCTCGGTCACCAGCTCGTCGCCCTCAACCAGCTTGGTCGCCGCAAAACGCACCGGGATATGCGCCGTCGCGGCATGGTCCTCGATAAGGTTGGCGATGCCGTGGATGCAGCGATGCAGCGCGCCGCCGTCTGGGCCATCGGGCGCACAGAAGTCCAGGCGACCGGGGCGCTCGCGGAACCGCGCCACGTGCAAGGCATGATCCACCAACTCGCCAATACCCTCGTTGCGGGCAGCGCTAATGGGGACAACAGGCACGCCCAACAGGCTCTCGAGCAGGTTGACGTCCACGGCGCCGCCGTTGGCCGTCACCTCGTCCATCATGTTGAGCGCGATGACCATGGGGCAGTCGAGCTCCATAAGCTGCAGCGTCAGGTACAGGTTACGTTCAATATTAGTAGCGTCGATGATGTCGATGATGGCGTCGGGATGCTCGTCAAGGATGAATTGACGGCTCACGACCTCTTCGCCTGTGTACGGCGACAGCGAATAAATACCGGGCAGGTCGGTAACGTTCGCCTCGGGGTGGTTGCGGATGGTGCCATCTTTGCGGTCGACCGTCACGCCGGGAAAGTTACCGACGTGCTGGTTGGAGCCCGTCAGCTGGTTGAACAGCGTGGTCTTACCGCAGTTTTGGTTGCCGGCGAGGGCAAAATGCAGCGGCGCGCCCTCGGGCACGGCCGTCTTTGCCGCACGGGGCGAATACGTCCCCTCGCCGAGTGCCGGGTGCTCCGTCGTGCCGATTGCGACGTTAGTGCGCGGACCCGTGTCTGTGTCGTGAACACCCACGAGCTCGATGCGAGCAGCATCGTCCTTGCGCAGCGTCAGCTCGTAGCCGCGCAGGCGAATCTCGAGCGGGTCGCCCATGGGGGCGTACTTCATCATGGTGACTTCGGTGCCCGGCGTTAGACCCATGTCCAAAATATGCTGTCGGAGTGCCTGATCGTCCGATGCCACCGATGCGACAACGGCGTCCTTTCCAATCTCGAGTGTATCGAGCTTCACTCGCTCATCCTTTCGTTAGACGCGGTTAACCGTTTACCGGGGCTAACCAACTCGTAACGACAAATGATAGCGCTCTGAACTATTATATAAAGTCAAATACCGATGTTTACCTGCGCAAACTTTATGCGGTGCGCCCCGAAAGCTCTTTGCGCATACCGCTCAGCGAGATCGAAATGGAACCCGACCGCGCGGTAGCAGTGAGTCGATCACCCTCAACCGACCCCGTGCATGTAAAGGGCGCCTTGCCCATCAAGACGTGGGAGATAGTACCCGAGAGCTCAAAGAAATCGCACTCAGCGCGGGCACCCGAGAGAGCGATATTGAGGCCCCTGACGTTTAGTACTGCCCTGAGCGCGCCGTTCACCCCATGTGAAAACGTCACCTCGCCGCGCTTGCTCCCCACCGGCGTCTGGGCCAAAACCACATACGTACCCTCAAGCATGGCTCCTCCTCTAAGCAGACTTTTTGAAACGGGCAAGTAGTCTACTTTTACATATGGCGTTCCAGGAAGCGGAAGGCCAGACGGATCCAGGGACGGACGGAAACCTGCTTGTCCTCGTTGTCGACCGCGGTATTGGCGTTGCCGAGCGAAAGGCCGTGGCCACCCTGGTCAAAAACGTGCATCTCGCATGCAACACCCTCCTCGGCCATGCGCTGCGCAAACGGGTAGACCTGCGCGACCGGCGCCGTCTTGTCGTCCGAAACGCCCCACACAAAGGTCGGGGGCATCTGACGCGAAACGTGCGTGGTAGGGCAAATGTCGGCCAGGTGCTCATCGGTCGCCTCGCCGCCCGTCACCATCGACAGATAGTCGTTGAGCAAATCGCGCCCCGTCTTGCCACCCGTCTTGGGCACGCGCAGGTCGATGCGCGGGTCGCGCGTCTGCATATCGCGCACATAGGCAAGGTCGAGCAACGGATAGCCCAGCACCACGGCGTCGGGACGAATATCCTCCGGACGAGCCCCGGCAAGGCCCGCGAAGGGTCCGGTCTTCCACTGCGTTGCCAACGAGGCGCAGATCATGCCGCCCGCCGAGAAACCCACGATGCACACGCGCTTGGGATCGACATGCCACTCGTCGGCGTTGGCGCGCACGGTAGCGACCATCTTGGCGAGGTCCGCCTGCGGGTGCGGAAAGCTCACGTCGCCCGTGGCGCTCGTCACATAGTTGAGCACAAAGGCCTGGTAGCCGCGGTCCAAAAACGCAAACGCCACCGGGTCCTGCTCGTGCGGAGCGATATGCGTAAACCCGCCTCCGCCGCAGATGATCACCGCGGGGCGGCGGCCATTGGGCTTGTCGGGCAGCGGCTCGGCACCCAGATACGTAAACGTCGCCGGATAATCCTCGGTCGGCTCCTCGCCCCACAGCGCATGGTTCTCAATAATCATAGGTGCTCCCTCCGTGCGATTCGTGCGCACTCGTTTTTCGCACCTTAGCGTACCCCACTTGAGCCCGCGGCGCAGAAACACCCCCGCAATGAGTTGGCCTTCAACTGATATATCACAAAATCGCTGTTCAGAGGCATCGTTAAGCAGCGTAAAATAGGAGCGCTGACCATGCTGGGAAACACGTACGAAACGTTTCCGGCAAACCACACGCGTGCAACATGCACGCCTGATACGTTGGAGGCATCTATGGGTCTGCTCGATTCGCTCAAGTCCACGTTCACTTCGTCGGGCGAGGCGTCCGTTCCGCCCGCAGCAAGCTTCGCCACCCGCGAAGGCGTCATCTACGCTCCCGTCAACGGCGTGCTCGTCAATCTGAGTGAGGTTCCCGACGAGACCATCGCCTCGGGCATGCTCGGCCAGGGCTACGGCATCGAGCCCATTACCGGCACCATTTACGCCCCCGCTAACGGCCGTATCGGCGCCACCACCGTCACCAACCACTCCATCGGCATGATCACCGAGGACGGTCTTCGCGTGTTCATCCATGTTGGCCTGGGCACCGTGGAAATGAACGGCAAGGGTTTTGCCCGCTTTGTCGAGATGGGTGACACGGTCAAGGCCGGCCAGCCGCTCATCAGCTTCGATCGCGAGGCCATCAAGGCCGCCGGCCACGAGGACATCGTGACCGTCATCATCTCCGAGCTCGATCGTCTTAAGAGCATCGACCATGTCGGCGAGTCCGGAACGCTTATCGGCGGCAACCCGCTCGTCAAGCTGGGCGACCCGCTGCTGGTAGCCAAGACCAAGTAGCCAGGCCCCGCGCCACACAGCCAAAAGGCAACACGAAAAGCGCCCACGAGCATTTGCCGTGGGCGCTTTTCGTTTGAAAAACCATCCCGCCAATGCCTTATCTGTATAGCCCAAATGAGCCGAGCTGCTAGAATATCGAACTGTATGGATAACTATCATTCAACCGTTATGGGAGGATACGTGAACCGCACCAAAATCGCGCAGCTCTATGCCGATGCCGAGTCGCTCGGCGGCCAGACCGTCACCGTCGCCGGCTGGGTCAAGTCCGTCCGCGACATGAAGAACTTTGGCTTTGTTACGCTCAACGACGGCAGCTGCTTCCGCGACCTGCAGGTCGTCATGAACCGCGAGGCACTCGACAACTACGACGAGATCGCCCACCAAAATGTCTCGGCCGCACTCATTTGCACCGGCACCGTCAAACTGACCCCCGATGCGCCTCAGCCCTTCGAGCTTTCCGCCACCTCCATCGAGGTCGAGGGCGTCAGCGCCCCGGATTACCCGCTGCAGAAGAAGCGCGCAACCGTCGAGTTCCTGCGCACCCAGCAGCACCTGCGCCCGCGCACTAACCTGTTCCGCGCCGTGTTCCGCATCCGCTCTGTCGCGGCTGCCGCCATCCACCGCTTCTTCCAGGAGCAAGGCTTTGTCTACGTCAACACCCCCATCATCACCACGAGTGACTGCGAGGGTGCCGGCGAGATGTTCCGCGTGACCACGCTTGACCCCAAAAACCCGCCCCTCACCGAGTCCGGCGAGGTCGACTGGAGCCAGGACTTCTTTGGCAAGCACGCGAGCCTTACCGTGTCCGGCCAGCTCAATGCCGAGAACTTTGCCATGGCCTTTGGCGACGTGTACACCTTTGGCCCCACCTTCCGCGCCGAAAACTCCAACACCACGCGCCACGCCGCCGAGTTTTGGATGATCGAGCCCGAGATGGCCTTTGCCGACCTGAACGACTACATGGATAACGCCGAGGCCATGCTCAAGTACGTCCTTAAGGACGTTATGGCCACCTGCCCCGACGAGCTCAATATGCTCAACAAGTTTGTGGACAAGGGCCTGATCGAGCGCCTGGACCATGTGGCAAACTCCGACTTTGCCCGCGTTACCTACACCGAGGCTGTCGAAATCCTGGAGCAGGCAGTCGCTGCTGGCCACCAGTTTGATTACCCCGTCAGCTGGGGCATCGACCTGCAGACCGAGCACGAGCGCTTCCTGACCGAGGAGCACTTTAAGCGACCGACCTTCGTAACCGACTACCCGGCCGAGATCAAGGCGTTCTACATGCGCATGAACGAGGACGGCAAGACCGTCGCCGCCGCCGACTGCCTGGTTCCCGGTATCGGCGAGATTATCGGCGGCTCCCAGCGCGAGGAGCGCCTGGATCTGCTCGAGGCCCGCATCAAGGACCTGGGCATGAATCCCGAGCAGTACAAGTACTACCTTGACCTGCGCCGCTACGGTTCCTGCAAGCACGCCGGCTACGGCTTGGGCTTCGAGCGCTTGGTCATGTATCTGACCGGCGTGGGCAACATCCGCGACGTCCTGCCGCACCCGCGCACCGTGGGCAACGCCGATTTCTAATCGCCACAGCGCCACCAAACGCGTTCCAGCGCATCACGCCAGCGCCTCTCGGCAAGCCGAGGGGCGCTTTTTTCAACAGTATCCGTCAAGCTTTTGGCAAGATTTTGGTCAGTTGAGCAGGGCTGTTGAAAACTCGACCCGCCGCTTGCCGACGACTACCGACCGCCCGGAGCGTCCTGCACCCCTGGGAAAGCCCCGCGCCCTAGGCTCCATACCGTCGCCACCCAAAACGGAAAGGACGTGGACGCCATGACCGAAACCGCTGTTGAAACTTACGAGACCACGACGAGGGGCGCCGCCTCGATGGCAGCCTATCGCGCCGTTCGCATCCTGCAACTATTAAGCGAAAACACCGGCGAGGACAAGGCCATGCTTTCCGATGAGTTGATCCGGCGTCTCGCCCATCCCGACGACCCCGCCCGCATGCCCATCTCGGCGGCGCGGCGCAGCATCTACACCGCCATCTCCGCACTTCGCCATGCCGGATACGAAATTGAATACAAGCGCGGCGTGGGGTATCGGCTCTTGACCCGTCCGCTCACCGACGAAGAGATCATCCGGCTCCACGGCATGGTCATGCGCAACCGCTCTACGCCCATCGCCATTCGAAAAAGCATGGCGCAGCACCTGGTCGCCATGGCGAGTGCCGACGTTCGCGGCTACCTCGATGCACCCGAGCCTGCTCCAAGCGCAGGCGGCAAATCCACCAAGGCCACACGCACGCCCGTCAAGCGCATCGATGCCTGCGAGCTCATCGAGCAGGCCATCGACCACGGAACCACGGTGAGTTTTGATATTTCGAGTGTCACGGCACGCGGAGAGGTCGAAGTGGCACGGATGACACTCCGTCCCTTTGCCATCAAGCAACGAGACGGCATCTCGTATTTGCTGGGAACGGTCTATGACGCGCGAGGCGCCGATGACACGTTGCGTACCGTAGAGATCGGCCGAATGAGAAACGTCACCACACGTCTCCTCGACGGCAAGAAGCTCTTCGCCGCCCTGGACGAGGACGATGCCTCCTCCGCCGCATAAGACCCTCCGCCGCCCATTCGACTACCCGTACCGCCCATCCGATTCTGTATTAAAAAACCCGCCAGGCTGTTGTAAAAATGGACATCAGCGCTACTATAGTTCCACTTGCACTTTGTCCCAGTGCAGTGTTTCCAGCCATTTTTATACTGGGGGTAATGATATGAAGGACATCACCATCAGCCGCAGGAGCCTTCTGGTCTCCGCCGGTCTGCTCGCGCTCGCCCCGCTCGCCGGATGCGGCGGCAACTCTGGTTCCGGCTCTGCTGCCGCCGGTTCCGACTACACCATCGGCGTTCTGCAGCTCACCGAGCACTCCGCGCTCGATGCCGCCAACGACGGCTTCGTCAAGGCCATCAAGAAGAGCGGCCTTAAGGTCAAGATCGACCAGAAGAACGCCCAGAACGACCAGTCCACGTGTAAGTCCATTGCCGACAAGTTCGTAGGCGACGGTGTCGACCTGATCTATGCCATCGCTACGCCCGCCGCGCAGGCTGCCGCCGGCGCCACCGCTGACATCCCCATCGTTGGCTGCGCCATCACCGACTACGCCGCTTCCGGCCTTGTCCAGGACAACGACAAGCCCGGCACCAACGTCACGGGCGCTTCCGATCTCACCCCGGTCGCCGAGCAGCTCGAGATGATGCAGAAGGTCCTGCCCGACGTTAAGAAGGTCGGCCTGCTCTACTGCACCGCCGAGTCCAACTCCGACGTCCAGATCAAGGCCGCCAAGAAGGAGCTCGACAAGCTGGGCCTGGAGTACACCGACTTCACCGTCTCGAGCTCCAACGAGATCCAGTCCGTCGTCGAGTCCGCCGTGAGCAAGGTCGACGCGCTCTACTCCCCCACCGACAACACCATCGCCGCGGGCGCCTCGCAAGTCGGCCAGATCTGCAAGGAGAACAAGCTCCCCTTTGTGACTGGCGAGGAGGGCATGTGCAAGGCCGGCGGTCTGTTCACCCTCTCCATCAACTATGAGGACCTGGGCTACGCTGCAGGCGAGATGGCCGTCAAGATCTTGAAGGGCGAGGCCAAGCCCGAGGATATGCCGATTGAGCACCTCTCGAGCAAGGACCTGGTCGTCGTCAAAAACGACGAGATGGCCGAGGCTCTGGGTATCGACCTTTCCGCTCTGGACGCGTAGCGCCATGCGCGGTGACGCATCTAGGGCCCGCACGCGCGCCGCAGCTGCGTTATTCAATATCTGAGCCATTGGGGCGAACGCTAAAGACCGGCGTTCGCCCTGCTTGTTTCAGGTAAAACAAAACATCTGTCCATCGCTCTTTTATGCATTGGTACCGCTATTATGGAAAATCACGTGTCCACCCTATCCTAGGAGGTATGAAGCATGCTCATTGCATTGCAGGGCGCCGTTTCGCAGGGCGTCCTCTGGGGCATCATGGTGCTCGGCGTGTTTATCACGTTCCGCCTGCTCGACATCCCCGATATGACCTGCGACGGCAGCTTTGCCCTCGGCGGCTGTGTTTGCGCCGTGCTCATCGTCAACAATAACGTCGACCCCTTGCTCGCCGTGCTGGCCGGCATGTGCGCCGGCGCCATCGCGGGCGCTGTCACGGGCATCTTGACCACCGTTTTTGAGATTCCTGCAATCCTCGCCGGAATCCTTACGCAGATCAGTCTGTGGTCCATCAACCTGCGTATCATGGGTAAATCCAACACGCCCATCCTTGCCAAGGGCACCATCTTCTCATCCGTCAGCCACATGACGGGCCTGCCGCAGTCCACCGTTGCCATTATCTTGGGCATCTTGCTCGCCGTGGCTATCGTTGCCATCCTGTACTGGTTCTTTGGCACCGAGATTGGCTCGGCGCTGCGTGCCACCGGCAACAACGAGTACATGATCCGCGCCCTGGGCGTTAACACCAACACCACCAAGATGATCGCCCTCGTGCTCTCCAACGCCCTTATCGGCCTTTCGGGCGCGCTCATCTGCCAGAGCCAGAAGTATGCCGATATCGGTATGGGCACCGGCGCCATCGTTATCGGTCTTGCCGCCATTGTTATCGGCGAGGTGCTCGGCCGCCTGCTGCCCGGCGGTCTGACGCAGTTTAGCGTCCGCCTGGCCTCTGCCGTCTTTGGCTCCGTGGTCTACTTCCTCATCCGCGCCATCGTGCTGCAGCTGGGCATGGATGCCAACGACATGAAGCTGCTCTCCGCCGTGATCGTTGCCGTGGCCCTGTGCGTGCCCGTGGTTTGGGAGCGCTATAAGCTCCGCAGCTCCTACACGAAGGGGGATGAGGCAGATGCTTAAGCTCTCGCACGTCAAGAAGACCTTTAACAAGGGCACCGTCACCGAGAAGCGCGCACTCACCGGCGTCGACCTCACCCTGAATGATGGCGACTTTGTAACCGTGATTGGCGGCAACGGCGCCGGCAAGTCCACGCTGCTCAACATGATCGCCGGCGTGTATCCGCTCGATTCGGGTGTTATTGAGCTCGACGGCACCGACATCTCGCGTCTGGGCGAGTCGCAGCGCGCCAAGTACCTGGGTCGCGTGTTCCAGGACCCCATGCGCGGCACCGCAGCCGACATGCAGATCGCCGAGAACCTGGCCCTCGCCAAGCGCCGCGGCCGGCGTCGCGGTCTTTCGTGGGGCGTCACCAAGGCCGAGAAGGACGAGTACGTTGAGCTGCTCAAGCGCTTGGACCTTGGCCTGGACACACGCCTCAACGCCAAGGTCGGCCTGCTCTCAGGCGGCCAGCGCCAGGCACTCACCCTGCTGATGGCCACGCTCACCAAGCCGCGCCTGCTGCTGCTCGACGAGCACACCGCCGCACTCGACCCCAAGACGGCATCGAAGGTGCTCAACCTGACCGAGGAGATCGTCGACGAGAATCACCTGACCACGCTCATGGTCACGCATAACATGAACGACGCCATCCGTCTGGGTAACCGTCTGATCATGATGCACGAGGGCCATGTGATTTACGATGTGGCCGGCGACGAGAAAAAGTCGCTCACCGTCGCCGACCTGCTCCAAAAGTTCGAGGAGGTCTCGGGCGGCGAGCTCGCCAACGACCGCATGCTGCTGAGCTAACGACCTAGAAAACCACCACAAAGGGCACCTTTGTGGTGGTTTTCGTTAACCCTTATATCGAGCGCAGAAGCCCGTCCGATGTGATCGGACGGGCTTTTTGGTGGGTATCATGGTTGAATGATCATTAGGAGGTTTTCCCTACATGAAATTGTTTGAACCGATTCTTCATTTCTTTGAGCAGCGCTGGGTCCACAACATCATCTGGGCCGTCATCTTGGTAATAGTCACCGCCATCGCCGCCAAGGTGGCATCCAAGACCCTGCGCCACCTACTCAACCGAGACGACAACCCGCTTCCCGCATCGAGCATCTTCATCAACATCGCGCGCGCCGTCATTTGGATGATCGGCGGCAGCTTTATCCTCGACAACTGCTTTGGCATTAATGCAAACGCCCTCGTCGCCGCTCTTGGCGTCGGCGGCATCGCCATCTCGCTCGGCTTTCAGGACACGCTGTCAAACCTTATCGGTGGCATGCAGGTGACCTTTATGGGCATCATCAAACCCGGCGACAATATCGAGGTCGGCGGCGTGACGGGCGTGGTCCAAGATATCACCTGGCGCCATACGACCATCGAGGACGCCTGCGGGCAGACCATCATCGTCCCCAACTCAAATATCTCCAAGAACACGCTCGTGCACCTCATGTCCTTTGGGCGCGTTGCCGTGCCCGTTGCCGTAAAGGACACGTCCAAGTGGGCCTCGTTGGACGCGCTGGCAGATGAGCTTACCGACGCCACCAAGGCCGCGGTGCTTCCCATCTCTGGCTTTGACAAGGAGCCATACGTGCTCTTTAGCGAGATCGGCGACTTTGGCGTCAAGGGCAAAATCATCTTTATCGTCAGCGACGACAGCACCACTTTCACGGCAGCCGACGCTTGCATCCGCGCCATCGCCCCCATCATCGCCTAAAACCACCGCAAAGGGGACAGGCACCTTTGTGGTGGTTTCGCATCGTGGTACCATGGTTCATATCGTTGTTTAAACGACTAAGGGAGTAGACACCATGGAAGAGGCCTATCGTCAAGCACGCAAGCGCGGCGAGCAGGGACGCCGTCGCGCCATCAGCCAAAGCGAGCACCCGTACCTTACGGACCTCGATAGCCTCGTTGCCCAGCTCCCCTTAGGTCAGCGAGAGAGCGTCGGCCTAAGGGACATTCCGCTCGAAATGGTCGTCGGCACGGTTACCAAGGGCCGTCAGTCTGCCTTTTCGTGCAACTTTATGCCCCTGTTGCCATTTAGCACCGAGTTCGCCCGCAAGTGGTCCAACCTCTATGACATCCAGGTGACCGAGGGCTATCGCGACCCCATCATCGTCACCGAGTTCATGCATCGGTTCTACGTCCAGGAGGGCAACAAGCGCGTCAGCGTCCTCAAATTCCTGGACGCCCCGACGGTTTCGGCCAAGGTCACCCGTCTCTACCCCGGCACATGGGATTCCGTCGAAAGTCGCCTGTACGGCGAGTTCTGCGCGTTTTGGCACGTCTGCCCCCTATACGAGATCGAGTTCTCGCGCGAGGGAAGCTACGAGACGCTCGCCAAGATGCTCGGCCAGGACCTTGTCGAAAAGTGGCCACAGAAAAAGGTCGATTACCTGCGCCACACCTTCCTACTCTTTAAACGCGCCTACCTGCGCGCCGGCGGCGACCATCTGGACATTACGCCCGCCGACGCCATGCTCGTCTACCTCAATGTGTACAACCAAGACCGTCTACTGGATACGCCGACGGACATCGTCGTAAACCGCCTGTGCAAGATTTGGCGCGAGCTGGTCATTGCCGGCAAAAATGACGAGGACAAGGTCGATCTTGTCGAAGCGCCGAGCGTCGATGAGGAAGAGGCGCCCGCCAAGTCCACCTCCGGCGTGCTCAACTTCTTTATGGGCAAGACCGTCTACTCGGCGGCCAACCCCCTGCGCATCGCCTTTATCCACGAATTCCCCTGTGCGACATCGAGCTGGGACAGCCTGCATGATCAAGGGCGCCAATATCTTGACGAGCACTTTGGCGGCATCGTGCGCACCGAGGCGTTTGAGGACTGCCACGATCCGGACGTGTTCTACGCCGCCGTGGAAACGGCTGTCAAACATGGAGACAACGTCATCTTCTCGACCTCGCATCGCCTGATGGAATACACGCTCAGGGCGGCCGTTGAGTATCCCCAGGTTCGGTTCCTCAACTGCTCCATCGGCCTTCCCCACCAAAGCGTGCGCTCGTATTTTGGAAAGATGTACGAGGCAAAGTTTCTGCTGGGCGCCCTTGCGGCCAGCATGGCGGACAACCATCGCATTGGCTACCACGCGTCGGTCTTTGCGTCGGGCGCGCTTAGCGAGATCAACGCCTTTGCCATCGGCGCCTCGCTGCTCGACCCCCGCGCGCAAATTATCCTGACCTGGGGCGATGTGCCCGCCAGAGGCCTTTCCGAGGCCATGTGCCGCGAGGGCGTGAGCGTCATGACCGGCGCTGACATGTCAAAGTCGCTCGAAGACCCCACGGCCTACGGACTCCACCGCCTGGTCGATGGCAAGGTCACCGGCATCGCCATGCCGGTATGGAACTGGGGCCGTTACTACGAACTCATCGTACGCAGCCTACTGCACGGCACATGGGACGAGACCGCCGATGACCAGCAGGTGCGCGCCGTCAACTACTGGTACGGTATGAGCTCCGGCGTCATCGATATTCGCTACGCTCCGGGCCTACCCTATCAGACGCGTAAACTTGTGCAGCTGCTTCGCAACGGCATTGTCGAGGGCTCCATCAACCCATTTGACGGCGAGCTCCACAGCCAGGACGGCGTGGTTCAGATTGAGGGCTTCCCTCCCCTGCCGAGTACGCAGATTGTCGAGATGAACTGGCTGGCTGACAACGTTATAGGCTCGATTCCGCAGCTCGATAACGAGCCGGAGGTCCGTGCCCTATGAATATCCTAGCCATTGCCGATGTAGAGGAGCGCTGCCTGTGGGAATGTTTTCGCAAGGAGCGCTTTGAGGACGTTGACCTGATTCTATCCGCAGGCGACCTGGATCCGGACTATCTTGAGTTTTTGGTCACTGTCATCAACAAACCGCTTGTGTACGTTCGTGGCAACCACGACGACCGCTACGCGCGCCATGCACCGGGCGGGTGCATTTGTGTTGAGGACAGCGTATATGTGTACCGAGGTATTCGCATTGCGGGTCTGGGCGGTTCCATGCGCTACCGCGACGGCGCGAACATGTATACCGAGCGCGAGATGGCAAAACGCATGCGCAAGCTATCGCGAAAAATCGCACTGGTAGACGGATGCGATATTCTACTTACCCATGCACCCGTCGCAGGCATGGGCGACCTGGACGACCTGCCGCATCGAGGATTCGAGTGCTTTAATGCGGCTCTTGAGTCTTGGGGTCCCGACTATATGATTCACGGGCATGTGCACCAAAGCTACGGCCCCAACTTTCAACGCGAGCGCCAACACCCATGCGGAACGAAGATTGTCAACGCCTGCGGCTATACCAAGATCGAAATTGACGAGGCGCGCTACCCCACGCGCGGTTGGAAGGCCGCTTGGCTCAACTCGCAAACCATGCGCCGCGAGCTCAAACGCCACGAAGCAATCGAGTCTTCAACCGCCAGAACCCCCTGGTAACTGCCAACAACCACCACGAAGGGGATAGGCACCTTTATGGTGGTTTTGCTGACTCGTCCGACCTGTCCATCACGGTGCTTGTGTAATTAACGAGAACACTCATTGTTTTGTAAGGACGGCGCTCACGTGCCGTCTTTTTTTGTCAACTTATGCAGTCTCGACCGTGTTGTATGTAGAGGGACCTCGCGAGACGCCTTCCCTATATCCACCACGACCAATTGGAGGTGACACTATGCCTGCACGCCGTAACCGCAATAGCACGCTCCGATGCGATGCCGATCAGATCGAGCGGGAAGCAAAGCGCTTGGTCGACACGTATTCCGACCTCATCCTTCGATTGTGCTATTCGGCCCTTGGATCCGCTGACGACGCTCAAGACATCTGCCAGGACACGCTGATCAAGATTCTCCAACGCACTCAACCGTTCGACTCGCTCGAACACGAACGTGCTTGGGTGATCCGAGTCGCACTGAACGCATGTCGCGATATCGGCCGTACGCACGCGAATCACCCGGTTGTCGACCTCGATTCGCTCCCCGATTTCTGCGCACCCGTAACACATACCGAGCAAGAATTCGCGCAACGCGACTGCGCCATTCTTTCCGCTGTCACGGCCCTGCCTCAAGCACAGCGCATCGCCATCTTTTTGCACTACTACGCAGGCATGAGCATCAGGGAAATCGCAGACGCCGTTCACGCGACGCCAGCTGCAACCGCCCAGCACCTTAGCCGCGGACGTGCGTCACTTCGGCTTTCCTTGAAAGGAGACCACAATGACTACGAATTCGAATGACTATCGCCACGCCCTGGAGCACATTTCGTTTACCGATAATGCGAAGCAGCACATGGCAAACTCGATTGCTCAGTCCGTCGCCTCAAGCGATGCGGCGACCGCTCAAAGCAACTTTAATGGCACGCGACGCAAGCCGCGCATCGCCCGCCATCCCGTAAGAACAGTCGCTCGCATTGCCGCTGTAACGGCAGTCCTCGCTATCGTCATTGGAGGCGCTGGCACGGCTATGGCAACAGGCGTCCTGCCGCTTCCTTCTGACATGCTTTCCGACATCTTTGACGGACCTGCTTCTCAAACCGAGATCATCGACCGTATTGGCCGGCCCGTCGGTGCTAGCTGCTCCAACAACGGAGTCACCGTGACCGCCGACGCCATCATGGGCGACAAGGATATGGTTACCATCGCCTATACGCTTACGTTCGACGATCCCGCTGCCCTGAAAAAGCTTTCCGAGCCGGGCGAGAACGGAACTATCGCCGGAAGTGTCGATGGAAACGTATACGTTGATGGCGAGCATGGCGGCCAAGGCCAATCATGGCTCATTGACAAGAACCCCAATGACTCCAGCATTCAATACTTTGCACAGTTCAGCGTTGAATCACCCGGCCTTATGGGCAGGACCGTCCGCACGCATATCAACTCTCTCGTTGTGCCACGTGCTGGCAAAGAGCTTCCCGAGTATAAGAAAATACTTACGGGCCCATGGGATCTTAAGTTCCAGCTGAATTACGAAGATACATCCGTTACGATTCCTGCGCCCAAATCGGTCAACTTTAACGGCACCAAGGCGACGATTCAAGAGGCCACCGTATCCTGCGTTGGCGTTTCAGTCCGCTACAACATAGATCGTTCCATCGAACACGACAACAACAGCGGCAAGATGTCTCAAAACATGGAGGAGTCTATGGATGCCGTTGGCAACATACCCCTCATCGTGACGTTCAAAGACGGTCATGTTGAGGACGCAACCAGCCACAGCGGCTATTTCGCAAATAAACTGGATAACGGCACCACTGATGTCCACAAGACCTGGCCGTTCTCGCAAGTTTGTGACACAGACAAGATTGCAAGCGTACAAATTGGCGATACGGTCATTCCCATGAATTCGTAACGCTACGCGGCTCGTATATGCACCCGGTTCCGCACTTCGCGTCTAAAGATGCGCTGTCATCGAGCAGCGTGAGCGCAAGGCCGCCCGTATGGTCGGCTGGGAACACCTCGTTGCGCTAAAAACCACCACGAAGGGGACCGGCACCTTTGTGGTGGTTTTGCTGACTCGTCCGACCTGTCCCAACGGTTTGTCTCAATCTGTAACAGGTAGGGCCCAAATAATCGGTTAGCTGTTACAGATCGAGACAGACCACGGATGCTCGGCCGAAAATCTCAATCTGTAACAGGTAGGAACGATTTTGCCCCTTAGATGTTACAGATTGAGATATTTGACAGCTTGAATCGGCATCGCCTACAGCGCGGCGACGACCTTGTCGCCCATCGTCGTGGTGCCGAGGATCTTATCTGCCGGGGTGTTGACATCGGCGATGTCACGGGTGCGCCAGCCCTCGTCGAGCACGCGCGCCACGGCGCTCTCGATCCACGCGGCTTGCTCGCCCATGTCGAGCGCGTAGGTCAGCAGCATCGCCACCGACAAGATTTGAGCCAGCGGATTGGTCACGCCGAGCCCCGCGATGTCAGGAGCGCTGCCAGCGCTCGGCCCAAACAGCGATACGCCATCATCCAGCGAGGCAGAGGCAAGCATACCGAGCGATCCGGTAATCTGAGCCGCCTCATCGGACAGGATGTCGCCGAACATGTTCTCCGTCACCACGACGTCAAAGTCTGCCGGTCGACTGATGAGCTGCATGGCGGCGTTGTCGACGAGCAGGTCCTCAAGCTCCACGTCGGAGTACTCCTCGTCTTGCACGCGATGCACGATCTCGCGCCACATGCGGCTCGTCTCCAGCACGTTGCGCTTATCAACACTCGTCACCTTGCCGCGACGTTTGCGCGCCGCCTCAAATGCCTGGCGCGCAATGCGCTCAATCTCGTACTCGCGATACTCCATCACGTCGACCGCACGCTGACCGGCCGCACCCGCAGCGCCCGCGCAGGTCACGGATGCGGGCGCCAAAGTCCCACGGCATGTTGTAGCCCATCGTATCGGGGATGTTCACGACCGTGGCACCGGCCTTTACGGCCGCCTCGATAATGCGCACCAGAAACTCCTGATCGGAGCGGCCGGCATCCTCGGCATAAAACTCAACATCGTCAACGAACTTGCGAGCATGTTTGACGGCATGGATCGCTCACTCAATTGCCCTTTCCTCAGTCATATGGAGCTTGTCGCGCAGGTGACTGGTGCTCACACCCAGCCCTGTATGGATACGGGGCCTCTGGGCCGTTTTGAGCGCCTCTGCAGCCGCTTCGATATCCCTGTCGACAGCGCGCGTCAGGCCGCATACCGTGCATCGGTCGCCCGCAATCTTGCCAATCTCCTGTACGGAGCGAAAGTCACCAGGACTCGAGATGGGAAAGCCCGCCTCGATAACGTCCACGTTCATGCGCACCAGCTGGCGGGCGATGAAGAGCTTTTCCTCGGTATTCATGCTGGCGCCCGGCGACTGCTCACCGTCGCACAGGGTGGCGTCAAAGATTGTGATTTTGCGGCTTATATGTTCCTCCTGATTGACCGTTTTATGACAGATGGCTTTCAGGAGAGAGAGAAGGCCTAGAGATAGAAAAATACCCGTGTCGCTCATCACGCCTGAAAGCGGCAGACGATAGCGCACCCGGGTACAACAAATCGTTATAGCGAGATTACAACCCTAGCGCGCTATCCAATCTAGTAGCGCTAGGCCTAGGAGCTGTTGCGTGTTCTTAAACATGTTGGGCTCCCTTCGGCCTCGGGTAGTACTATATCGCGCTAAAGTACAACACAAGTAAAACCACCACAAGGGTGCCTGTCCCCTTCGTGGTGGTTTCGTTGACTCAAAAGCAAGAGACCCGGTCCTGCACGAGGCAGAACCGGGTCTCTTTAGCAATGCTTGCTTTGCTCAGGCAGTAACTGTTAGTTACTCAGCCAGGAAGTCGCGCTGGATAGCGGGATCGACCTTGACGCCAGGACCCATGGTGGAAGACACGGAGATGGACTTGACGTACTTGCCCTTAGCAGAAGAGGGCTTGACGCGCAGGATCTCGGTGTACAGGGCAGCGTAGTTCTCGACGAGCTGCTGCTCAGAGAAGGACTTCTTGCCCAGGGGCACGTGGCAGATGCCGTAACGGTCGGCGCGATACTCAACGCGGCCGGCCTTGAGCTCGGAGACCATCTTGGCGACGTCCATGGTCACGGTGCCGAGCTTGGGGTTCGGCATGAGGCCACGGGGACCAAGGATCTTACCAATGCGGCCAACCTTGGCCATCATGTTCGGCGTAGCGATAGCAGCGTCGAAGTTGATCTCGCCCTTCTGGATCTGGGCGACGAGCTCGTCGGAACCGATGATGTCGGCGCCGGCAGCCTCGGCCTCGCGGGCCTTCTCGCCCTCGGCGAAGACGGCAACACGAACAGTCTTGCCGGTGCCGTGGGGCAGGGAGATGGAACCACGGATGTTCTGGTCAGCCTTACGAGTATCGATGCCCAGACGGAAGTGGGCCTCGACGGTCTCGTCGAACTTGGCGGTGTCGAGCTCCTTAATGAGCTTGGCAGCCTGAAGGGGGGTGTAGAGCGTGGCGCGATCGATCTTCTCGGCAGCGGCGTTATAGCTCTTACCATGCTTAGCCATGTGCATTACCTCCTGTGGTTAAACGGGCGTGAGCCCTCCCACATCGTATCGTGTGCCCTATTGCACACATTTAACGGGCGCCCAGGTCGGAGCACCCGTCGTTACCATAAGAAATCGCTACTCAGCGATGGTGACGCCCATGGAACGGGCGGTACCGGCGATGATCTTCTTGGCGGCGTCAATGTCGTTGGCATTGAGGTCCGGCATCTTGATCTCGGCGATCTTGGTGAGCTGCTCCTGAGAGAGCTGACCAACCTTGTCGGCCTGGGGCTTAGCGGAACCAGACTTGAGGTTCAGCTCCTTCTTGATGAGGTGAGCCGCCGGCGGGGTCTTGGTGATGAAGGAGAAGGACTTGTCCTCGTAGACAGAGATCTCAACGGGGATGATGTCGCCCTTCTTGTCCTGCGTCTCGGCGTTAAAGGCCTGGCAGAACTGCATGATGTTCACGCCAGCAGCGCCCAGGGCGGGGCCGACGGGAGGAGCGGGGTTAGCTGCACCAGCAGGAATCTGGAGCTTAATGACGTTGGCAACCTTCTTCTCAGCCATGGTCATTCCTTTCGAATCACGAGTGTGAAGTACTTGCTATATCGTAAGCACGCACGTGTTAGAAGCACTCCTGAGATGAGCAGTCACAGAAGAAGCACGCTCGCGCGAACGGACGAAAACTTAAGCGATGACAGCGACCTGGTTAAAGTCGAGCTCGACCGGCGTCTCGCGGCCAAAGATCATCAGCGTGACCTTGAGCTTGCCAGCCTCGGTGTTAACCTCGGAGACCTTGCCATCAAAGTCGGTAAGCGGGCCATCGATGACGCGGACGGACGTGCCGACCTGAATATCAACCGAGGTGCGCTTGGGCGAATCGCCCTTACCGGGACGACGAGTCATCTTGTTGTACTCGTCGCGGGAAAGCGGAGCGGGCTTGCCGTTGCCGCCCAGGAAACCGGTGACGCCAGGCGTGTTACGAACGCACGTCCAAGCATCGTCATCCATCTCCATGCGGACCAGGACATAACCCGGGAAGATCTTGGAATCCTTGGTCTCACGCTTGCCACCCTCTTTAATCTCGGTGACGCGCTCCATAGGAATCTCGATATCAAAGATACGGTCCTGCATGCCCATAGTCTCGATGCGATGCTCGAGATCGGACTTAACGCGGTTCTCGTATCCAGAGTAAGTGTGAACGACGTACCAACGCTTAGACATGGTTTAGCCCCTCAATCCAGAGAACAGAGCAAGAGCCTCGCCAAAGCCAGCATCGAGCAGAGCGATGACGACGCCGACGACGATCAGAGAAGCGCAAACGACGACCGAGTAGTTCACGAGCTCCTTCTTATCGGGCCACGTCACACGCTTCATCTCGGACTTCACCGAAGCGAAATACTTCTTGGTGCGGGCGAAGAAACCAGGCTTCTCGTTCTTCTTAGACTTCGCAGCCTTCTCGCTCTTCTTGGCAACGGCCTTCTTGGCCTCAACCTTGGAGTTGGCGGCAGCGTTGTTGGCAGGCGCCTGCTGCTGTGCCTTCTTCTTGTTCTTCTTGTTGGCCATTTGGGTTACCTCCGCGCAATGCGCTTATACATGAGTAAACCGTAAGCCCCCAAGTGGGAGCTTACGGAATAATGACTGGCACGCCAGGAAGGACTCGAACCCTCAACACTCGGTTTTGGAGACCGATGCTCTACCAATTGAACTACTGGCGTATATGACTAGAGACTAGCGAGTCTCTTTGTGCAGCGTGTGGTGACGGCACCAGGGGCAATACTTCTTGATCTCCATACGATCAGGCATGGTCGACTTGTTCTTGGTGGTCGTATAGTTGCGGCGCTTGCACTCAGTGCACGCAAGAGTAACTAGAGTACGCATGTATCCTGAACCTTTCATTTCCGCCCCGTACGGGCACGAGTTGTTACTTTATCAGCTCCACGTAAGTGCTGTCAATGAAAACCTCGAGTCAATTGGTTCTCGGTGGATCCATTCATATTTGGAACACATCAATGAAGCCATCGAGATCTAATCGATCCGTCACGTTCAGCTTAAAAGCAAGCCAAGCGTATTCGTCAGGCAAAAAGTCCCGCGTAAAAAGAACCCGGCACCCATATAAGTGCCGGGTTCTCTAAGTCAGCTATATCAAAGAGCTAATTTACTCAATGATCGTGGAGACGATGCCCGAACCGACGGTGTGGCCACCCTCGCGGATAGCGAAGCGCAGGCCCTCCTCCATGGCGATCGGGTGGATGAGGTCGCCCTCGATGGTGATGTGGTCACCAGGCATAGCCATCTCGGTGCCCTCGGGGAGCTTGACCGTACCGGTAACGTCGGTGGTACGGAAGTAGAACTGAGGACGATAACCATCGAAGAACGGGGTGTGACGGCCGCCCTCCTCCTTGGTCAGAACGTAGATCTCACCGGTGAACTTGGTGTGCGGGGTAACCGAACCGGGCTTGCAGAGAACCTGGCCGCGCTCGATGTCCTCGCGCTTGATGCCGCGGAGCAGCAGACCGACGTTGTCGCCAGCCTCGCAGAAGTCCATGGACTTACGGAACATCTCGATACCGGTAACGACGGTGTTCTGGGTATCCTTGATGCCGACGATCTCGACGGGCTCGTTGAGCTTGAGCTCACCGCGCTCGACACGGCCGGTAGCAACGGTACCACGGCCGGAGATGGTCATAACGTCCTCAACGGCCATCAGGAACGGGAGGTCGTTGTTACGAGCAGGCGTCGGGATGTACTCGTCGACGGCGTTCATGAGCTCGCGAATGGCGTCCATCCACTTGGCGTCGCCCTCGAGAGCGCCCAGAGCGGAACCACGGATGACGGGGATGTCGTCGCCGGGGAAATCGTACTCGGAGAGGAGCTCACGGGTCTCCATCTCGACGAGGTCGATAAGCTCGTCATCGTCGACCATGTCGCACTTGTTCAGGAAGACGACGATGTAGGGAACGCCGACCTGACGGGCGAGCAGGATGTGCTCGCGAGTCTGAGCCATGGGGCCGTCGGTAGCAGCGATGACCAGGATAGCGCCGTCCATCTGAGCAGCGCCGGAGATCATGTTCTTGACGTAGTCAGCGTGGCCCGGGCAGTCAACGTGAGCGTAGTGACGGGCAGCAGTCTCGTACTCGACGTGGGAGACGGAGATCGTAATGCCGCGCTCGCGCTCCTCGGGAGCCTTGTCGATGTTCTCGAACGCAGTGAAGTCAGCCTTGCAGCCCTCGGTCTCGGAGAGAACCTTGGTGATGGCAGCGGTCAGCGTGGTCTTGCCGTGGTCGACGTGACCAATGGTGCCGATGTTAACATGCGGCTTAGTGCGCTCAAACTTCTCTTTGGCCATAAAGCCCTCCTCTAAACAGGTCGTCCCCGGACGGGACTTTGCCTTTATACCATAGTGGCCTCTCAACATACTATTGAGAAGCCACCGTGTTACCTATGGTAGCGGTGACTGGATTCGAACCAGTGACGCCACGGGTATGAACCGTGTGCTCTAACCAACTGAGCTACACCGCCGGATGGAGCCTGCAACCAGACTTGAACTGGTGACCTCTTCGTTACCAACGAAGTGCTCTACCGACTGAGCTATACAGGCACTTGACGGGTGGGAGCTATAGGATTCGAACCTATGTAGGCAGAGCCAACGGGTTTACAGCCCGTCCCCATTAACCACTCGGGCAAACTCCCAATCGTTCAAGTATCCGCAGGTCCTTTGGTCTTTTGGACCGCCGCCCCCGCGAACGAA
>CABUVF010000014.1 GCA_902494945.1 uncultured Collinsella sp.
GCGAAATATATTAAGTTTGTCGCGAGTTCCGCACGCAAAGGAAAGCACTTAATGTGCTTTCCGTCTTGCGCAGGACTGTAGAGCAGCAAACTTAATATATTTCGCCGCCCCTCTGCCAAGCTCGGGAGACTCCACGCACTTTACCTGCGTAAACAATGTGAGTGAAATATGAATCTCGATGGATACGCCCGCAGCCGTGTATACTAAACAGCTGTGTGAAACCAGGGGAGTATTCTGGCTGGACAAAATGCCTGCTTAATAGGGTTGTCAGGTAGTCCGGGCGAAATACAAGGCTGGGGAGCACGTCGTGTAAGTAGTGGTCCTCTAGGGGCGTACGCTCGGTGGTGTACGCATTGTCCCAAGACCACGCGAGAGTTGGGATCATATCTTGATCAGCATGATTCTCGGCCGCAAGATTGGCATGACCCAGGTTTGGGACGAGGACGACAACGTCGTTCCCGTCACGGTCATCCAGGCTGGCCCCTGCGCTGTCTCGCAGGTTAAAACTCAGGCAACCGACGGCTATGACGCCGTCCAGATCGGTTTCGGCGACATCAAGGCCAAGAACGTGAACAAGCCCATGGCTGGTCACTTCGCCAAGGCTGGCGTCGAGCCTGTCCGCTTCCTTCGTGAGGTCCGCGTCGAGAACGGCGAGGAGCACAAGGTCGGCGAGGTCGTCACCGTCGCTGATTTCGCTGATGTCGAGAAGGTCGACGTCATCGGTACCTCCAAGGGTAAGGGCTTCCAGGGTCGCATCAAGCGCTGGGGTCAGCGCCGCGGTCCTATGACGCATGGTTCTCACTTCCAGCGTCACCCCGGTTCTATCGGTCAGTGCGCCTATCCTGCGCGCGTCCTCAAGGGCGTTAAGATGGCCGGTCACATGGGTAACGAGCGCGTTACCGTCAAGAACCTTTCCGTTGTCCGCATCGATGCCGAGCAGAACCTCATCTTGGTCAAGGGCGCTGTCCCGGGTGCCAAGAATGGTCTCGTCGCCATCCGTATGGCCTAAGGGCCCAGCCCATTTAGCCCAGCGTCATACCAAGGAGAACACTTAAATGGCAAAGTTTGAAGTAAAGAACAGCGAGGGCAAGAAGGTCGCCGAGGCCGAGCTCGCCGCTGAGGTGTACGGCATCGAGCCGAACATCCACGTTATGCACCACATCGTCAAGTGCCAGATGGCCTCTTGGCGTCAGGGCACCCAGTCTGCTAAGGGTCGCTCTGAGGTTTCCGGTGGCGGCAAGAAGCCTTGGCGTCAGAAGGGCACCGGCCGTGCCCGCCAGGGTTCCATCCGTGCTGCCCAGTGGCGTCACGGTGGCGTTGTCTTCGCCCCCAAGCCCCGTTCCTACGCTAAGCGTATGAACAACAAGGAGGTCAAGCTGGCTATGCGCTCCGCGCTGTCCGCCAAGCTGGCCGATGGCGAGCTCGTGCTCGTCGACGACTACGGCTTCGAGAAGCCTTCCACCAAGGCTGCCGTCGCCATGCTCAAGGCTCTCGGCCTTGAGGGCAAGCGTCTGACCATCATCGTTCGCGATGAGGACGTCAACGCCTACCTGTCGTTCCGCAACATTCCCAAGACGTTCATCATCACTGCCGACGAGGCCAACACCTACGATCTCGTCAACAACAACGCTGTGCTGATGCCCGCTGACATCGCCGCTCACTTCGGGGAGGTGCTTGCATAAATGACCGCCCACGAGATCATCATCCGTCCGATCGTGTCCGAGCGTTCCTTCTCCGGCATGGAGCTGAACAAGTACACGTTCGAGGTCGCCAAGGATGCTAACAAGTATCAGATCAAGGACGCTGTCGAGGAGATCTTCGGCGTCAAGGTCGTTCGCGTGAACACCTTGACGGTCAAGCCCAAGATCAAGCGCGTGCGCTATGTCGCCGGCAAGACCCGTTCTTGGAAGAAGGCCATCGTCACGCTGGCCGAGGGCGACACCATCGAGGTCTTTGGCAACCAGGCCTAAGACTCGCTGCTGTTGAGTGAGCTCATGCCTCCCAAATAGGGGAGGCGAGAGCTCAAGGTTTCGGGCGTATAAAATGGACACGCCCGGAACCGTGTATACGTCCGGTGTCATCGCACCCGAGGCAGAACCTCGAATCCCTGTCTGCGATGGCTAACGGATTCCTATTGAAAGGGATTGTAATGGCTGTAAAGCACCTTAAGCCGACCTCCGCTGGTAGGCGTTGGCAGACGATCTCCGACTTCTCCGAGATCACCTGCACCAAGCCCGAGAAGTCCCTTCTCGAGCCCCTGCCCAAGAAGGCCGGTCGTAACAACAACGGCCGCATCACCACCCGCCACCAGGGCGGCGGCGTGAAGCGTCGTTACCGCGTGATCGACTTCAAGCGCAACAAGGACGGCGTGCCCGCCAAGGTTGCCACGATCGAGTACGATCCGAACCGTTCCGCTCGCATCGCTCTGCTGCACTATGCTGACGGTGAGAAGCGCTACATCCTGGCCCCCAAGGGCCTCGAGGTCGGTCAGACCATCATGTCCGGTTCTGACGCCGACATCAAGCCGGGCAACGCTCTGCCCCTCGCCGACATCCCCGTCGGTACGCTCATCCACGCCGTCGAGTTCCAGCCGGGCAAGGGCGCTGCTATCGCCCGTTCCGCCGGTAACTCCTGCCAGCTGATGGGTAAGGAAGGCAAGTACGCTATCGTCCGTATGCCTTCCTCCGAGATGCGCCGCATCCTCGTTACCTGCCGCGCCACCGTCGGTGAGGTCGGCAACGCCGATCACGCCAACATCGTCATCGGCAAGGCCGGCCGTAAGCGTCACATGAACGTGCGCCCGACCGTCCGCGGTACCGTCATGAACCCTGTCGACCACCCGCACGGCGGTGGCGAGGGCAAGAACCACACCTCTGGTCGTCCCTCTGTTACCCCCTGGGGTAAGCCGACGAAGGGCCTTCGTACGCGCAAGAAGAAGAAGGTCTCGAACCAGCACATCATTCGTCGCCGTAAGAAGTAATTTTGGATACCGAGTTTTAGGAGAAAGCACTTATGAGCAGAAGTCTCAAAAAGGGCCCGTTCGTGGAGACTCGCCTTCTCTCGCGTATCACCGCGATGAACGAGGCTGGCAAGAAGGACGTCGTGAAGACCTGGTCCCGCGCGTCCACCATCTTCCCCGAGATGGTTGGTCACACCATCGCCGTCCACGACGGCCGCAAGCATGTGCCCGTGTATGTTACCGAGTCCATGGTTGGTCACAAGCTCGGCGAGTTCGCGCCGACTCGTACGTTCCGTGGCCACAAGGCCAAATAGGGGGTTAACCGTAAATGGCAACTAAGTCTATTGAAACTGAGGCCACCGAGGTTCGCGCCGTCGCTAAGTACGTGCGTGTTTCCCCCAGCAAGGCCCGCCTGGTGGTCGATCTGATCCGCCGCAAGCCTGTCGCTCAGGCCTTCGACATCCTCCACTTCTGCGACCGCGCCGTCGCCGTGGATGTCGAGAAGGTTCTCCGTTCCGCCGTTGCGAACGCCGAGAACAACAACGGTCTGCGTGCCGACAACCTGGTTGTCGCCGCTGCCTATGTTGACGAGGGTCCGACGCTTAAGCGCATCCGTCCCCGCGCCAAGGGTTCCGCTTCTCGCATTCTGAAGCGTACTTCCCACATCACCGTCGTCGTTGCTCCTCGAAAGGAGGCGTAAAGCTGTATGGGTCAGAAAGTCTACCCCACCGGCTTCCGTCTTGGCATCACCGAGAACTGGCGCTCCCGCTGGTTCGCAGAGAAGGATTACGCTAAGACCCTCGGTAACGATCTCGAGATCCGCAAGTACCTCGAGAAGCGTCTTTCCCGCGCAGCTGTCTCCCGCGTCGAGATCGAGCGCGCTGGCGACAAGGTGAAGGTCATCATCCTCACCGCTCGCCCCGGCGTTGTCATCGGTAAGAAGGGTGCCGAGATCGATACCCTCCGCACCGAGCTCGAGAAGGTCGCTGGCGTCTCCAAGGGCCAGCTCTCCGTCGATGTTGTCGAGATCAAGCGCCCCGAGCTCGCCGCCAACCTCGTTGCTCAGTCTATCGCCGAGCAGCTCGAGGGCCGCGTTGCCTTCCGTCGCGCTATGCGCAAGGCGGTCCAGTCCGCCCGCAAGGCCGGCGCTAAGGGCATCCGTATCCAGTGCTCCGGTCGTCTCGGCGGTGCCGAGATGGGCCGTCGTGAGTGGTACCGCGAGGGTCGCGTGCCTCTGCACACCCTCCGTGCCAAGATCGACTACGGCACGGCTGTCGCCAGCACCACCATGGGCGCTTGCGGCGTGAAGGTCTGGATCTACCTGGGCGAGAAGCTCCCGGGCCAGCCTGTTCCCAACCCTGCACTCGAGGGCTCTTCCCGTCCTCGTCGTCGTAACTCCGAGAGGAGGGGTCAGTAGTGCTTGCCCCTAAGCGTATTCTTCACCGCAAGGTGCAGCGTGGCTCCATGAAGGGCCAGGCCAAGGGTAATACCGAGCTGCATTTCGGCGAGTTTGGTATCCAGGCTCTCGAGGCCCATTGGATCACCAACCGTCAGATCGAGGCCGCTCGTATTGCCATGACCCGCTACATGAAGCGTGGCGGTCGTGTCTACATCACGATCTTCCCCGATAAGCCCATCACCAAGAAGCCCGCCGAGACTCGCATGGGTTCTGGTAAGGGTAACCCCGAGGAGTGGGTGGCCGTCGTCAAGCCCGGCCGCATCATGTTCGAGGTCAAGGGCGTGCCCGAGGAGGTCGCTCGCGAGGCTCTGCGTCTTGCGCAGCACAAGCTCCCCATCAAGACCAAGATTGTTGCTGCCAAGAACGCTGAGCAGCGCATCGAGAAGGAGATGGCTGAGGAGGCCGCTCTCGAGGCCAAGTGGGCTGCTGAGGACGCCGCCGCCGCCAAGGAGGAGAACTAATGAAGCCCGCAGAGATTCGTGAGCTCTCGGACGCTCAGCTCGTTGAGAAGCTGAAGGAAATGCGCGCCGAGCTCTTTAACCTTCGTTTCCAGATGGCCACCAGCCAGCTGGACAACACCGCTCGCGTCAACACCGTGAAGAAGGACATCGCTCGCGTCCTCACGGAGCAGCGCGCCCGCGAGATCGCAGCGGAGAAGTCCGCTGTCGCCGAGTAGGACCTAAGGAGAGAACATGACTGATTCGCGTAACTCGCGTAAGGTCCGTACGGGTGTCGTTACCTCCGTCTCCGGTGCCAAGACCATTGTTGTCACCATCACCGAGCGCAAGCGTCACCCCAAGTACGGCAAGATGATGACCAGCTCCAAGAAGCTGCACGCTCACGACGAGGAGTGCACGGCTGGCGTGGGCGACACCGTCCGCGTTATGGAGACCCGTCCTATGTCCAAGATGAAGCGTTGGCGCCTCATCGAGGTCGTCGAGCGCGCTAAATAAGCAGTCGCTCTTACGACTTGTACGTTTCCGAAGATGTGCGTATGCCTGGCTTGCATACCACGGGCCGTATAAAGGCTGCGCACCTCTCTTCGGTTCTTAGTTCGGAGGAACATCTACCATGATTCAGATGCAAACCATGCTGAACGTCGCCGACAACTCCGGCGCTCGCAAGATTCGCTGCATCAAGGTGCTTGGCGGTTCCAAGCGTCGTTATGCAGGCATCGGCGATGTGTTCATCGGTGCTGTCCAGGAGGCTACCCCTGGCGCCAACGTCAAGAAGAAGGACGTTGTCCGTTGCGTCGTCGTTCGCACCGTTAAGGAGATCCGCCGCAAGGATGGCTCCTACATTCGCTTTGATGAGAACGCCTGCGTTGTCATCAACAACGATGGTTCGCCCGTCGGCACCCGTATCTTCGGGCCCGTCGCTCGCGAGCTTCGTGACAAGAAGTACATGAAGATCGTCTCGCTCGCTCCCGAGACCTTGTAGTTAGGGGAGATATATGTATATCAAGAAGGGCGATAAGGTCCAGGTTCTCTCTGGTAAGGATCGCGGCAAGCAGGGCGTTGTCCTGCGTGCTCTCCCCGCCGAGAACAAGGTCGTTGTCGAGGGCGTTTCGGTCGTCAAGAAGGCCGTCAAGCCCAACGCTGCCAACCAGCAGGGCGGCATCGTTTCGCAGGAGGCTCCCATCGACGCCTCCAACGTCAATCTCGTCTGCCCCGAGTGCGGTAAGGTTACCCGCGTCGGTCACGAGAAGGACGGCAAGAACAAGCTGCGCGTCTGCAAGAAGTGCGGCCACAAGTTCTAAGCTGCCCGCAACATCAAGTTGCTAGCAAAGGCCCGGATGCCACGGCACCCGGGCCTTTTTCTATCCCCACTCGATGGCTTCGGTTCTGCCGTCCTGTCATTCCGGTTGCATCCAGTTTTCGGTGCCGTCTCGAATCGAGTGCCGCCAGGTGACACCCTGTCGCGTTTCGTCGGCTTCGGGGACAAAAGTCGGGACAACTCCAAAAACTATTTTCGAACTCAGGGCTTTGAGTTTTTGTTTTTGTCCCAAAGGGCGCGGCGGGATGCCTTTGGAGGCTCGATAGCGCCGAAAACGCCCGTTTTGAAACTTAAATGCCTTTTCGCGTGCAAGCCGCCAGCTGCAATAGGAAGTGAATCAACGCAGGTGGCTTTCAAGCAGTTTGCAAAACTGCAGGTCGCAGGTCTTCATTGCCAGTAGGAGAAATGAGTAGTCTCAGGTGGCTTGCCCATGAGTTGACGAACGGGATTTGAGATTACGCTGACGTCCGGAAACGCTTCGAGCACGGCGTTACGTTTTTGGGGTTTGGGCGTAGCCCCTGCACCCGCGAGCGCGGGCCTTAAGCCCGCCGAGAGGGTGACGCGTCGAAAACGAAGGGGAAAGAGAGAAGGGGCCGTCCCTATCATTCAGGTTGCGACCGAAGAAGACAAGGAGACCCCCTGAGCCTGAATGATGCCCCACAGACCGCGTCCGACCGAGCTCAAGCCGAGCTTTTCCTGACGTCCGCCTTCGCGAAGATGATGGCTGGATTGGCTATGGATTGGCAACACTTATTTGGACGATTCCGGGAGGGACGGCCCCGCCTCCCTGAACTCGACCGGCGACATGTAGCCCAGCGTTGAGTGGATCCTGAAGTTGTTGTACCAGTGCACGTAATCCAAGAGCTTGGCTCGGAGCTCGCGCGTCCCTCCTCGGTCCTTCGGAGTGGCCGACGATCTCCCCGTTGCAGAGGTCGACGAGCAGGCAGACGTAGTTCCACGACGCCCCGACGCGCACGCAGGCCAAGTCGCTGCATATATGGGTGCACGGCGCCCTGCCGCCGAAGCCGCGCGCGAAGACGTTCGACACGTCGGCCTCGTTGACCGCCCCGGGGTGCACCTTGAACCTCTTCCTGCCGTATGCGCCGGCCAGGCCGTTCTCCCTCATGATGCGGCAGACGCGGCGCCGGCTGACGGTAACGCCCGACCTCCCGGGCGACGCCTTGATCTTGCGCGATCCGTTCCGGCCCTTGCTGGCGGCGTGCGCCGCCGCGGCCGCCGTCGCCCCCGACATTAAGGTCCTCAAGGGCCGCGTCGTCTCCGGCGACCAGTTCGTCTCGCCCGCGGAACGGAAGGAGCGAATCCTCGCGACCTTCGGGGACCTGTGCTGCGAGATGGAGGGCTGCACCATCGCGCAGGCCGCTTATCTCAACGGCGTGCCCCTCGTCGTCGTGCGCGCCATCAGCGACAAGCCCTGCGCCGAGGGCCGGGTCGTCGACTACAACACCTTCGAGAAGAAGGCCGCCTGCGACTGCGCTCGCATCGCCGCGCGCATGGTTAAGCTTTAGGCCCTGCGCGCCGGGGCCCTTCTTTATGTTGGGACCCCGGCGCGCCGGGCCCATTCCAAAGCGAAGAGTCGAGCCGAAGTGTTGAGCGTCGGCCCTGAATGTTCAATGGCCGTTGTTTTCTGCCCCTCAAGTGGTGGACTTTTCCTCGGAGCTGTTGATTCCCCCACGCGCCCCCTTCCGTTCTCTGTTCTCCCCTTATACTCCTTGTACGAGGAGGTAAGAAGTCATGGACAAGACCACACAGGACAGCTTGGCAAAGAAACCCGTCGACATGAGGGACAGGATTCTCGAGCATCTCGAGGCCCTCACCTCTGCCGTCTCGCTCGACGACCTTGCCCGTCTGTCCACCTCCGACATCGCCGAGACGCTCATCATCTCCAGGAGCCTGGCGAGCCAGTACCTCAACGACCTTGTTCGCGCCGGTCTTGTGGTTAAGGTGGCGGGCAGGCCTGTCCGTTATTTTCATCGCCGCGCGTTCCAGAAGCGTTTTCAGGTAAAGCTCTCTGCAAGCGAGTACGCTTCGCTCGCCGACCTCATCCAGGCGACGGGAATCGCCGATCACCGCGACTTCGCGCGTGCCGTGGGCTTCGACATGAGCCTCAGCTCCGTTGTCGAGCAGTGCAAGGCTGCGGTTCAGTACCCTCCGTTTGGCCTGCCCATCCTCTTGAGCGGCGGCGTGGGTGTCGGTAAGTCTTTCCTTTCTCGCCTTGTGTACGAGTACGGCAAGAACCAGGGCTTGCTGTCCCGCGACTCCTCCTATGTGCGCATCGACTGCGCCGGGGTCCCGGACGCCGCCTCGTTCAACGGGCTTCTTGACGAGTCGATCGCGAAAGCGCGCGGGGGTGTGGTCTTTGTCAACGGCATCGAGGCACTCTCTCCCTCTGCGATGGAGCACTGCCTTGCGACGGCCCTCGGGCTCGATGCCTCCCAGGATGCGCCGCGCGCTCGCCTCGTTCTTTCGACGACGCTTTCCGCCGATGACCTGAAGGTTTCCTCGGCCTACAGCAAAATGCCCATCTGTGCCCGCGTCCCCTCACTCAAGGAGCGGACCCCCGAGGAGCGCGAGGATCTCATCTTGAGCTTCCTGCGCAGCGAGGGGTGCCGAATCGGTTCTGATGTGAAGATCAGCCGCGGCGCATACCGTTGCCTCGTGAACGCGGACTTTTCCGATAACATCGCCGGCTTGCGCGCCTGCGTGACGAACTGCTGTGCCAAAGCGTTCCTCAATCGCGAGGGCGACTACGTCGTCGTTCGCCCGTATCTTCTTCCCAGCGGGCTCCTCTCCTCCGCGCAGATCGATCAACAGCCCGACGATGGCGTTCTGATTGACGCGTCTCTGGATGCCGCCGAGAGCACAGGGCCGGTCGAGCAGGCGCTCGATGCCCTGTGCTCCCTCGATGAGCGATTCTGCGCCGGGGAGCTCTCTGTCTCCGAGCTTGTCTCGCAAGCTGTCTCCGCTGTGCGCGGCGTTGAGGATCACTTGATCTTCGACCACGGCGTCGCCTCCTCGAGGTCGCGCGCCTTCGAGCGCGTCGTGGGCGCGGTCCTTGCCGACGCAGGCTCTTCTTATGGCATCGAGCTTTCGAGGAAGGTCGCTTTTCTACTGGCCCAGGAGATTTGCCTGCAGTTGTGGCCGGGTATCGGCCTGGCTAAGCGAAAGTCTGCCTGTGCGGAGCAAATCTCCCATCTCCTCGGTGCCGTGACCTCCGAATTGCCGTTTGCCTCGAGTGTCTCCGATCAGGTCGCCGCAGACGTGGAAGGGGCGCTGGGAATCTCGCTCGATCACTTCACGAAGACGCTTCTGACGCTGTGCGTCGCATCGGAGTCTCGCGACGCGAAGGCTCTTCGAACGCTCTGCGTCATCTTGTCCCACGGCTACTCAACGGCGACGAGCATCGCCGACGCGGCGAACCGTATGCTCGGCATGCATGTGTACGAGGCTGTCGACATGCCCTACGACCAGCAGCTGAAGGACATCGTCGGTCCGCTCCAGCGCCTCGTCGACCGCCATTCCTACTGTACCGGGGTCGTGTTCCTCGTCGACATGGGCTCCTTGGAGGAGGCCTATAAGGCCCTCGAGAACGTTACCGACTCCACTATCGGCGTGGTGAACAACGTCTCTACCGGTCTTGCGCTCGAGATCGGGGTCGGGCTGCTCGGCGGCAAGTCCATCGCCGAGGTTCTTGGCGATGCGACCGCCGCGTGCGTGACGCACTGCAAGGTGATCGAGCGCGTCAACCGTGAGGACGCCATCGTCTTCTGCTCCGAGTCCGGGGTCGACGCCGCGGAGAGGATACGCCAGCTCGTCTCGCAGAGCCTCCCGCGCACCATAGGCGCGCGCCTGCTCACGAGGCCCTTCAAGCAGCTCGTCGCGAACGGGTCGAACGACGCCGTTTTCTCCGAGCACCGCGTCTGCGCCGTCATCGGCACGGGAGACCCCGGGGTCGCCTCCGTCCCCTTCGTCGCCCTCGAGGACATCATGTCGACGGCGTCCGCCTCTAAGGTTGATGCCGTGTTCGGCAGGTGGCTTGACGCTTCCGAGCTCTCTTCTTTCCACGAGAAGCTGCTCTCGAACATGACGCTGCAGAACGTCATCCGCTCCATCACCATCCTCGACCCGGAGCGGCTATTCCACGAGATCGAGAGCGCCGTGCACGAGCTTCAGCGCAGGACAGGCGAGAAGATCGGCAGCAACGCCATCATTGGGCTCTACGTTCACCTCTGCTGTCTCGTCGAGCGCCTTGTTACCAGAAACCCCATTGAGACCTACGTTGGCCAGGACCGCTTCGAGGAGGAACGCGCCGATTTCATCGAGTCCTTCAGGCAGAGCTTCTCGAGCATCTCGACGCGCTATCGCGTAGAGGTTCCCGTAAGCGAGATCGCATATGTCTTCGACTACATAAGCGTGAGCGCCGCCCCGGCGCGAGAAGAGCGCCTCGGCTCCTCGGACCTTCTGCTCGACGAGTGACCTTCCCCGCGCCGCCGCAAGCTGACCGCGCGTCCTCAATAATCCGATAACCCCTTGCCCGGCGCGAATCCGGATAGCGCCGAGGCAGTACCGAACGCAAAACTTCATTTGATAGGAGCAAACATGAGTGTTGTTATGGCACGAATCGACAATCGCCTGCTTCACGGCATCATCGTGACGCAGTGGGCCCCGGTGTCGGGCGCGACCCGAGTCATGGTCATCGACGACAAGGTCGCCGGCGACGAGGTCCTGAAGTCCACCATGAGGATGGCGCGCCCCGCGGGCATGGCCGTTTCGATCATCTCCGAGCAGACCGCGCTCAAGAACTTCGCCGCGGGCAAGTACGACCGCGAGAAGGTCTTCGTCATCGCCAAGGAGCCCGAGACGATGCTTCGCCTGGTCGAGTCGGGCGTCGAGCTCCCGTCGCTGGTCGTCGGCGGCTCGCTCGTCAAGGAGGACGGCATCCAGCTCACCCAGCGCGCCTACGCCTCCGCCGAGAACGTCCAGAGCTACAAGGCGCTCATCGCCCGTGGCGTCAAGGTGACGGCCCAGTTCGTGCCCGCCGACAAGCCCGTCTCCGTCGCAGACCTCATCTAAGGGGGAAATATGGTCAACTTCACTATCCTGCAGGTCGTCCTTTTGACCCTGCTGGCCTTCATCAAGCACGTGGACTACTACGGCATCCCGATGATCTTCGTCAATTACGCCGTTTTCTGGGGCCTCATCACCGGAGTCGTCATGGGCGACTGGAAGACCGGCCTTGTCATCGGCGGCACCATTCAGCTCATGCAGCTCGGCGTCGCGGGCTTCGGCGGCTCCTCCATTCCCGACTACGGCACGATGGCCATCATCGCCACCGCCTACGGCGTGACCCTGGGCTCCGACACGGGCCTCGCCATCGGCCTGCCGGTCGGCATGCTCGGCATCCAGCTCGACGTCATCGTCAAGATCCTCAACGGCTTCGTCGTCGAGAAGTCCCAGAAGTTCTGCGACGAGGGCAAGTTCAAGCAGATGAACGCCATCCTGTGGGTCTGCCCCGCGCTCTTCGGCCTGTGCGCCGCCCTGCCCGTCTTTGTCTCCGTGACGCTCGGCCAGCCCGCCGTCAACTGGCTCCTCGAGGTCATGCCCCAGTGGTTCCTCTCCGGCCTCACCCTCGCCGGCAAGATGCTCCCGGCCGTCGGTATCGCCATGCTGCTCCGCTACATGCCAACCGCCAAGTACTTCCAGTACCTGCTCGCCGGCTTCTTCCTCTCAGCCTTCCTGAACGTGCCCATCATCGGCGCCGCCATCGTCGGCGTTGCCCTCGCGATTGCGTTCTACCAGCGTGCCGAGAGGGACACCGAGCTCGCCGCCCACGCTTCCGCAGACGCTTTCATCGGAGAGGATGAGTAACCATGGAAAACGAGAACATCACCGCCGTCGCCGAGGGCAAGCCCTCCGGCTACAAGGTCACCAAGAAGGACCTGCGCAACGCGAACTGGCGCTGGCTCATGAGCGTGTGCACCTTCAACTACCAGACCCAGCAGGGCGCCTCAGTCGCCTACGCCCTCTCGCCGGTCCTGAGGAAGATCTACACGAACGACGAGGACTATAAGCAAGCGCTCAACAACCACTTCCGCTACTACAACACCCAGCCTTGGCTCGCCGCCATCATCCTTGGCGCCTGCGTGGCCATGGAGGAGCGCGACGGCCTAGCGGCGGCGGACGCCGTCCAAGACCTGAAGATCGGCACCATGGGACCGCTCGCCGGCGTCGGCGACTCCCTGCTCATGACCATGATCCCGACCATCATGGGCTCCATCGCCGCCTACATGGCCATCGAGGGCAACCCCGTGGGAGCCGGCATCTGGTTCGCGCTCATCCTGGCCATCTTCTGGGTCCGCATGCACGCCCTCGAGTTCGGCTACAAGCAGGGCGTGAAGCTCGTCACCGACTTCAGCGAGAAGCTTCCCAACCTCACTGCCGCCGCCTCCGTGCTCGGCCTCACCGTGGTCGGCTGCCTCATCGCCTCGGTCATCGGCGTCACCTGCCCGATTAGCTTCAGCTTCGGCGACGTCGCGATGGAGATTCAGCCGCTGCTCGACAAGATCCTGCCTGCCATGATCCCCGCCGCCATCACGGGAAGCGCGTATTACCTTCTTACCAAGAAGAACGCGAGCATGACGGCCCTCATCCTCGTGGTGATCGTCCTCGCGATGGTCGCCTCCGCCGCCGGCATCCTCGCCTAGCTTCGACCCAAGAGATTGGTGAATCAATGAGAAAGATAGTTGTGGCGAGCCATTCCCTTCTCGCCCAGGGCTTCAAGGACACCCTCGAGTTCCTTACGGGTAAGGGCGACGCCGTCAACGCCGTGTGCGCCTACGTGAACGACAACGGCGAGGGGCTCGACGCGGCGGTCGAGGCGGCTCTTTCGGGCACTGACGAGGTCGTCGTCCTCACCGACGCGTACGGCGGCAGCGTGAACCAGCGCTTTTCCCGCTTCGCCTCCGACCGGATCCACGTGATCGCGGGTGTCAACCTCCCGCTCGCCATGACGGTCGCGCTCGCGCGCCCCGACGAGAAACTCGACTTCGACGCCCTCGTCAACGAGGCGCGCCAGCAGATCATCTACGTGAACGGTGCCAGTTCCGCCGAGTGCGACGACGACGAATAGAGGAGGTCGACGATGAGAGAGTTCCTTAAGGACGTGTGGATGCACGGCGGTGAGGAAAGCCGCGCCATCACCCCCGAGAACATCACGGGCGAGAAGGGCCGCGCCGCCATGTCGGCCAGCCACCTCGGCGTCGGCCGCAAGGGCTCGTGCTGCGTGCCCCTTGAGTCCGGCGAGACCATCACGCTCGCGGACATCGAGGGCCCCGGCATCATCCGCCACATCTGGATGACCGTCCCCGACAAGACCGCCGCCGGCAGCTTCGTCATGCGTGACCTCGTGCTGCGCTTCTACTGGGACGACGAGGAGACCCCCTCGGTCGAGTGCCCTGTCGGCGACTTCTTCTGCAACGGCTTCGGTGAGCGCGCCATCGTCAACTCGATGCCCATCTGCGTGAACCCGACGGGCGGCATGAACTGCTACTTCGAGATGCCCTTCAGGAAGCACGCCAAGGTCACGCTTACGAGCGAGCACCCCGGGTTCATTAAGTACATCTTCTACACGTTCAACTACGCGCTCACCGACGTGCCGGACGACGCCATGTACTTCCACGCCCGCTTTAACCGCGAGCGCAGCACCCGCAGGGGCGTCGACTACACCGTGCTCGACGGCGTGCGCGGCAAGGGCTACTACGTCGGCACCTACATGGCCCTGTGCGCCCTGGAGCGCTATTGGTGGGGCGAGGGCGAGATGAAGTTCTTCCTCGACGGCGACGAGGAGTTCCCCACGGTCACCTCGACGGGAGCCGAGGACTACTTCGGCGGTGCCTGGGCCTTCCTCGACAGGCCGCCCCACGCGCTGCCCGAGGCGCAGTGCTTCAACACGCTGTTCGCCGGCTACCCGTACCGCTCGACGCGCGACGCCACGCGCGACCGCTTCAGCGCGGGCAAGCCGAACCCGAATCCGATGCTCGCGACTAACGACGACGCGCTGCCCAGGCACGGCCTCTACAGGTGGCACCTTCCCGACCCGATCTCGTTCAAGGAGGACCTGCGCGTGACGTTCCAGGACCTCGGCAACGACGACATCAAGCTCTACGAGCGCGAGGACGACATCTCCACCGTCGCCTACTGGTACCAAAGCGAGCCGCACGCCGTGCTCGCCCCGTTTGCCGCAAGGCAGGACCGCGTGCCCAGGTAGGGTCGCCTCGAAACAAGCCAACGTTATGGGCGCCCGCGGTTGACCATGACTGCGGGCGTCCCTTTGTAAGGAGGATCACATGAGCGAAAAGCAAATGAGGCTCGGCGCCCTCGAAGCCGGCGGGACCAAGATGGTCTGTGCCGTGGTGTCCGGCGACGGCGAGGTCCTCGACCGTATGGAGACCCCGACGCTTACGCCCGCCGAGACCGTCCCGCAGATGATCGAGTGGTTCACCGCCCGCGATGTGGACGCGTTGGGCATCGGCGCCTTCGGCCCGACCTGCGTCGACCCCAACGATGAGCGCTACGGCTCCATTCTCCAGACGCCCAAGCTCGCGTGGCGAGGCTATGGTCTTCGCGCCGCGTTCGCCGACGCCCTCGGGATTCCGGTGGCCTACGACACGGACGTGAACGTTGCCTGCCTCGGCGAAGTGGTCTTCGGCTGCTGCAAGGGGCTCGAGGACGCCGTCTACGTGACCATCGGCACCGGCGTGGGCGCGGGCGTCATGTGCGCGGGCAGACTCCTTCACGGCATGCTGCACCCCGAGGCCGGTCACATGCTGGTAAGGACCCGTCCCACCGAGGAGGGACGCTGCGTCTGCCCGAGCCACGCGAGCTGTCTCGAGGGGCTCGCCTCCGGCCCCGCCATCGCCGCGCGCTGGGGAAAGCCCGCGGCCGAGCTCGCGGACAACGATGAGGTGTGGGCGCTCGAGGGGGATTATCTGGGGCAGATGTGCGCGAACCTCGTGCTCATGTACTCGCCTCGCCGCATCGTCCTCGGCGGCGGCGTGATGCACCAGGAGCAGCTCTACGGCATCGTCCGCAAGAAGACCCTCGAATATCTGGGTGGCTACATCCAGACCGCCGAGCTTAAGGACATGGAGAGCTACATCTGCGCCCCGGGCTGCGGCGGCGACCAAGGAATCCTCGGCGCGGCCGAGCTGGCAAGAAGGGCGCTCGCGTAACTTGCGCTCTCTCCGCCATACAACGCGTTAAGAAAAGACGAGCGCTTCTTGCCAATTGAGCGGCAAGAAGTGCTCGTCTTTTGCATTTGTTTTTGGGGCAGGACGCCCCGCCTCCGCTAGAGTCCCTGGACCGCCACACCCACGAGGTTTGGACCGGTGTGGACAAGAAGCGCGGGGCTGATGTCGGAGCGGACGACCTCCACCGCGTTGGCCACGCGCTCGCACAGGGCCTGCTCCATGCGGTCGTAGAGGTCGGCGTGGGCCGAGGTGCGGCTCGCGGCAAAGCGCACCTTGGGGTGCTTCTCGACGATGGCGGCGATGAGCTTGACCTCGGTGCGATGCGGTACTTGCACAGCCATTTCGTGTACGCGAGGCTGTTGGCTTTCTGGGCCACAGCAATCACCTTCCCCCTAGTATGATGACCTGAACAATCCTCATGCTAGGGGGAAGGTTTTTGTCGCGTAGCGGAAATTGGCCTCCACCCGCTGAGCGGGTGGCTTTCTATGCCGCGCGTGCCGCGCGGCACGGACTAAAGTCCATGAATAAAAACGAGGAAGGCCACGTCCGGCCTCCCTCGCAAAGGGTCTCTGATTACTCCCACTCATTGGGGACAGACTTAAATGAGTGCTCTTGAAATGCCGGCGCCTGGGGACGTTCTTTTTCTGTCTGCAGTTTGGAACGTTCCTTTTCTGTCGGCAGTTTGGGACGGTCCTTAGAGCTGCAGCGCGCCATGAGCGAAGGCGAAGCGGATCATCCTGTCTTTTGAGTTCTAAGCATAAGCCCCTGTCTCTGAGCAACGACCGGTTCGCATTTGTGTGTATTTGCGTGCGTGGGATTGCGTGAATATGCGTATAGATGCGCCGTTTACGGGACAAAAATGACCGTTTAGCGGTGAGATACGCAAAAACGCGCACAGACGCGCGTGTTTGTGCGAATATAGAGCTATCCGAAATCCAAGACGTTCTATGACACAGGAGGCACATATGGTAGATTCCAAGCAGGCTCCACTCGACTCCGCGGCAGCCGCAAAAGCAGCGTTCGCTTCGGTCCAGGACAAGCCATTCCCCGATGATATCTTTACGGCTCCCGAGCTTCGTTGGGCTGTGATCGGGTGCGGCGTTATCGCCAACCAGATGGCCCAGTCTCTCGCTCTTGCCGGCCGCAAGCTTGCGGGCGTCGCCAACCGTACGCTGTCCAAGGCTCAGGCTTTTGCTGAGCAGTATGGCATCGAGAAGGTCTATGAATCGGTTGAGGACCTCTACGCCGATCCGGGCATCGACGCCGTCTATATCACCACGCCGCACAACACGCATATCACCTATCTGCGTGACGCGCTGGCCGCCGGCAAGCACGTGCTCTGCGAGAAGGCCATTACCCTCAATTCCGCTGAGCTCGACGAGGCGCGTGCCATCGCCGACGAGCACAACGTCGTCCTCATGGACGCCACCACGGTGCTTCATATGCCCTTGTATCAAGAGCTGCGCCGTCGCATGGATGCCGGCGAGTTTGATCGCATGAACCTCGCCCAGCTCAACTTTGGTAGCTACAAGGAGTACGGCGATCTGACCAATCGCTTCTACAACCGCAACCTTGCTGGCGGTGCCATGCTCGACATTGGCGTGTATGCCCTGTCCGTCATGCGTCTCTTTATGGCAAGCCAGCCCATTGAGGTCG
The DNA here is from genome assembly GCA_902494945.1 of uncultured Collinsella sp. Taxonomy (GTDB): domain Bacteria; phylum Actinomycetota; class Coriobacteriia; order Coriobacteriales; family Coriobacteriaceae; genus Collinsella. Next base: position 17,117 of record CABUVF010000014.1, read on the forward strand.
TTTCGTTGGGCAACACCTGTGAGACCGGTGTTGACGTTGCGGGCGGCATCGTCTGCCGTAATGCCGAGCAGCAGCTGGGTGTTGTGAGCCTCACGCTCCACTCCAAGCAACCCAAGCGCTCGATTATTAGCTTCGATAAGTGCTATATCGAGGTCAACGAGTATCCGCGCGCCGATCACGCGACCATCGTGTGGACTGCGGACGGCCACCGCGAGGAGGTCCACGCCGGCACCGAGGCTTACGCCCTTTGCTATGAGATGGCCGATCTTGAGAAGGCCGTTGCCGGCGACGACTCTAAGCGTGAGCTGCTGGATTATGCTTCTGATGTTATGGAGCTGATGACCAAGCTACGCGCCGACTGGGGAGTCGTGTACCCCGAGGAGGAGTAAGCGATGCTAGCGGAAGATAGGCTCAACGCGATCGTGTCGATGGTTCAGCAGACCGGCTCGGTTACCGTGCCGGAGCTTGCCGAAGCCCTGGGCGTGACGGCGTCTACCATTCGGCGCGACCTGCAGACGCTCGACCGAGCACACCGTATCGCCAAGGTGCACGGAGGCGCGACAAGTCTGGAGCGCGCGCACGTGACGCGCGACCTAACGCTTAATGAGCGCAGCGACCTCCATAACGACGACAAGGAGCGTATCTGCGCCCGTGCGGCGGCACTTGTGGAGCCCGAGAGCTTTGTATACATCGACTCGGGTTCGACGACGCTCAGGCTCATCGAGCATCTTCCACACCTTGAAGATGTCACCTATGTGACCGATTCCGTGCTCCATGCTCAACGCCTTGCTTTGCGCGGCATGCGTACCGTGGTGCTGGGTGGCGAGCTCAAACCCGAGACCGAGGCGCTCGTTGGCCCCGATGCCTTGGCAACCTTAGACCGCTACAACTTCAACTGTGGCTTTTGGGGCTCTAACGGCATTGCCGCCGAGCAGGGCTTCACGGCGCCCGATATCGAGGAGGCGCAAGTAAAGCGTATCTCGATGCGCCATACGGCCAAGCGCTTCGTAATCTCGGACGCCAGTAAATTTGGCATGGTGGCGCCCGTCAAGTTCGCGGACTTCCGTGACGCAACGATTATTACCGCAGGCGATGTCCCTGCCAAGTACCGGGCAATGGACAACGTCATCACGGTCTAGCGGCGGGGCAAGGTCAAAACCATTTAGTTTTCTCAATAGAAAAGCGGCAACGTCCATTACGGGCGTTGCCGCTTTCGTTGTCTGCCGGTTTGTCTAAGTCTGTAACAACTGGACCGTTAAAAGTGGGCTAGGTGTTACAGATCGAGATACTTACGAACCGCGCCGTCCCTTTGTCTCAATCTGTAACATCTGGGACTGATTTTGCCGAGTTACTGTTACAGATTGAGATTATTCCCTTGAGGGGATTCGAATGTCTCGATCTGTAACAGATAGACCGGAAAATGGGTTCTAACTGTTACAGATCGAGACGTTTTGGGACCGCGGCTGAGCCATTGCGGCAAAACCACCATAAAGGTGCTTGTCCCCTTTGTGGTGGTTTAGGGCTCCCAGGGGCAGGGGGCTTCGATGTGGATGTGCTCGCCGGTTACGGGATGCGTAAAGGACACGCTGTGGGCATGGAGCATGAGGCCGCAGGGGCGCGGCGTTCCGTACAGGTCGTCGCCAACCAGGGGATGATGCTCGCTTGCCAGGTGCACGCGAATCTGATGCTTGCGGCCGGTGAGCAGCTCGACATCAATATACGAGCGCGTGGGCAGGCCTCGACGGCTCTTAAGACGCTTGAGCACCTTTACGCGTGTTTGAGACGGCTTGCCGCTGGCGCCGACGCGCATCTTTCGACTGTCGTGACGGTCGCGGGCGATGGGCTTGTCGATGAGCTTTTCGTTCCAGTCGATCTTGCCCTCGGCCAGCGCCAGGTAGTGCTTTTCGAACGCGTGGTCGATGATCATCTGATCAAAGGCGGGCTGCGTCTGCTTGTCGAGTGAGAACAGCACCACGCCGGTGGTGTCACGGTCCAAGCGGTTGAGCGGCTGCATGTCGGTCGCGGCAAAGCCGTCGCCCATCGCCAGCAGCAGGTCGCTGGCGTAGTCGGTGAGCGTGCGCTCGCCGGTGCCATCGCCGTGGACGATCATACCGGCAGGCTTGTCGATGGCCATGAGCCAGGCGTCGCAGTAGAGGACTTGAGGTTCTTCGTTCACGTGTAAGCCTTTCGGTTAGCTAATTCCCACAAACATGCAGCCCGAGGTGGCGCCGCGCAGGCGGGCAGCGGGCTTGCGGCCGGCTTGCGCGGCCTCGACGGCGCGACGGACGCGAGCGACGGCACGGCCAATCTCATCGGCCTCGAGCAAGGTTCCGTCGACCATAAGACGGCGTACGCCGGCGTCGAGCAGCTGTGGAACCTGCGGTGTGAGGTCGATGGGGTAGGCGTCGTACAGGCGAGAGCGGCCGTGGATGTCGGTGCGGACGGGCATGACCTTTCCGTCGATATTCTTGAGCGAGAGCTTGCGGGCACGCAGGCGGCAGTTGGCACAATCGTGGATGCAGCCGTTGGCAACCTGCAGAATGCAATGCTCGCTTGTCATGACGCGTGGGCGGCCAAAGACGGTGATGCCTAGAGCCGCGGGCGCGGCGGCGCCGAGCGAGACAATCTCGTTGAGCGTGATCTCGGGCGAGAGCCAAAACGCACCGGCTCCGCGCTCGGCAAGCGCCTCCATGCAGGGCGTGTTGTGCACCGGCAGGCAAGAGCGAATCTCGGTCGTGGCGCCAACCTGGGCGGCCAGGGCAAGCTCAGAGATGTTGCCAATAGCGACCGTGGCGCCGGCAACAACCCATGGGTCAACGCGGACGTGGTCAACGGCGCGGCAGACCTCGTCGAGTGCGGGCACAATACCCTGCTCAAATGCATCGGCAGGGGAGAGTCCGACAGCCTCGAGCGCGTCGGTGGTCATGTAGATGCGCGTTGCACCCTCCGCGCGAGCGGCCTCGGCGGCCTCGAGCGAGGTGACGGTAGCGCAGATCTGCGGCTCATCGCGGTAGTGCTCGGGCGCGGGGCGGGAATCATTGGTGACAGTCGCCGGTAGCTCGAGCGTGCGGGCGCGCTCCTCGTACGGTGCCAGAATGGCCTCTTCCAGCGCCTTGCAAGCGGCGGCGCGCACCTTGTGCACGGCGGAGAAGCCCATACCGCAGCCCTCATCGAGCGCCACCTCAAAGCTCGCAGCCTCAAAGGGAGAGGAACCCATGCGGCCGACGTGCTCAACCAGATCGGACGCCTCGACCGCACGGGTCTTGGCGGCCTCGACGGTAAAGCCCGTGGCCGTGGCCGTAAGCGAAGGGCCGTCGCAGCAGGTGAGCGTAACGGTAAACGGCTCGCCCAGACGCGCCACGACGGACACATCAACAGCTCGGCGGCGCAGCACATCGCGCTTGAGCGCGGCGCCGGCGGCGTCGATGGCACGCTGACTGCGAATCACGCGGACGCGGCAGCCCTCGGGCATGCTGCGGGGCACGCGACACTCGATGATGTCGCCCGCGGCGGCATCATCGGCAGCGATAGTGGTTAGGAACTGATCGAACTCATCATCGTGGCGAAGTTCCAGCAGGTCGCCCTTGCCCACGGGCTCAAACAGCTCAATGCGGGCAATAGCGGCGCGGCGACGGCGGTCGTCGGGTTTGAGGCCGCGCACATCGCGGTTGGCCGGGCGGCTGCCCAGCACCGTGCCCACGATCTGGCCGCGGTTGTTGGAACGCTCATAGCTCATCATCTCGTCGCCCGAGGTGCCGTCCTGATA
>CABUVF010000015.1 GCA_902494945.1 uncultured Collinsella sp.
CGTGCTGTTCTCGCAGTCGCGCTACGAGGAGCAGGGGAGTGGCGACTATCTTAATGCCCCGCTCGACAAGGAGGAGTACGAGGCCTTTATCGAGGCGCTTACCACGGCCGACCGCGTGGTGCTCAAGGACTTTGAGGGCGGCGATCTGTTCCAGGCATGCCAGCCTGCCGAGGAGGTTGCGCGCACCGGCAAGGATGCCATCCGCTTTGGCGCCATGAAGCCCGTCGGACTCACCGACCCGCGCACCGGTCGCCGTCCCTGGGCGGCGATTCAGCTGCGCGCCGAGAACAAGGAGAAGACCGCCTATAACCTGGTCGGTTTCCAGACCAACCTGACCTTCGGCGAGCAGAAGCGGGTCTTTCATATGGTTCCCGGTCTTGAGAACGCTGAGTTCTTCCGCTACGGCGTCATGCACCGCAATACTTTTGTCGACGCCCCGCACGTGCTCGATGGCACCTTTGCCGTGCCCGGTACGAGCGTGCGTCTCGCCGGCCAGATTACCGGTACCGAGGGGTACATGGAGGCCGTGGCGACGGGTCTGCTCGCCGCGCTCAACACCTATGCCGAGGCTGTCGAGGCCGCTCCTGTCGAGTTGCCGCGCGTTGGTGCGCTGGGCGCGCTCGTGGGGTATGCGACCGATCCGGCTACGGTGGGCTACCAGCCCATGCACGTCAACTTTGGCCTCGTGCCGCCGCTCGAGGACGGCAAACGCCGCAGCAAGCGCGACCGCTACCAGGCCTACGCGGACCGCGCCCTCGAGGCCCTGGATGTCTATCTGGCAACTCGCCCCGATTTGTTTGGAGGCGACCGGTCATAGCCTTTGACCTGTACGACACCGTCGACTCGTTTATCGCCTATATCGCACGTGTCGAGGGACTTTCTCCCAACACGGTGACGGCCTATGGCTCGAGGCTGGAGCGCTTTGCTGCCTGGTGCGAGCGCGGGGATATCGATGCTTTCGCTGCCGACGTGCGCACCATTCGTCGCTATCTTGCCGAGCTTTCGCGTGAGCAGGTGGCTCCCCGAACGCTTGCGGCGCATCTGTCGGCTATCCGATCGCTCTATCGATGGATGGCTGCTGAGGGGGTCGTGGAGGGCGATGCGGTCTCGGCAATTTCCTCGCCCAAGCTCCCGCGCGATCTGCCCGGTGTGCTGACGCACCAACAGGTGGAGGCACTCCTCAAAGCCCCCGATACCTCAACTCCCGCGGGACTGCGCGATGCGGCGATGCTCGAGCTGCTCTATGCTTCCGGTGCGCGCATCTCGGAGCTTGCGGCACTCAATATGGAGTCCATTGCTTGGTCCGAGCGAACGCTGCGGCTTTGGGGCAAGGGGAGCAAGGAGCGTATCGTGCCGCTCTATCGGCGTGCTCTCGAGGCGACCCGTCTCTATATAGAGGAAGGGAGGCCGGAGCTCCTTGCACAGGCAAAGCGAAGCGAGAGTGCGATCGGCCTGCATCCGCTGTTTGTCTCGGCACGTGGAAACCGCATGAGTGCCGCCATGCTCAGGAGGCGGTTCCACATGCTCGCGGCGCTTGCCGGCATTCCTGCCGACATCGCCCCGCATGCGATGCGCCATACCTTTGCGACCGATCTGCTCGAGGGCGGCGCGGACCTTCGCTCGGTTCAGGAGCTGCTGGGGCATGCGAGCCTGTCCACGACGCAGATCTACACGCATCTCACGCCCGATCGGCTCAAGCGCGCTGTGAGCCAGGCCCACCCCCGCGGCGAGTAGGAGAGGGGTCTCCCGCGCCTCTTACGCCGCGCCGAGGTGTGTGGTTTTGATTGCGGGTTGGCAGGAAGATGCATTCCTGCTATCATTCATCGGGTTGCTTCACGGCAACAGGTTTTTATCACGCACGCGCGGCTACTTCATACCGTGGTGCCCGGGCTTTGGTAGCACATGTCCGGGTTGGTTTTGGAGGATGACCCCGCGCGGAGGCAAACCACAGGAGGTTTAACATGGCTACCAAGATTAATATCCGCACCCTGCTCGAGGCCGGCTGCCACTTCGGTCACCAGACCCGTCGTTGGAACCCCAAGATGAAGCCGTTCATCTTCGGTGAGCGCAACGGCATCTACATCCTCGACCTCAAGCAGACCATCCTCGACGCCGACCAGGCCTACACCTTCGTCAAGAACGTCGCCAAGGGCGGCAACGTGCTGTTCGTCGGCACCAAGAAGCAGGCTCAGGAGGCCGTCAAGAACGCTGCTGAGCGCGCCAACATGCCCTACATCAACCAGCGTTGGCTCGGCGGTATGCTGACCAACTTCGTCACCATCCGCTCCCGCATCAACCGCATGGAGGAGCTCGAGGCCATGGTCGAGGACGGCCGCATGGCAGTGCTCCCCAAGAAGGAGCAGGCTGTGCTCGGCAAGGAGCTCACCAAGCTCCAGACCAACCTCGGTGGCGCCCGCGACATGAAGGGTCTGCCCCAGGCTCTCTTCGTCATCGACACCAAGCGCGAGGAGAACGCCATCAAGGAGGCCCAGCGCCTGAACATCCCCGTCGTCGCTCTGATCGACACCAACTCCGATCCCGACGAGGTCGAGTACGGCATCCCCTGCAACGATGACGCTATCTCCGCTGTCACCCTTATGTGCGAGCTCATGGCTGACGCCTGCCTCGCTGGCTCCGGCAAGGAGCAGGTCTCCGAGGCCGAGATGGCCGCTGAGCCCAAGGCCGAGTAAATCAGTCCTATTTAAGTCTTTTTCATCTCTTTGAAAGGAACCACAATGGCCCAGATTACCGCCGCTATGGTCAAGCAGCTCCGCGAGATGACCGACTCCCCGATGATGGAGTGCAAGAAGGCTCTCGTCGAGGCTGACGGCGACATGGACGCCGCTGTCGACGTTCTGCGCAAGAACGGCCTCGCCAAGGCTGCCAAGAAGGCTGGCCGTGAGACCAACGAGGGCGCTGTCGCCGCGTTCGTCTCCGAGGATGGCAAGACCGGCGCTCTGCTCGAGCTCTCCTGCGAGACCGACTTCGTCGGCTCCAACGCCAAGTTCACCGGCTTTGCTTCCAAGGTCGCTGAGGTTGTTGCCACCACCGAGCCGGCTGACGTCGACGCTCTGCTCGAGAAGCCGATGGGCGAGGAGACCGTTTCCTCCGAGCTCACCGAGATGATTCACATCATGGGCGAGAACATGAAGATCTCCCGCTTCGCTGCCCGCAAGGCCGAGAACGGCGCGCTCGCTTCTTACATCCACATGGGTGGTAAGATCGGCGTCCTCGTCGAGTTCGCCTTCGAGAAGGCCGAGACCGCTCAGGCTGAGTCCTTCAAGACCTTCGCTCACGACGTTGCCCTTCAGGTTGCCGCCGTCGCCCCGATCTGCGCTACCCGCGATCAGGTTCCGGCCGAGACCGTCGAGCACGAGAAGCAGATCTACATGGCCCAGGCTGCCGAGTCCGGCAAGCCCGAGGCTATCCAGGAGAAGATGGCTGTTGGCCGTCTGGAGAAGTTCTACAAGCAGTCCGTGCTCACCGAGCAGGAGTTCATCAAGGACAGCTCCCTCACCATCAAGAAGTACGCTGAGCAGGTCTCCAAGGAGCTCGGCGACACCATTACCGTCGTTGCCTTTGACCGTCTGGTCCGTGGCGAGTAAATAAGCTCTTGTAGCTGGTAATGAGCAGGCTGTGGGTTTTACTCACAGCCTGCTTTTTCATGGCTCTTATCAGAGCCTTTGATATCATATTGAGAGTCTAATTAAAGGAGGATCGCTTTGTCCGACATCCGATATAAACGCGTGCTTCTTAAGCTTTCCGGCGAAGCACTGATGGGCGACGGCCAATATGGCATCGACCCCAAGGTTACCGATCATCTTGCCAAGCAGGTCAAGGAGCTGCTCGCCGTTGGCCATGAGGTCGGCGTCGTTGTCGGCGGCGGCAATATTTTCCGTGGCATGGCCGGCGCTGCCGGTGGCATGGAGCGTGCTCAGGCCGACTACATGGGCATGCTGGCAACCGTTATGAACGCGCTCGCCCTGCAGGATGCCTTCGAGCATAACGATGTTCCCTGCCGCGTGATGAGCGCTATCCAGATGAACGAGATCTGCGAGCCCTATATTCGCCGTCGCGCTATCAACCACCTTTCCAAGGGCAACGTTGTTATTTTTGCCGCCGGTTCGGGTAATCCGTACTTTACGACCGACACCGCCGCGGCTCTTCGTGCGTGCGAGATCGGCGCCGAGATTCTGATTAAAGCCACCAAGGTTGACGGCATCTACGATAAGGATCCCGTCAAGTGCGCTGATGCCGTCCGTTTTGACAAGATTACCTATCACGAGGTTCTCGTTCGCGGCCTGCAGGTTATGGATTCCACAGCTACGGCCCTGTGCCAGGATAACCGTATGCCTATTTTGGTCCTCAACATCGATGGCGAGGACACCGTTAAGCGCGCGCTTTCGGGTGAGCCCGTCGGCACGCTCGTCTATCAGGAGGATTAAGCATGGCAGAGAACATCACCGCCCACATGGACAAGTCGCTCGAGTCCCTCAAGCATAACTTCTCCAAGGTTCGTACCGGCCGCGCCAATGCCAACATTCTGTCCGACATCACCGTCGATTATTACGGTGTTCCCACGCCGGTCACGCAGGTTGCCGCCGTCAAGACCCCCGAGGCCCACATGCTGCTCATCGAGCCGTGGGACAAGGCACTCATCAATGCTATCGTCAAGGCCATCGGCGCTTCCGATCTGGGTATTACCCCCAACTCCGATGGCACCGTCGTTCGTCTTCCGTTCCCGGCTCCCACTGAGGAGCGCCGTCGCGAGCTCGTCAAGGAGTGCCGCGAGTACGCCGAGCAGGCCAAGGTGTCTATCCGTAACATCCGTCGCGACTTCAACAACAAGCTCGAGCGCGATGAGGAGCTCACCGAGGACGATGTCCGTCGCGAGCAGGCCAAGGTCCAGAAGCATACCGATGAGTATGTCGCCAAGGTCGAGGAGCTTCTGAAGGAAAAAGAAGCCGAGGTCATGGAGATCTAAGGTGCAATACGACGAGCATAAACTGGTCGAGTACTTTGCCGACGCCCCTGCGGGCGTCGGTTTTTCCGACCTTGACCTCAATAACATTCCGCACCATATCTCGTGCATCATGGACGGCAACGGTCGTTGGGCCACGTCGCGCGGTCTTGCACGCACCGAGGGTCATAAGGCAGGTATCGTCTCGCTGCGCGAGATCATTACCGCCTGCGTGCGTCTGGGCGTCGACGTGCTTTCTGCCTATGCGTTTTCTACCGAAAACTGGAACCGCCCGCAGCATGAGGTCAACGTCTTGATGCACCTGTTTGCCAAGACGTTTATCGACGAGCTGCCGCTTCTGAAGCGCGAAAACGTGCGCGTTGTCTTTTTGGGTGACATTTCCGCGCTGCCCAAGAAGACCCGCGACGTTTTTGAACGCGGTCTTGCCGAGTGCGCCGATCACACCGGTATGACGCTGGCGCTTGCCGTCAACTACGGCGCGCGTGCCGAGATTACCCGCGCTGTCCGTCAGATTGCACTCGATGCTGCCGCCGGTAAGATCGATCCTGCCGCAATTGATGACGACATGGTGGCTTCCCACCTCTATACCGCCGGCCTTCCCGATCCTGAGCTTGTGATTCGCACCTCTGGTGAGCTGCGCCTTTCGAACTATCTGCTGTGGCAGGTGGCTTATTCCGAATTCTACGTCACCGATACCTATTGGCCCGACTTTGATCGTTGGGGCCTTGTCGACGCCATTTTGGCCTATCAGGGCCGTGACCGTAGGTTTGGTGGTCTGAGCAAGACCGAGGAGGCTTAATCGTGTCCGATCGTCCCAAGGCATCTGCTCCCAAGACGCCTGTGCGCAAAGCTGCTACTGCGGGAGCGCCTGCAGCGAAGAGCGGCACCGGTTCGTGGCTGGCGGGCTTTATTACCCGTGCCGCCGCCGGTATCGTCTACGCCGTTGTCTTTATCCTGTGCCTGGTTTTGGGTATCGTGCCCACGGCCATCTTTGTTTCTGTCATGAGCGGTCTGTGCTGCTATGAGTTTTTCCGTATGACAAGGCTCGATGGCAAGATGGCTAACGAGCGCATGGGTATCGCTGCCGCCGTACTCTTTCCGCTGTCGGCTTTGGGCGATTCGATGTTGCTGAATGCCCTGCTTTTTGCCTTGATGCTCGCTGTGGGCATTTGGTATGTCTGGTCGCCGCGTACCCGCATCTCTGATGTGGCCGTGACGCTCATGGGTCCCATCTACACTGGCTTTATGCTGTCGGCTATCGTGCTGCTGCGCGATGCCGTGCCCGGTTTTGCCGGCGCCCTGCTTTCAGTGGGCGTTTGCGCGTCCCTTTGGGTCTCCGATTCGTTTGCCTACATCGTGGGCAGCCGTATCGGCAAGCACAAGATGGTTCCCAAGATCTCCCCCAAAAAGAGCTGGGAGGGGTTTGCCGGCGGCATCTTGGGCTCGGTTTTGATTTGGCTCATCCTGTGGGCGACGCACTTCTACAAGCTCAGCCTGCCCTATGCGCTGCTGTGCGGCGTGGTCGTGTCCATTCTGGGCGTTATCGGCGACCTTATCGAGTCGCGCATCAAGCGCGGTGTGGGCGTCAAGGATTCCGGCAACCTTATCCCGGGCCACGGCGGAATGCTCGATCGTAGCGATTCGCTTATCTTCGGTTGCATCACCGCACAGCTGTTGCTGATGATTGGAGGCGTGCTGTAATGTCCTTCCAGACGACGTATGGCCCCGATGGACGCCTTCGCGTTGCCATCCTGGGTTGTACGGGCTCTATCGGCACCCAGGCGCTCGATGTGTGCCGCCAGCATGCCGATCGCCTGCAGGTGACGGCGCTGTCCGTTAATTCCAGCACCTCGGAGCTCGTTGCCGCTGCCCGCGAGTTCTCGGTTCCGGCGGTTGCCGTTGCCGATGTCGCTCATGGCGATGACGCCGTGCTGCAGGAGTTGCCCGAGGGAACGAAGCTCGGCGTTGGCGCGCAGGCGGTTTGCGAGCTCGCGCGTCGCGACGATGTCGACTGCGTGCTCGTCGCTATTGTGGGCGCCGCCGGTCTCGAGGCGAGCCATGCGGCCTTGACCTCGAATAAGCGCCTTGCCCTTGCCAACAAGGAGTCCCTCGTCGTCGGTGGCGACTTGCTTATGCCGTTGGCGCAACCGGGCCAGCTTATTCCAGTCGACTCTGAGCACTCCGCCATCTACCAGTGCTATCTGGGGGAGAACCCGCGCGAGGCCCACTGCATTTGGCTCACCTGCTCGGGCGGTCCGTTCTTTGGCCGCACGCGCGACGAGCTCGATCGCGTGACGCGTGCCGATGCCCTCGCGCATCCCACGTGGGCCATGGGTGCCAAGATCACCATTGACTCCGCCACCCTCATGAACAAGGGCCTGGAGCGCATTGAGGCCATGCATCTGTTTAACTGCGACCTCGATTTCATTAACGTGGTCGTGCAGCGTCAGTCCAAGATTCACTCTATGGTCGAGTTCGCCGACGGCTCCGTGATGGCGCATCTCGGTGCATCCGACATGCGTATTCCCATCCAGTTCGCGTTCTCGTATCCCGAGCGTTGGGATACTCCGGCGCCTCGTATCGATTTCCGCGAGCTGGGGCAGCTCACGTTTGATGCTGCCGACATGGATACCTTCCGCTGTCTGGCACTGGCCGAGCGTGCCGGCAAGACGGGTGGCACCATGCCGTGCGTGCTCAATGCCGCCAACGAGGTCGCCGTCGATGCCTTCCTGCACGATGGCTGCAGCTTTACCGATATCGATCGCATTGTGGAATCCTGCATGGATGCCCACGATATGCAGGCGGTCGATTCGTTTGAGCAGCTTCGCGACATCGATGCGTGGGCGCGTGAAAAGGCTGCGCAGGTGCTCGCCGCAACCCGTTCCTAACCCATAAGGATTGCTTTTTCGTTTTATGGATACTGTTCTGAGCGTTCTCTCATCGGTCTTTTGGGGCCTGCTGATGCTTTCCGTCCTCGTGTTTTTGCACGAGGGCGGCCACTTTTTGGCGGCGCGTGCCTGCGGCGTCCGTGTGACCGAGTTCTTTTTGGGCCTGCCGTGCCGCTTTGACATACATTACACGTCGCGTCGCATTGGAACCAAGTTTGGCGTGACCCCGCTGCTGCTGGGTGGCTACGCTGCCATCTGCGGTATGGATCCGACCGATGTTTCGTGTGCCGACCGCGTGCTCGCGGCTATCTATCGTCATGGTCGCGTGACCGTGGCCGACCTTGCTGTCGAGCTCGAGCTTTCCGAGGAGGATGTGCTCGAGGCATGCGCCCTTTTGCTGGGCTGGGGCTCCATCGCGCCCTGGTATGAGGAAGGGGAGAAGCCCTCGCCGAGCTACTATCCCACCAAATATCAGACGTTGCCGCGAGACAAGGCAGGCTATACCACCTTTGATGGTCGCCGTTTCGATCGCGAACATGCGACTGCCGAGGGCGATGTGTGGGAGCTGCCGTGCGGCGAGGCCGAGTTCCTTGCGCAAGAGCGCTCGCACACCTATCTTGGCCAAGGCTTTCTCAAGCGCGCCTTTATGCTGCTCGCGGGCATTATCGTCAATATCTTGACGGGTTTTTTGCTCCTTATGAGCATCTATTCCATTGCGGGTGTCACCGTGCCGATGGATACCAACGTGATCGGTCAGGTTGACGAGGGGTCTATTGCCGCCAAGGCGGGTATCGAGGGCGGCGACGCGATCCTTTCGGTTGACGGTGTCTCATGTTCCACTTGGATGGATGTCTACGATGCCATCGGCAAGGCTGCCGGTAAGGACGATATCGCCATCGAGTACGAGCGTGACGGCAAGCAGCATTCGACCACGGTTGCGCTCAAAGAGGACGAGCGCCTAGGTGTGTATGCCTCTACGCAGGTGGTCCGTTTAGACCCCATCACGTCGGCTCGCCTGTCGTTTTCCTATGTCGTGCAGACAGCGGATGGCGTGATGCGCCTGCTCCAGCCGCAGCATACGATGGAGATTCTCGATCAGTCTTCTTCGATCGTGGGTATTAGCGTTATGTCCTCACAGGCCGCTGCTGCCGGCCCTGCCACGTTCCTTTCCTTTGCCGCCCTCATTTCGTTCTCGCTTGGCTTTATGAACCTGCTGCCCATCTCACCACTCGATGGCGGCAAGCTGGTCATCGAGATCATTCAAAAGATTGCGGGCCGCGAGCTGCCGCTCAAAGTGCAGACAATCGTCAGCTATGTCGGCATCGCGCTCTTTGCACTGCTGTTTGTCTATATGCTTCGTTCCGACATCCTTCGATTTATTCTGTAGGGGAGTGTTTGGATTGTCTTTATCCCATCCTTTGCCTCGCGAGTTGACGCGCCCCGTGCATGTGGGCGGCGTGCAGATCGGTGGCGGCGCGCCTGTGGTGGTCCAATCTATGACCTGCACCGATACTGCTGATGCCCAGGCAACGCTTGCGCAGGTGTGCGCGTTGGCGCAGGCTGGCTGCGATATCGTGCGCGTGAGTGTGCCCACCGAGGCCGCACTTGAGGGTTTCCGCACCATCTGCGCCGAGTCTCCGGTGCCGATTGTCGCCGATATCCACTTTAACCATAAACTCGCCATTGGTGCCGTTGAGGCCGGTGCTGCCAAGCTGCGCATCAATCCCGGCAATATTGGCGATTGGGCCAAGGTTGACGCGGTGATCGATGCTGCGGGTGCCGCGGGCTGTGCGATTCGTATCGGCGTCAATGCCGGTTCGCTTGAGCAGGATATCGCCGAGCGCGACGACCTCACGCAGCCCGAAAAGCTCGTGATGTCGAGCGAGCGTTTCGTCAAGCATTTTGAAGACCGCGGCTTTACGAACATTGTGCTTTCGGCTAAGGCCCATAGCGTGCAAACGACGCTCGATACCTATCGAGCCCTGTCGCGTGAGATTCCCCACGTTCCGCTCCACCTGGGCGTGACGGAGGCGGGGACCAAGCTTCAGGGCACCATCAAGAGCTCTGTAGGCTTGGGTATCTTGCTTTCCGAAGGCATCGGTGACACCATGCGTGTGTCGCTCACGGCCGATCCGGTTGAGGAGCCGCCGGTCGCCTGGGGAATTCTACAGTCGCTGGGCCTGCGTCGCCGTGGTCCCGAGATTGTCTCGTGCCCCACGTGCGCCCGCTGCCAGGTTAACCTGATTCCCATCGCCGAGGAGGTCACCGAGCGGCTTAAGAACTATGCCGCGCCGCTTTCGATTGCCGTCATGGGATGTGCCGTTAATGGCCCCGGTGAGGCTTCTGATGCCGACCTGGGCGTTGCCTGCGGACGTGGTCAGGCTCTGCTCTTTTCGCATGGCCAGATCATTGGTAAAGTAGCTGAGGACCAAATTGTCGACGCGCTTATGGCCGAGGTCGACAAGCTTATTGAGGAGAAGTAAATGACTCGAGCAATGTATATGTCTAAGCTCTATGCGCCGACGCTTAAAGAGGATCCGGCGGACGCTGAGCTCGCCAGCCACCGCCTGTTGCTCCGTGCCGGCATGATCCGCAAGGAGGCCGCCGGCCTGTATTCCTATCTGCCGCTTGCTTGGCGCTCGATCCGCAAGATTGAGAACATCGTGCGCGACGAGATGGACGCTGCCGGCGCCCAGGAGCTTATGATGCCCATCATGGTCGATGCCGAGCTGTGGCGTGAGTCCGGCCGTATCGATGCCTATGGCAAGGAGCTTGTGCGCTTTGATGACCGCCACGGCCGCGAGTTTGTGCTCGGACCCACGCACGAGGAGACCGTGACTGCCCTGGTGCGCAATGAGTTGCGTTCCTACAAGCAGCTGCCAGTGAACCTCTATCACATCCAGGATAAGTTCCGCGACGAGTTCCGTCCCCGTTTTGGCTTGATGCGCGGTCGCGAGTTCATCATGAAGGACGCCTACAGCTTCTCTGCTACGCAGGAGAGCCTGCAGGAGGAGTACGACAAGATGAAGCAGGCCTATGCCAACATTTGCGAGCGCTGCTACATCAAGGCCTTGCCCGTCGTTGCCGACTCCGGCGAGATCGGTGGCGATACCTCCGTCGAGTACATGGCTTTGGCCGACGCCGGCGAGGCTTCGCTCGTCTACTGCGACGATTGCGGCTTTGCTGCCGATGACGAGGCCGCAAGCACCAAGGTCGTTGTGACCGAGGGTCCTGGCGACGGTACGCTTACCAAGGTCGAGACTCCGGGCATGGGCACCATCGAGGCCGTTGCAAAGTTCTTTGGCTTCCCCGAGAACGGTACGCGAAAGTCGCTGGCGTTGATCGATGCCGAGGGCAAGCCAGTCGTGGCCATTGTCCCGGGCGACCACGAGCTCAATGACTGCAAGGCCGAGCACGTCTTTGGCAAGGGCTATCGCATGATGACCGACGAGGAGCTCCAGACCTACGGTCTGCACAAGGGCTTTATCGGACCGGTTAACTTGCCCGAGGGCATCCGTCTGGTGTGCGACGAGAGCCTGCGCGAGTCCAAGCAGTGGGCCTGCGGTGCCAACGAGGTCGATTATCACTTTACCGGTGCCTGCCCCGAGCGCGACTTTACCGTCGATGAGTGGGCAGATCTGGTCACCGTCGTTGCCGGCGATCCCTGCCCGCACTGCGGCAAGCCGCTCTCCGCAGCCCGCGGCATCGAGGTCTCCCAGGTCTTCCAGCTGGGCACCAAGTATTCCGAGGCCATGGGTGCCACCTTTATGGACGAGGACGGCAAGGAGAAGCCGCTGATCATGGGTTGCTACGGCGTTGGTGTGTCCCGCTCGCTTGCTGCCGTCGTGGAGCAGCACAACGACGAACACGGCATCGTCTGGCCGGTCTCCGTTGCCCCGTACGAGGTCGCGGTGATTCCGCTCGATCCCAAGAAGGAGGAGTGCGCTAACGTTTGCGACCAAATCGTCGAGGGCCTGTGCGCCGAGGGTATCGAGGTTGTCGTCGATGACCGTGACGAGCGTCCCGGCTTTAAGTTTGCCGATAACGACCTCATGGGCTTCCCGTATCAGGTCGTTCTGGGTAAGCGTGGCCTCAAGAATGGTACTGTGGAGCTCAAGGACCGTGCCACGGGCGAGCGTGAGGACGTGGCGATCGACGAGGTCGTCGCCAAGGTTGCCGAGCTTGTTAAGGCGGCCCGCCGTTAATCGACGATTTCGCTTGTAGTTCGATATACGGGACGGCCCCGCATTTTCTCCAGATCGGGGAGATGTGGGGCCGTCCTTTTATCTTGTGGCATCCTCGATATCTGAAAGAAAAACCCCACAGCCCATATGAGCTGCGGGGTTTTCTTGTGCCTCCGATGCGAAATAAATCGCTCAGATATTACTGATAATCGACGACGTCGATCCAGTTCTTCAGGAACTCATCGTTCACGTTGCGCTTACGAGCGAGCTCGGAAGCGGCGACGATGCTCGTCCACTGACGCACGACCTGCATGGGCATGTCGGCGCGGTCGCAGTAGAGCTCCAGGTAGGCCTCAGCCTGGTCCTTGCTGTTGAGGGCGAAGAGCAGGTAGGTGGTGGCAACGTCGGCAGCAGGGGAGCCCTGGGTGGCGTGTGCCCAGTCGCACACATAGAGCTGGCCGTCGTCGCCGACGATGACGTTGGAGGGGTTGAAGTCGCCGTGGCAGACCTTGAACTCCTTGGTCATGCCGTCCAGACGCTCCTGAAGGTTGTAGCGCGTGGTGGCATTGAGCTGATCAAGGCTGTCGATCATGCGGGCGAACTTGTCGCGCTGACGGTTGAGCAGCGGGGAGGTGTAGCCGTGGATCTCGATCTGGAGGTCGACGAACATCTCGAGGTACTCACCAAAGCGCTGGGGCTCGGCAGTCATCTTCTCGGCAAGGGTGGTGCCCGGAACCTTCTCGGTCACGAGCGCCCAGCCGTTGGCGTTCTCGAGCTGGGAAACCTCGAGAGCCTTGGGGCTGCGGATGCCGCACTCATTGATGCGGGCAAGATTCAAAGCCTCGTTGAACACGTCGGAGACAGGCTTGGTCTCGTTAAAGACCTTGACGATCTTGTCGCCCAGGTCGTAAACGACCTTGTTGCCACGGCGGACGAGCTCGGTCTTGGAATCGGGTAGCAGCATGGTTGCATCCTTTCAACGATGCGATAGAAGCGACGGCGGGGGTGTGTGAAACACCCGTGCACCCCCGCCGTTAAAAACCGTGCTAGAACTAGCAGACGGCGTAATCCTGAGGCTCGCGGCCGTAGTAGGCGTCCAGGTAGAGCTCCTTGATCTCGCTCATGAGCGGGTAGCGCGGGTTGGCGCCGGTGCACTGGTCGTTGAATGCCTGCTCGGTCATCTCGTCGAGGGTGTCGAGGAAGTACTGCTCGTCAACACCGTAGTCGGCGATGGTCTTCTTGACGCCGATGAAGTCCTTGAGTTCCTCGAGCTTCGTGATGAAGTTCTCGAAGACCTCCTTGTCGTCCTTGCCCTCGATGCCGCAGTACTTGGCCATCTCGGCGTAGTTGTGCAGCGCGTTGGGGTAAGGATACTGGGAGAAGGTACCCATCTTGACGGGAGCCTCAGCGGCGTTGTAGCGCATGACGCGGGTCAGGATGACGGCGTTGGCGAGGCCGTGGGGCAGGTGATGGAAGGCGCCGAGCTTGTGAGCCATGGAGTGGTTGAGGCCCAGGAAGGCGTTGGCGAAGGCCATACCGGCCATGCAAGAGGCGTTGTGCATCTCCTCGCGGGCATGCGGGTCCTTGGCGCCGTTCGTGAAGCTGGAGGGCAGGTTCTCGAAGACGAGCTTAGCAGCGCGCTCGGAGAGGCCCTTGGTGTAGTCGGAAGCCATGATGGAGACGTAGGACTCGATGGCGTGGGTCATGACGTCGATGCCGGAGGCAGCGGTCAGGCCGCGCGGGGCGGTCATGCAGTTGTCGGCGTCGACGATAGCCATGTTGGGGAGCAGCGCGTAGTCGGCGAGCGGCCACTTGATGCCGGTCTCCTTGTCGGTGATGATGGCGAACGGCGTGCACTCGGAGCCGGTACCCGAAGAGGTCGGGACGGCGACGAAGTAGGCCTTCTTGCCCATCTCGGGGAAAGTGAAGATACGCTTGCGGATGTCCATGAAGTCCATGGCCATGTCCTCAAACTTGCACTCGGGGTGCTCGTACATCATCCACATGATCTTGCCGGCGTCCATAGCGGAGCCACCGCCGACGGCGATGATGACGTCCGGCTCAAAGAGAGCCATCTGCTTGGCGCCGCGACGTGCGCACTGCAGCGACGGATCGGGCTCGACGTCGTAGAAGCAGTCGTGGGCGATGCCCATCTCGTCGAGCTTGGCCTCGATGGCGCGGGTGTTGCCATTCTTGAAGAGGAACTGGTCGGTGACGATGAAGGCGCGCTTCTTGCCCATGACGGTACCGAGCTCGTCGAGGGCGACGGGCGTGGAACCCTTCTTGAAGTAGACCTTCTCGGGAGCGCGGAACCACAGCATGTTCTCACGGCGCTCGGCCACAGTCTTAACGTTGATCAAGTGCTTCACCCCAACGTTCTCGGAGACGGAGTTGCCGCCCCAGGAGCCGCAGCCCAGGGTCAGAGACGGCTTCATGCCAAAGTTGTACAGGTCACCGATGCCGCCGTGCGAGGACGGGGTGTTGATGACGATACGGCAGGCCTTCATGACGTGCTCGAACAGGCTGATCTTCTCGGCCTGGGCGGGGTGCACGTACAGAGAGGCGGTGTGGCCCGGGCCACCGGCGAGCACCAGGTGCTCGGCCTTGTCGACGGCCTCCTGGAAGTCCTTGGCGTGGTACATGGCCAGGACCGGGGAGAGCTTCTCGTGGGAGAACTCCTCCTTGGCGGGGTCGGTGGAGGTGACCTCGGCGATCAGGATCTTGGTCTTGGCGGGAACCTCGATGCCGGCGAGCTCAGCGATCTTGGCAGCAGCCATGCCGGGGATGCGGTGATCGAGGGCGCCATTCTTGAACATGGCGGCACGCAGTGCCTCCATCTCGGCACCCTGCTTGACGAAGTAGCAGCCGCGCTTCTGGAACTCGGCCTTAACCTGGTCATAGATGGTGTCGATGACGGTCACGGACTGCTCGGAAGCGCAGATCATGCCGTTGTCGAAGGTCTTGGAGTGGATGATGGAGTTAACGGCGAGCAGCACGTCGGCGGTGTCGTCGATGACGACCGGGGTGTTACCGGCGCCAACCCCTAGGGCGGGCTTGCCCGAGGAGTAGGCGGCCTTGACCATGCCCGGGCCACCGGTGGCGAGGATGATGTCGACGTCGCGCATGACCATGTTGGTCAGCTCGATGGAGGGGACATCGACCCAGCCGATGATACCCTCGGGGGCGCCGGCCTTGACGGCGGCGTCAAGCACGAGCTTGGCGGCGGCGATGGTGCACTTGGCGGCAGCCGGGTGCGGGGAGATGATGATGGCGTTGCGGGTCTTCAGGCTGATCAGCGTCTTGAAGATCGCAGTGGAGGTGGGGTTGGTCGTCGGGATGACGGCGCCCACGATACCGATGGGCTCGGCGATCTTGGTGATGCCGTAGGCCTCGTCGCGCTCCAGAACGCCACAGGTCTTGGTGTTCTTGTAAGCGTTGTAGATGTACTCTGCGGCGTAGTGGTTCTTGATGACCTTGTCCTCAAGAACGCCGCGGCCGGTCTCCTCGATGGCCATCTTCGCCAACGGGATACGAGCCTTGTTGGCGGCCATGGCGGCCTCATAGAAGATCTTGTCGACCTGCTCCTGCGTGTACGTAGCAAAAAGCGCCTGGGCCTCTCGCATCTGAGCGAGCTTAGCCTCAAGCGCCTCTACGTTGTCCACAATTGCGGGAGTAGTGTTTTCCGGTGACTTTTTCACCATTTGTGTCTCCTTGCGATCGGAGATTTACCCTACGCCTTGCATGATAGCAAGAAATTATTCGGCGAACGGTCAGATTCCTCTAAAAGGCACACTAAAACGCTTCAATAAACTGAAGCGTTTTAACCATTTAACTAAAAGCCGAACGTCTTCTCCGGGCGAATTCCTAGTTTCCCCATGGCTATGGTGTGGAGTTTGTTCACTGTTTGTTCATTACACTCATTGGGGACAGACTTATATGTGTGCTTTCACTCATTTGGGACAGACATCGATTTGTCATTTTGTCGTTTTGGGCATGTTTTTGTCGTTCATTGTATATAAATAGGTCACAGGCTCAGCATTTCGCGTTCCTTCTCTCCTTTTAGGTGTTGCCTGTACGGCTTTGAAAGGAGAGACCATGCCCCGATGCGCCCGCGAAATTTCGCTCACCGGCTAATTACCACGTCTTTGACCGTGGCAACTCCAAACAGATCATTTTTGAAGATGACTCTGACCGATATCGTTTCTTATCGGACATCTCGGACAGGTTTGCTTGCCATGACGTGGCGGTGTTGGCCTGGTGCCTTATGGACAACCACTTCCATTTGATGGTTGATGACCCATTTGACAACCTTTCAAAGGCAATGCAGTGCGCGCTGACGGCCTATGCCAAGTATTTCAATGGGAAAACCGGAAGAACGGGCCACCTGTTTGATAATCGCTATTCGCGGGTCGCGGTCGAGTCGGACACGCAGGCGGTGCAGTTGCTCGATTATATCCATCTCAATCCCGTGAAAGGTGCGCTCGACTCGCTTGATGCCTACCGCTGGTCAAGCTACAAGGCATACCAGCTGGGATACGATCCCTTTGATATCTGCGATGCGGCCCCCATGCTCGATATTGTCGGGGGTTCCCGTCGCTATTGCGAGCATCTTAAGGAAGTTGCCGAGCGGATCTGGTCAGTTGAGATTCTTCCGCGTCGACGGATTCCAGACGAGGATGCCCTTACCGTCGCACACGAGGCCCTGTCGAGCATTGATCCTGCGCTGCTCAAGGCCCTGCCACGCCCCGAACGCGATGCCTGTCTGCTAAGGCTCAGGCGGGCCCATCTCACGGTCAAGCAAATTGCCCGTATCACCGGTATCGGCGCTACAAGCGTAACCAAGGCCACCACAGGCTGGAACGAGGCGGCCTGAGGTATGGATTGGGGCCGATCGATGCACTGTGAGCTTAGGAAAGCATTCATCTAAGTCTGTCCCCAATGCGTGAAAACACTCATGTAAGTCTGTCCCCAATGAGTGCAAAAAGGCGCCCTCCGTGGGGGAGGACGCCTTTGGTAAGTTCTATGTGAACGCGAGGTCTTTGACCCGGAGAGTCCGAGGTACTTGTTGGTAAGACCTTATTTAGGAGCGCGCAACCTTGCCGGACTTGAGGCAGGTGGAGCAAACGTTCATCTTGCGACGGTGACCATCGACGACGACGTAAACGCGCTGGATGTTGGGGCGGAACTTACGGTTGGTGACGCGGTGAGAGTGGCTGATGGAGCGACCGGCAACGGGGTGCTTACCGCAAACTTCGCAAACTTTGGACATAACTGACCCTCCTTGGGCGACAAACGAACATGTCGCGTTAACAAACAAGCCTGAACTATAGCACAGAAGCAGCTCCCTGTGCGTAATCTACACAGAGATATTCCTCTTTTGGCGATAGTGCTCACGCCACGGCCCTGGACGTAGATCCGATTTGCGTGCAGCAGAGGGGATTATGCCAGCTCGTGCGTGCGTTTTCAAGCTCGTCCCACAAATATATATAGGTTTATGGAGCGCCTGCGCCCGTTTACGGATTGTTCTGTATTTATGCTCGCAATTAAGCTCGAGGTTGGCTACACTATCCCTTGACCATTAAAGGGGTACGAGATACCCACATGGAATTACATAGCTGCCAAAGAGCAGCCCTTCCTGTGGGTGTCTGGTCCGCTTTAAGCGGTCGGGCATCTATTTTTTTGACTGTGTCAGCAGTCAAGACATGTGAGGAAGGAGATCGATGGGCACGACTTCCCCCAAGGCGGTCATCATGGACGAGACCGCCGTCAATCGAGCGATGACCCGCATCGCGCACGAGATTCTCGAGCGCAACGAGGGCTGTGAAGACCTCGCTCTGGTCGGCATCGTCACGCGCGGCGACCTTCTGGCAAAGAAGCTCGCCGAGGAGATCAAGGAGATCGAGGGCGTCGACGTTCCGCTCGGCAGCCTGGACATCAGCTTCTACCGCGATGACTATGCGACCAATTTCGCTCCCGCGATCCACGCTACCAACATTCCCTTCAGCGTCGACGGCAAGCGCGTCGTGCTGGTGGACGACATCCTGTATACGGGCCGTACTATCCGCGCCGCTCTGGATGCCGTCATGGACCTGGGCCGTCCGAGCCGCATCGAGCTGGCAGTTCTCGTTGACCGCGGTCACCGTGAGCTCCCCATCTCGCCGGACTTTGTCGGCAAGAACGTTCCCTCGTCGCATGAGGAGAACGTGCACCTATATATGAAGGAAGTCGACGGCCACACCGCCGTCGAGATTAACGACGTTGCGCCGGGTTCCCACGTGGGCTCTGCGCCGCTGGGAGGTGAGTAGTACCGTGGCGTTCAACCATAAGCACCTGATCGACATTACCGAGTACTCCGAAGAGGACATCAAGCTCATCCTCGAGACCGCCAAGGCGTTCTCCGAGGTCAACGAGCGTGCCATCAAGAAGGTCCCCACGCTCAAGGGCAAGACCATCGTCAACATGTTCAACGAGCCCTCGACGCGCACCCGCAGCTCCTTCGAGCTCGCCGAGAAGCGCCTTTCGGCCGACAGCCTCAACTTTGGCGGCTCCTCGACCTCCACGGTCAAGGGCGAGAGCCTTGTCGACACCGTCGAGACCCTCAACGCCTATAAGATCGACTGCATCGTCGTGCGCGACAAACACGCCGGCGCTCCCTACATCGTCACGCAGAACTCGCCCGCAAGCGTCATCTGCGCCGGTGACGGCAAGCACAACCATCCTACGCAGGCCCTGCTCGACCTGTATACCATCTGGGAGCACAAGGGTGACTTCCACGGTCTGAAGGTCGCCGTCGTCGGCGATATCGCGCACTCCCGCGTGTGCGGCTCGCTGATCCCCGCCCTTAAGATCATGGGCTGCGAGACCTACGCTGTCGCCCCCGGCACGCTGCTGCCGCCGGCGCCCGAGGTTCTGGGTTGCGACCATGTGACGAGCGACCTCGATTCCGTCCTGCCCGAGCTGGACGTCGTCTACATGTTGCGCGTGCAGCAGGAGCGCCTCGAGGGCGCACCGTTCCCCACGATTCGTGAGTACCACAAGCTCTTCGGTCTGACCAAGGACCGCGAGAAGCTCATGAAGCCCGATGCGATTATCTGCCACCCGGGCCCCATCAACCGCGGCGTTGAGTTCGACTCCTATATGGCCGACCACCCGCAACGCTCCGTCATCCTGGAGCAGGTCTACGCCGGTATCTGCGTGCGTATGGCTATCCTGTATCTGCTGCTTGGAGGTGCCGATAATGGCCTTGCTTCTTAAGAATGCCCACGTCGTCGATCCGTCCGTCGAGCTTGACGGTGTCGTTGACGTCCTGATTGACGGCGACAAGATCGCCGAGGTCGGCGAGAACCTCGCCGCCGAGGGAGCCGAGGTCCGCGACCTTTCCGGCAAGTATCTCGTCCCCGGCCTGGTGGATATGCACGTGCATCTGCGCGAGCCTGGCTACGAGGTCAAAGAGGACATCGAGAGCGGCACCCGCGCTGCTGCCAAGGGCGGCTTCACCGGCGTGTGCGCCATGCCCAACACCGATCCCGTCACCGATAACGGCACCGTCGTGGAGTTCGTCAAGTCCCGCGCTGCCGAGGTCGGCCACTGCCGCGTCTATCCGTCGGGCGCCATGACCCGCGGTCTTAAGGGCGAGGCCATGTCCGAGATGGGCGATATGGTCGCCCACGGCGCCGTCGCCTTCACCGACGACGGTCGCGGCGTGCAGGGCGCGGGCATGCTCCGTCGCTGCATGGACTACGGCAAGATGTTCGGCAAGGTCTTTATGAGCCACTGCCAGGACGAGGATCTGGTCGGCCACGGCCAGATCAACGAGGGCAAGGTCTCGACCCGTCTGGCCCTCGAGGGTTGGCCGGCCGCCGGCGAGGAGCTTCAGATTGCCCGCGACATCGAGATTGCCAAGCTGACCGGTGCCAAGCTGCACATCCAGCACATCTCCACCGCTCATGGCCTGGAGCTCGTGCGTGCCGGTAAGGCTGCCGGTGTCCAGGTGACCTGCGAGGCCACCCCGCACCACATGTTCCTGACCGAGAACGACCTGGACGAGACCTACAACACCTCGCTCAAGGTCAATCCGCCGCTGCGCACTGACGAGGATGCCGAGGCCATCCGTCAGGGTGTCATCGACGGTACCGTCGACGCTATCGTTACCGACCACGCTCCCCACACCCCGTGGGAGAAGGCCCGCGAGTTCGAGCTCGCGCCCTTTGGAATGATTGGCCTCGAGACTTCGCTGTCGCTCGTGCTCACTGAGCTGGTCAACACGGGCAAGATGAGTGTGAGCCGCATGGTCGAGCTCATGGCCATCAAGCCGCGTGAGATTCTGGGCCTCGATCAGGTTCAGGTCAAGGCGGGCTCTGTCGCCGACCTGACCGTGTTCGACCCCTCCGCAACCTGGACGGTTGGCGAGGACGGTTACGAGTCGCGCGCCGAGAACTCCGGTTTTGCCGGCCGCACGCTCACCGGTCGTGCCACCGATGTATTTGTCGGCGGTAAACAGACGCTTGCCGACGGCTGCATCTGCTAGCAAAGCCTTATCGCTTTTGTGCGCGGCGCCCTTGCGGTGCCGCGCTTTCTGTTCGTTTAGACCATGCAACCGCATGGGGGATTGGAGCGTCTATGCCCACACCTTCCACTGCACGCATGCAC
>CABUVF010000016.1 GCA_902494945.1 uncultured Collinsella sp.
CTGCCACAGCGGGCCCTTGACGCGAATGACCTCGTCGGGCCACTCCTGCTCAACAAAATCGGTGAACTTCTGCAGGTCAAACGGCTTGCGGCGGGAGTACACAAAGGTCTCGATGTCGTACTCGAGCACCTCGGGGTCGTCGTGCTCCTCGGGATGCTCCATGGCCTCGATCCAGGCGGCGGAGTTGTAGGCGCGCATAAAGTCGAAGCGGTCGGTGTCGAGCAGCTCCTCCATGGGGACCTCGCCGTTTTGGGCCTCGACGATTACGGCATCCTTCTGCAGGCTGCGCACGATGGCCTTGAGCTCGGCGATCTGCTCAGGGCTCACGGTATCGGTCTTGTTGAGGATCAGCGTGGAGCAGAACTCGATTTGCTGGATGAGCAGGCTTTCGATGTCGTCCTCGTCGATATCCTCGGCCAGCAGGTCGCGACCGCCGTTGAACTCGTCGTACATGCGGGCGCAGTCGACCACGGCCACGATGTTGTCGAGCGCGAGCTTGGGCTCGCCGCCCACCTTGGCCTCGTCGCAGAAGCTCGAGATGGTGTAGGCGATGGGGATAGGCTCGCAAATACCCGATGCCTCGATGATGATGTAGTCGAAATCGCCCGAATCGGCGATGCCCTGCAGCTGGTTGGCCAGATCGTCCGAAAGCGTGCAGCAGATGCAGCCGTTGGTGAGCGGGATGAGGTCGTCGGTCTCGGAAAGGCCGCCGTCGGCGATAAGGCTGGCGTCGACGTTGATCTCGCCGATATCGTTGACGATCACGGCGGCGCGGATGCCGCCGTCGTTAGCGAGGATGTGGTTGAGCAGCGTGGTCTTGCCGGCACCGAGGTATCCGGTAAGCATGATGATCTTCACGGGTTTGTTGGGCATGTGCCCTCCTTTGTTAGACATGGCTTACAGTTGAATCTTATGCCAAACGCCTGCTCTTATACCCACGCGCCGGCAAATAACACAAGCTACTCCCAGGCTCCCCATACATCGGGGCAATAACCGACGGTGGCCTTTTTGCCGTTGCGCACGATGGGCTCGGCCAAGACCTGCTGGTTCTCGAGCAGCTTGTCGAAGCGCTGACTAGGGGTGAGGTGCTGGATGAGCGCGAGCGTCTCCTCGTCCTTGGCTTTGGGGTTGAGCAGCTTGTCGATGCCGCCGACCGCCTGCATCACGCTCGTGAGCTCGCCCTTGCTCATCTCCTTTTCCTTAAGGTCGATAAACTGCACCTTAATGCGGCGCTCCTTAAAATAGCGCTGGGCCTTCTTGGTATCGAAGGACTTTTTGGTGCCGAAGATTTGCACGTTCATAGTATGTTCCGCCGTTCTAACGAATGAAGTTGGTGCGCTCGCGATCGGCTTCGGGGGCTTCGATGCCGGCGGCCTTTCCTGCTTCGATGCAACGAAGGAGCCAGGCCATGTTTTTGCCGATGTTTCGCATGGTGGCCAGACCCTCGGCATCTCCATCGGCCTCGCCCGGCGCAGCGCCAAAGACGTTGTTCCAGTAGGTGGAGGCGACCACGGGCATCTGGTTGATGGTGAAGTACTTGTTGAGTACATCGAACGTTGTCGACGTACCGCCGCGACGGGCGACGGCGACGGCAGCGCCCGGCTTGTGTGCAAAAGCTTTGCTACCGGCATAGAATGCGCGATCGAGTGCCGAGAGAATGCGGCCGCTGGGGTGCGCGTAGTAGACAGGCGAGCCAAAGACAAAGCCGTCGGCCTGTTCGGCGGCAGCGATCAGCTTGTTGACCACGTCGTCGTCAAAGGTGCAGCGACCGCCAAGCTTGCCACACTGGCCGCAACCGATGCAATCGCGAATGGGCTTGGCGCCCAGCTGAAACACCTCGGTATCAATGCCTTCTGCATTAAGTTGCTCTGCGACCTCGGTGAGTGCGCGGGCGGTGTTGCCGTTTGCCTTGGGGCTGCCATTGACCAAAAGAACCTTCATCACAAACTCCCTCTGCTGTCGGTGACTTCTGCGGGGGATTATCGCACGAGAGGGTAGATGGCGTGGGGCGCGATGTGAAACGGCTTGTGTTTCACATCGCGCCCCATAACGCTAGTCCAGCTTGGTGCCCGGTACTTGTGGTGCCTCTTCAAGTAGCGCTTTGAGCTCGTTCAAAATGGAAACGGGCTGTCGGTCGACGGCGTCCAGATGAAGCGTCGCCACGCGAAGGGGCGGCTGATATTCAAATGAGCCAAGGAGCACGGGCGATCCCAAGAACCGTTCGATTTCGTCTGCAACCGCGTCGGTCTCTTCGGGATCAAAGTCGTCGAAGAGCGCCACGAACATCGGTCCGGTCGAGCGGAACAGACGACCCTTGCCGCGCGAGCAATCCATGAGGCAGGCGGCGCTTTCTGCCAAAACGCGGTCGCCTGCATCAAAGCCAAAGCGGGCATTGACCTGTGCGATTTCGTCGATTTTAATGGCGATCAAGCCCGCGTTTCGTGCCACGCGACGCATCTCGCCAATGGCGTTGACCAGGGCGTGGATATCGCCCAGACCGGTCACGGAATCGGTCGTATCTGCCAAGCTTCGGTTGGTGACAATGCCCACATACATGTTGGGCTCGGTATCGGTGCCGTCCAGGCGGTAACCCGTGCAGTCGCAAAGCGCGTATTTTCCGGCGGTATTCATGACGCGATACTGCATGCAGTGGAAGTGCCACGTGCCGTTTACCACCATATCGAGCTCGGCACGTACGTTGTCGCGGTCCTCGGGGTGAACACGGGCAAGCCATATATCGAGCGAGTTGTAGGGATGCTGGGAGGGTAGGTCAAAATCGCGCACGGCATTAACCGACCATTGCGATTCGCCGGTGTCGAGGTTAATGATGAACGGATAGCGTGTCTCGGAGCTCATGGAGATCGCTTGAAACACTCGGTCGTTGCAGGGGGGGGGTTGTTCGGTGATCGGGCGTTGCAGCGCATCGCCTTCTTCCGGTTGTTGCACACGGTACATGAGCTTGTAGCGATACATTTTGCGGTCGGCGTCCTTTGTCATCTGGCGACGCGTATCGCCTGCAAGCGGGTCGACGCGCGAGCAGCCAAAGCTAAAGCTGGCGATCATGGGCGCCTTGCCGTCCGATGTTGCCTCGATAAGATTGGCACGCGTCCACTCCAGGCGCTGCTCGAGCTCGGCTTCGTTTGTCGTGGGGGATATAAGTACAAATTCGTCTCCACCGATACGGAACAGCAACTCATCGTGCTCCATTGTCTCGGTGAGTGCGCGGCAGATGCTCAGAATGTAGCGATTGCCCTCGGCGTGGCCAAACTTATCGTTGCAATGCTTGAGGCGATCGATGTCAATATAGGCACAGGTGAAGGGGGTGCCTTTGCGCCAGAGCTGATCGACATGGCGGTCGAGTCCGCCACGGTTGCCAAGATTGGTGAGCGAGTCGATATAGGCGCCGTGCTCAAGCAACTCACGTTCTTGTTGCAGGATGGCGAGCGTTTTCTGCAGTTGCTCACCGATGGCACGCAGCTCCGGGGGCAGCGCGGCAACATCGAGCTCGGTGGTTGAGGCCCCGTTCGCAAGTCGCTGAAGATGAGCGATGATTGATTGCTCGCCCAGGCGATACGACTCGTTCATGATGGATTGCCTCCTTGGATGGAACAATGGTTTGTATCTTACTCCCAATTCGGTTTAGATTGGAGTATTAGTTAGCTCATGGGAACAAACGCTCCCCTCGACGGTGGCGTTTTGCGTGCGAGCGTATTAGTTGTCGTTGCCACCATCGAGCAATGCCTCAAAATCCTCCGCCTGCATGGGGCGGTAGTAGAGGAATCCCTGAGCGTAGCGGGCGCCCATGTGGCGCAGCATGTTTGCCTGCTTGTCCGTCTCGACGCCTTCGATCACAACGGGCAGATGGAGTGACTGCGCCATCTCGAGCATTGATGAGATGATTTGCACGCTGCGGCCCTCATCGCCGTTATCGGGCACAAACGTGCGATCGAGCTTGATGACGTCGACGTTGACGTTCTTGAGCATCGCGAGCGTGGACTGGCCGGTGCCAAAATCGTCCATATAGGTCGAGAAGCCGCGGGTGTGCAGGTCGGCCGTTAGTTTATCCACGGCCTCGGACTCTCCCGTATAAGCTGTCTCGGTGATCTCGATGCGCATGAGCTCGGGCGGCAGGTTGTATTGGGCGGCGAGCGCTCCCATATGCTCGGCAACGTTGCAGGCGAGGATATCCACGCGCGACACATTAAGCGAGATCGGAACCACGCGAAGCCCCCGATTGATGCGCTCGCGCAGCCACAAGGCAACGCCCTGCCAAACGTATTTGTCGAGCGTCACCACAAAACCGCTTTCTTCGAGAGCGGGGATAAAGGTGGCGGGCGAAATGAGGGAGCCATCCTTGTCGATCCAGCGCGTGAGCGCTTCGGCGCCAATGATCTCGCCGGTTTCCATGTCGACCTGGGGCTGCAGGTAGTAGGTAATACGGCCGTTGGAGAGCGCGTACTGGAATTCGGTCAGCGTGCGGTGGAACGCGATTTCGCGCTCGTACTCCTCGGGGCGGAAAATGGCAATGCGCTCCTTAAAGTCGTTTTTTGCGCGCCGATTGGTAAACATGGCCTTGGCCTGCGCATCGATGGTGATTTTCTCGTTGGAGTCGATGGGGTAGACGCCCATGGACGGCCAGAATCCCACGCCGTCATCATACTTGGCCACGGCCTGGCGAACGCGGCTATAGATCTGATGGACGGTGTCGTGTTCAAAGGGGATGAGTATGCAAAAGTCGTCTTGGCCCCAGTACCCTGCGACGCCCATGTTGGCATTCTCGATGTCCTTGAGGACCGTGCCCACATCGGCGAGCATGCGGTCGCCCTCGGCCTGTCCGTGCCATTCGTTGAACAGTCGCATGTGTCCCATATCGACGGTGGCGATACACCAGGCGCCGTTGCGCCTTGTCTCGAGAAATTCGTTGGCGCGGCGCATAAACTCGCTGGGTCGATAGAGACCCGTGAGCGAATCGATGCGTTCGGCGATGGCGCTTTTGCGCTCCACCTCGGGTATGGGGAGGCTGTCGTTGGGAACAAGCCCGCCGGCCGTGCGAATGCGACGGTCGAGTTCGCCTAAAACGGCGGCCGTTTGATTGGTCAGGTGCTCGTAAAAGGCCGGAACGACAAGACAGACGGGGGTAATGGTGTCGTCCGCGATTCGAACGGGAGCGAAAACGGCCTCTTTGAGATGTTGGATCAGTTGCTCGAATGCTTCGTGATCCAAATTGTTGCTAAGCACGACGAACTGGGCGTTGCGTGAGCGGAAGACGCGACTCCTGCCGCGAGTAATCGACAGCATGCGGCCTGCGTATTCGGCGAGCATGTTGTCGACGGCCTCGGCCCCGTAGAGCTCGTTGAGCTTTGCCGTGCCGCGAACGCGCACTGCTATAAGCCCCGTCTTGCAATGGTCGCGACGGCAGGCATCGATAGCGTTGATCAGCGTGCGCTGCATTCCGAGGCCCGTGGCGGCGTCGACGGTCTCGGCAAGCGAGTGGTTGACGAGCTCGCCGACATAGAGCGAGGGGACATTTCCGTCGCCGTCGATACGAAACCCGCGAGCACGGCCGAGGATGTAGTCGCCGGCGGCATTGCGCACGCGGTACTGCATGACGTGGCGATGTTTGGAGCCGTCATAGATTTGGTCGATGTCGTTGGTATAGGCCTCAAGGTCATCGGGATGGACACGCGTTTTCCAGTAATCGTGGCAGTTGTCTATATGCTCCGAAGGAAGACCAAGATCGCGCAAGGCGCCTTGTGACCAAAGGGTTCGATGTTTGTCCAAGTTCTCGATAAAGAAATATCGGCCTTCGTTGAGCATCGAAAGGGCGTCGAAAATGCGATCGCTTATTTCGAAGTCGTCGGTGTGGGCTTGTGCGATATTGCGTCGATCAAGGTGCACGGCATGACGTAGCTTGTAGTCGTACATGCGATGGTCGGCATCGTTCGTCAAGCGATTGGGGGCTTCGCCCAGGGCGGGGTCGGCGTGTGCCACTCCGTAGCTAAACGAGTGAGGCATCTTGGAAGCGTTGTTTTCGAGCAGTACCGTTCGGCAGTGTTCCAGACGTTCGGCAAGGTCGTCCTCGGTCGCAATCGTAGATAGGATGGCGAACTCGTCGCCCCCCAGACGAAATGCCGCCTCGTCCACCTTCATATACAGTTTGAGATAGAGGCTCACCTGCAAGATATAGCGGTTGCCCTCGTCATGTCCAAAGATGTCGTTGCAGTGCTTAAGGTTATCGATGTCGATAAACGCCATGGTCACGGGCAGTTCCTGCTCCCAGAGTTCCTCTAAGGAACGGGTAAAGCCGCCG
This sequence comes from uncultured Collinsella sp., assembly GCA_902494945.1. GTDB lineage: Bacteria > Actinomycetota > Coriobacteriia > Coriobacteriales > Coriobacteriaceae > Collinsella. Next base: position 6,311 of record CABUVF010000016.1, read on the forward strand.
CGGTTGCCAAGTCCGGTGAGCTCGTCGGTAAAGGCGGTCCTGATCAGATCGTCCTGACGCTCCAGAAGGTCACGGATGGTCTTTTCGAGCGTTTCGGTATTATTGCTGGCGTTATCCATACTGTAAGCGGCTTTCTGAGGTCGGGGCGGATTGCGTCGGGCGAGCTCGTTGTGCACATGCGTTGCTGCTCAACGCTTTGCGTGTATCCATGCTCCCGCCTTGTTGCGCCGCTGGGTCAATTTGTCGGCTCGTGTTCGCTGCTGATAATTACTGAGTAATGTAAACAACAGCACAAATTATATGGGGGTGCACATGCTGTGGGCGGCTATTATTCGACAAACGGTAGCGCGACGATGCGATGTTCGATGAAAATGCGACTGGGGCGGTATATGTTGACGGGTATACTTGTTCCGTTCAAATTTGCGGGGATGGAGATGGTCGCATGGCACAGTCAAATCTGACGCGCATGGTGGGGCTTGCGCTCGAGGGAGGCGGCTACCGCGGTATGTATACGGCGGGCGTGCTCGACGTATGGATGGAGCGTGGCTTGACCTGCGACCATATGGTGGGTGTCTCGGCGGGCGCGGCGTTTGGCTACAACTTTAAATCGCGCCAGATTGGTCGTGCCATTCGCTACAACAAGGCCTATTGCGCCGATAAGCGCTATGCGGGTGTAGCAAGCTGGCTGCGAACCGGCGATATGTTCAATGCAGATTTTGCCTATCACGAGGTGCCCATCGAGCGCGATCCCATCGACCTGGAGACATATCGTGCCTGCCCCATGCGGTTCACGTGCGTGTGTACCGATATCGAGACGGGCAAGGCCGTCTATCACGATCTGCCGTATGGCGACGAGCGCGATATCGAGTGGATTCGGGCGTCGTCTGCTATTCCCGTGGCAACGCGTCCTGTCGCCATTGAGGGGCATAAATATCTGGATGGCGGCGTGGCCGATTCCATTCCCAGTGCTTGGCTGTTTGCGCAGGGGTATGACCGCAATATTGTGGTACTCACGCAGCCGGCGGGCTTTGTGAAGCAGCCCAACAGCGTGATGCCCATGCTGCGGCGCGTGTTCCGTCACTACCCGGAGTTTGTTGCGGCGCTTGAGCATCGGCATGAGGCCTACAATGCCACGCTTGATGACCTGGCACGTCGCGAGGCTGCCGGCGAGGTCTTTGTGGTGCGGCCGAGCGAATCGGTAAAGGTGCCGTCGCTGTGCCGCGAGCCCGATGAGCTTGAGCGTATCTATCAGATCGGCCGCCACGATGCGGAGGCGTCTTTGTCCGCGCTGGAAACGTATCTGGCGGGGTAGGACAAGCTGCCGCGGACTCGGCGGAAAGCGCGTCCCAGAATGAGCGCTCAGAACGGGCTACAGTTTCCCAAACGGTGGGGTTTCGGAAAGTTCGTCCCGGAATATGCGTTCAGACTGGGATGCGGTTTCCCGTTAAGCCTCTATATGGAAAGCGCATCCCAGAATGGGTGTCCAAACTGGGATGCGCTTTCCATTGCTGAAGATATGAAGCTGCAAATCGGCTGCTCGACTTATGCTTATGCCTGCTGCCAGGTGTCGACAAGCTCCTTGGCCGCGGCGTAGGGATCGTCGGCGCTGCAGACGGCGCTTACCACAAAGAAGCCGTCGACGCCGGTGGCCTTAAGCTGCGGCAAGTCGGCCGTCTTAACGCCGCCGCCCACCACGATGGGCACGGGGCTTGCCGCGTGGAGTGCGGCAAGGTCCTCAAAGCTCTTGGTGATGATGGAGCCGTCGGCCGCACGTCCGCAGTCGCGCTTGGTTTCGGTCTCGTGGAGCGGGCCGATGCCCAGGTAGTCGACCAGGCTCATGTCGGCGGTCTTGACGTACTCGAGCATCTCCTCGCAACGGGCCGAAAGGCCCACAATGGCGTCGGGGCCCAGCAGCTTGCGACAGACCTCGACGGGAATATCGCTCTGGCCCACGTGCACGCCGTCGACCGCAATGCCCTGCTCGCGTGCGGCGAGTACGCAGTCAAGGCGGTCATCGATCAGCAAGGCGACCTGACCGGTCTTGCCAGCCTGTGCGATTGCCTGCGCGGCGTCGCCGGTCAGCGCAATGATCTCGCGGGCGCTTGCCACCTTGGAGCGCACCTGAATGCAGGTAAAGCCGGCGTCGAGCGCCTGGGCCACCACATCGCCCACGGGGCGTCCGAGGGTGTTTTCGGGGCCGAGCACCAGATAGGCCGAGATATCAAGGTTGTCGCGGATGCTCATTGTGCTTCCTCCTGCTTTTTGATCTGTGCTTCCATGCGCTTGAGTTTGCCGGTCATGGTGTCGGTAAATCCGGGTCGAATATCGGCTTTGAGCACGACTTCGGTGCGGATGCCCTTGCTCGCCAACACAAAGGTCGCGTCGCGCACGACCTGCATGACCTCGTCCCAGTCGCCCTCGATCTCGGTGAACATCGAGGTGGTGCGGTTGGGAAGGCCGCTCTCGCGAATGACGCGCACGACCTCGGCGACCTCGGCGGACAGCTCGTCGCCGGTGCCGCATGGGGCGATGGCCACGGCGACGAGCGTGTTCATGCCGGCATTTGTTGCGGGTTCGGACATGGCTTATGCTTCCTCGAGCTCGAGTCGGTTGTCGGCAATATCCTGGGCGGTTGCGCGGTAGAGCTCGTCGATAAAGGCGACCTTAAAGCTTGCCGGGGCATCGGCGACGGCGGCGGCACGCGTGCCGGCAACGTTGTAGACGGCGGTGCCGCAGACTGCTGCCGTAAACGGATCGGTAGCACAGGCGTACACGGCCAGCACGCCGCCCTGCGAGCAACCGCAGCCGGTGATCTTGGACATGAGCGGGCTGCCGCCGTGGGATTTGGCCACGGTCGTGCCGTCGGTAATCAGGTCGACTTCGCCCGAGACCACAACGGCGCCGCCGGTGTAGCGAGCGAGCGCCACGGCGGCATCGCGGGCGGCGTCGACCGTGTCGGTGGTATCGACACCACGTACGCGGCTCAGATCGGCCGACTCGCCCTCAAGACCCCACAGGCCGGAGAGTGCGATGATCTCGGAGGCGTTGCCGCGTACGATGGCGGGCTTGTACTGCTTGAGCTCGTTTACCAGCTGGGTGCGCAGGCTACCGATGCCCAGACCCACCGGATCGAGCACCCAGGGCTTGCCGGCGTCGTGTGCCGCCTTGGCCGCGCGGGGAATCGTCTGCTCGTAGATGGGGAAGAGCGTGCCCATGTTGAGATAGATGGCGCCGCCGCCGGCAACGAGCGCCTCGCCCTCGTCGGGCAGATAGACCATGGCGGCCGAACCGCCCACGGCGAGCTGCGCGTTGGCGACAAAGTCGATCGTCACCGTGTTGGTGATGGAGCCGGCCATCGGATTGGTGGCTCGAATCTCCTCTACGGCCTTGACCATATGTTGCTTAAGCTGTTCCGAATCAATCACTGCACATGCCTCCTTGGCATAGAAAAGGGGCGCTGTGCATAGACAGCGCCCCTGTAAAGGCGGCATGCTCCCTACGCCAGCATTAACTGACAGGTTCAAAGGATTGGGCCCTATGCCCTCTCAGCCTTGTGGTTTGCACCGCCGGCACTCCCGCATCGAATCTGTTGTTCCCTATACTAGCGCACCTGCCAATATGGGACAGGTTTATTTTGGCAGGTGGCAACAGGGGCGCTGCATTTTCCCAGATAAAACCTGCCAAGATAAACCTGTCCCTTATTGGCAGGTCGTTACAATAGACGGGATAAAGAATGACCGAGGGGACCTTATGATCAAACTTGTGCTGACCGATATGGACGATACGCTGATTCCTGCTGGACACGATGGCGCCAGCGACTGCGCCATCGAGGGCATTCATGCCATGCAGGCGGCGGGCCTGCATTTTGGCCCGGTTTCGGGTCGCCAGCCGTCCGCGATGAGCTGGATGTTCCGCAATCGCTCCGAGTGCTTCTCGACCGGTGCGTTTTGCAACGGCCAGGTGATGTTTGTCGATGGCGAGGCGGTTGCCTCGCGCGCAACTGATAACGATGCCCTTATGCACCTGGCCGACTACCTGGAGCAAGAGACCGACGATACCTATTTGAAGGTCTACCGTCTGGGTGATGACTTTTGGGACAACGACGCCTATTGCGTGACAAGCGATCCCGAGCGTGTGCGTCGCGCCATGGAGTCAGGCGGCAACGCGTGGCTCAAGGGCGAAGAGGCTCCCTGTCGCCCTGTCGTTGACGATGCCCCGGTATACAAGGCGAATATCTGGAGTGCCCGTTCGCGCGAGGAACTCGCCGAGCTGCGCGAGCGTGTTGCCGCCGAGGTGCCGGAGCTCTCGCTCGTGTTTCCCAACAACCGCGTGCGCCTGTTCGACGTTCTTCCGACCGGCTGGGACAAGGGCTGTGCTGCGCTGGAGCTGGCGCGCGCTTTGGGCCTGACGCCCGACGAGGTGGCCGTATTCGGCGATTCCGATAACGATTTGCCCATGATCGATGCCGTTCCCAATTCCGTTGCAGTCGCCAATGCCAACGAGGCCGTCACGGCTGCCGCGCGCTGGCATATCGGCGCTGCGGCAGATGATGCGGTTGCCGGGGCTCTGCATCAGATTGCCGCCTGCGCCGCGACGGGGGAGATGCCGTCGTTTATGCGTCAGATGGACGCGACGGGTTTCGACGTCACGAACGTCTAGGGAGAAAGCCATGAAGCTCCAGCAGCTCAGATATGTCGTCAAAGTTGCCGAATGCGGCAGCATCACCGAGGCCTCGCGCCGACTCTTTGTGTCGCAGCCTTCGATTACCGCGTCAATTCGCGATCTCGAAAACGAGATGGGTGTACACATCTTTGAGCGCACCAACAAGGGCGTCATTGTGTCCGAGGAAGGCGAGACCTTCTTGGGCTATGCGCGCCAGGTACTCGACCAGGCCGACCTGCTCGAGGGCAAGTACAAGGGCGCATCCGAGCAGGTGCCGCACTTTAGTGTGAGCTGCCAGCATTATTCCTTTGCCGTTAATGCATTTGTCGATGTGATCCGCGAGTTCGATGCCGCGCGCTACGACTTTACCCTGCGCGAGGAGCAGACCCACGAGATTATCGAGGACGTCGCGCATATGAAAAGCGAGCTCGGCATCCTGTACTTATCCGAGCATAACCGCGAGGTCATCGAGCGCATGCTCGCCGCCAACGAACTCGTATTCGAGGGGCTCTTCTGCGCCACGCCGCATGTCTTTGTATGCGCCGACCATCCACTGGCGGACCACGCCAGCGTGACGCTCGAAGATCTCGAGGACTACCCGTTCCTGTCCTATGAGCAGGGCAGCTATAACTCGTTTTACTATTCCGAGGAGCTGACCTCGACCTTTGAGCGTCGCAAGAATATCCGCGTGCGCGACCGTGCGACGTTGTTCAACCTAGCTATGGGCCTTAACGGCTACACGGTTTGTTCGGGCGTGATCAGCCATGAACTTAACGGCCCCGGCATTATCTCCATTCCGCTCGATGTAGACGAGTACATGGAGATCGGCATCATCACGCGCAAGAACACGACACTTACGCGCTACGGGCAGGCCTATATCGAAGCGATTCGTCAGCACATCTAGACTGCTGCGTTCTGCACGGGTCAAATCTCTTTATGGCAGTCCTAGCTGATATAGGAAACATCTATATCAAACTGTTATAAACATATATTTTACGATGGCCATATGAGCGCTCATACTCTGTCCTAGTAAAGCAACCAATGCAAAGGGAGATATCTATGAGCACTTCAATTCAACCGAACGCGCCGTTTCGCGCCGATATCGTCGGCAGTTTTCTTCGTCCGCAGGTCGTGAAGGACGCCCGTGCCGCCTACGCCGCGGGTACGCTCGATGCCGAGGGGCTTAAGGCCGTCGAGGATGAGGCTATTCGCGACCTAGTGGACAAGCAAAAGACCGCCGGCCTGCAGGTCATCACCGATGGCGAGTTTCGCCGCAGCTACTGGCACCTCGATTTTATGTGGGGGCTGAACGGCGTCGAGCGTCGCACCTCGCGTACGGGCTATATGTTCCACGATGAGGAGACCACCGCCGACACCGCCGTGGTGACTGGCCCCATTAGCGGCGAGAGTCATCCGTTCGTCGAGCACTTCAAATTTGTCAAGGCGCTCGAGGGGGAGGGCCAGGTCACGCGGCAAACCATTCCGGCGCCGATCCAGACGTTCTCGGAGGTTACGCTCGACCGCTGCGATGGCCAGCAGGAGAGCCTGCGCGCCGTCTATAAGACCGATGAGGAACTTGCCGACGCAATTGCAGCCGCTTATCGCACGGTGATCGCAGACCTGTACGCCGCCGGTTGTCGCAATATCCAGTTTGATGACTGCACCTGGGGCATTTACTGCGATACCGACTTTGTGTCCAAGACTGGCATGAGCCCGGTTGACCTGCAAAGGGTGAGCGAGCTGGGCGTGGCGCTCAACAACGCCGCCATCGAGGACAAGCCCGACGACCTCGTCATTAACACGCACGTGTGCCGCGGCAACTACCACTCCACCTATGCCTTCGAGGGCGGCTATGACCCCATCGCGCCGTACCTGTTCGCACACGAGAACGTCGATGCGTTTTACCTTGAGTTCGATACGCCGCGTGCCGGTGGCTTTGAGCCGCTCAAGTACGTTGCCCCCGGCAAGAAGGTCGTGTTGGGCCTAGTGACCACCAAGGCCGCTGAGCTTGAGGACGAGGATGCCATCGTCGAGCGTATTCACGAGGCTGCAAAGTATGTTCCGCTCGAGAACCTGTATCTGTCGCCCCAGTGCGGCTTTGCCAGCTGCGAGATTGGCAACAAGCTGACCGAGGACGAGCAGTGGGCAAAGGTCGCTCTGGTCAGGCGCATCGCCGAACGCGTTTGGAAGTAGCAGTACCGTTTGCGGGGGCGGTGCGTGCGGGACGGCATATATCACGTACAATGGTTCGGATCGTATCGTTCGGGCAGGTTATCCGATATGCCCGATCGCCCTTCCATTCGAAAGGACATCCATGTCCCAATCCTCGACGCCCACTGTCGCCGATGCCATCTACGATGCGTCATCGCTCGGCCGCCCGCGCATGTTCCTACTCGGTCTGCAGCACTTGTTTGCCATGTTTGGCGCCACAGTGCTGGTGCCCGTGCTCACCGGTCTCTCGGTTTCGGCAACGCTTTTGTTTGCCGGCCTGGGCACACTGCTCTTCCACTTCCTGTCGCGCGGCAAGGTGCCGGCCTTCTTGGGCTCGTCGTTTGCCTTTATTGCCGGTTATGCCGCAATCGCGCCCAACGGCGAGGCCGAGCTTTTGCCCTACGCCTGCCTGGGCGTAGCTTGTGCCGGCCTGCTCTATCCGGTGCTGGCGGCGCTCTTCCGCGCGTTTGGCGCCAAGCGTGTCATGCGTTTCTTTCCGCCGGTGGTGACTGGCCCCATCGTCATTTCCATCGGCTTGATCCTGGCAAGTTCCGCTATTGCTAACTGCCAGACCAACTGGCTTGTGGCTGTCATTGCCGTTGCCGTTATCGTGATCTGCAACATTTGGGGTCGCGGCATGGTCAAGATCGTGCCGATTCTGCTGGGCGTTGTGGTGAGCTATGCCGTTGCGGCTGCGCTCGGCGAGGTTGATTTCTCGGGCGTTGCCGCCGCTCCGTGGGTCGGTCTGCCCATCGTGTGGGACAACACCGTGTTTGCACTCTTTGGGCCGCAGTTCGATAGCGGTCTTGCCACGACGGCCATCATCACCATTATGCCGCTGGCATTTGCGACCATGATCGAGCATATCGGTGATATCTCGGCTATCGGCTCCACCTGCGAGCGTAACTACATCGCCGATCCTGGCCTGCATCGCACGCTGCTTGGCGACGGCCTGGCGACCATTCTCGCATCGCTCTTTGGCGCTCCGGCTAACACCACCTATGGCGAGAACACCGGTGTGCTTGCCCTAACGCGTGTGTTTGACCCGCGCGTGATTCGCATTGCCGCGTGTTGCGCCATTGTGCTCTCGTTCTGCCCCAAGTTCGCGGCTGTCATTGCGGCCATGCCGGCGTGTGTGATCGGCGGCGTGTCACTCGTGCTCTATGGCATGATCAGTGCGGTAGGTGTGCGTAACCTCATCGAGAACCAGGTCGATTTCCAGAACAACCGCAACGTGCTGGTGGCCGCTCTGGTGCTGGTGCTTTCACTCGGCATTGCTTACAGCACTGCCGGTGCTATCGTGTTGGAGCTGGGCGGCGTGACCATTTCGCTTTCGGGTCTTGCCGTGGGTTCGCTGGTGGGCATTGTGCTCAATGCCATCCTACCGGGTAACGACTTTGAGTTTGATGTCTCCGAGCTTGAGGAGGCTGCTGAGTAACAACTGCGTCCAGCTGAATCAAAAAATGGCGCCCATGCGTACGCGCGGGCGTCATTTTTAATGCGTCAATATCCAGTGGATGCCACGTGCCATGCGCAGATCGGTTTGGGCAAAGTGATTGCCGGGGTTGAGCTCCAGCGTTGTTGGAATGCCGCGCGCGACGAGCAACGCTTCCATCGCGCGTGTGTCGTCGAGTACATGCCGCATCATGCGGTTGGGTGTCTTGGTCTCCTTTTTGCCGAGTGACAGATAGACGGCCTGCGGGTTGCCGGCAAAAGGGGCCGTGCTGGCGCGATCGACAAAGTCGGGAAACCACAACGACCCCGATGCGCTTGCGGCGCGGCTAAAGGCGTCGGTTTGCCAGAGGGACCAGAGCGCGAAGAGGCCCGCGAGCGAGTAGCCGGCAATGCCGCGCCAGGTGGGCGGCTGAGGAAGCGACGACTCGACCTGGGGGATTATCTGATTCAGCAGCTCATCAAGAAAATCGGCAGCTTGTCCGCCGAAAGGCTCGGCATCGCGTACGGTCCCGTCGCATGCCCAGGGGCTCAGCTCGCGATTCCAATCGAGCCCGCCAATGGTGACAAGGGCGAATGGCGGACAGTCGAGCTCTCGGCAACACTCATAAACCTCGCTGCCGTCGCCCACGACCACAGGAAGGTAGATGACAGGCGCGCTTTCCGTATGATTCGAATAAACGGTTATCTGCTTTTGATGCGCTTCCATGACGGGCTTCTCTCAGTGTTGTGATATCGGCAGCCTCAATTGTCGCACGCCAGCGTATGCCGGTTGGACAGCATCAAGAACATTCGCGTGCGCCGTGCGGGCGCAAATGAAAAACGCCACCGCCGGAGGGGAGCTTGGCGGTGGCGTTGCTAAACGGTGTGCAGGCTAGCACTTCTGTGGGTGCCGTCCCGTGCGTTAAAGGTCAAAGCTGTCTATGAGCGCTTGCGGCTCACCATGGTGCCTGCGGCGATAGCGGCTGTTCCCGCAAGGACGGTTGCCACGATGGCCGCACCCGAGGTGTCGCCGGTTGCCGCGAGCACGTCGGTAGTCTTGGCTTTCGTGGTTGAAGCCGCAACGGCCTTGGTCGGCTTTGAGCCCTCAGGCTTGGGGTTCTGCTTGGACTCCGCGGGCTTGCTTTCTGCGGGCTTGGTCTCGTCGGGCTTGGGGTCTTCCGGCTTGGCTACCTCGGGAGGTGCGATGGTCGTGCTTTTGGCGACTGCTTTGATATAGAGGGAGTCGACCGTGGCGTCGCCCGTGCCGATGGCTTGGCCTGCCTCGTAGATGCCGTCACGGAGCTTGCGATAGTCAACGACCTTGCCGCCTTCGGGCGTCTGGATGGCGGCGTTCTCAATCTTGATGGTGCCGATTGTCTTGCCGTCAGCGCTCATGGCGCGGGCAAAGATTGCCGCTGTATCTCCTTCGGCCGTTACCTTGCTGCGGATGATCGAGATGACTGCGGGTGTGACGCCCTCGCTGGTCTGGGCGATGATGCCGATGTTCTCGCCTTGGGGTTCGCGCCTCGTCTCGCCATCTTGGTTTTCGCTGTAGGGGATGGGGCCGTCGCCGTTCTCGACATAGCGGGCTATGGCCTTGACAACGGAGTCGCTGATGTAGATGTGGCCACCCTTCTCGTTGGGTCGATCGTTTCTGGTGGAGAATGCAGCCGAAACCTCGCCTTCCGCAAGCGCGTCCACGGTGGAGCCGTTCTTGACGACGATATCGTCTTGGTAGGTGAAGAGGGCAATGGCGCCACCGTATCTGCCTTTACTTGCACGGACTGTCACGTTTGCATGATCGAGCGTGATGCCCTTGTGGGCATAGACGCCATATTCAACACCGTTTACGTTGAGGGAGGCGTTTGTGGCTGCGAGGCTGCCCTTGGCCTCGACGGCAGCGTCTTTCTCGGAGCTTGCCTCGACCGTCCCGCCACCCTTGATGGTGAGGTTCTTGTCGGTTCCAATACCCTTGTCCTTGGTAGCCCTGGCGGCGACGGCTCCGTTGTCGTCAATCGTGATATTGCCGTTTGCCCTGATGCCATCCGATGCACCCGTGGCGTTGACGTTGCCCGAACCTTTGATAGCGAGATCACCCCCGGCATTGATGGCATCAAGCCCAGTGCTCGTGGCGTTGACGGATCCGGCTCCGTCGATGTTGATATTACCCGTGGAGAGGATAGCGTCCTCAGTAGATGTCACGCTGAGCGTGCTGCCCGCGTCGCCTTGGATATTGAGCTCGGCGTTCTCATTCTTGCCATGAGAAGCCTTGATGCCTTCGATCCAGTCGGCAGTGACGATGTTGTTTCCCGAGTAATTCACGTTGAGCTTGCCTGCGGCCTGGATCTCGCCGCCGTTATAGTTGTTGAGCTTCAAGTCGTCGGCGCCGTCCCACGACCAGGTGCCGGTCTCGTCGCCCGCCGCAGTGCCGGCGTTGTATTTGGTTTCGCCGACCTTGACCCATTCCGCCGCGAGCGAGACGCTCGGCATGAGCAGCGAGCTCGCCGTGAGCGCGCACACGGCGCCTACGACGATGCGGCGCGTCACGCGGCGCCAGCTGCCGTGCGCGAGTCCTATGCGACGGCGAACGTCGGGTTCGGCAACATGGGTTCCGGCGGTAGTGTCATTGCGTTTGGGGGTCGTGAACAAGGCTGCCATGGTTGCTCCCGTTCTCAAAGGGCCTATACGGCTAGGTTCAGCGTATCTGCTGGATGTTGCCGGCGGTAGTGCCGTTTGGAGGGCAAAATGTCCAAAATCCGGAAGAGGAATAAGCTGCGCACCTACGCGTTGTCGGGCATTAATCACAAAGCGCGGAGCCGCCTGTTGCGACTCCGCTCGCGTGTGCACCATACGAGTGCAAACAGGAAACGCCACCGCCGGAGGGGGGGGCTCGGCGGTGGCGTTGCTAAACGGTGCGCGGACTAGGCGGCTTTAAAAGTGTCGGTTCGTGTATGAAGGGCGTCTATGAGCGCTTGCGGCTCACCACGGCGCCCGCGGCGATGGCGGCTGTTCCCGCAAGGGCGGCTGCCACGATGGCTGCGCTCGAGGCGTCGCCGGTCGCTGCGAGTTTGCCGGCGATCTTGGCTCCCGTGGCTGCAACTGCAACGGTCTTGGTTGTCTTCGCGCTCTTAGACTTGGAACCCGGCTTGGTCTCGCCGGGCTTTTCCCCGGGTTTGGTCTCTTCGGGAGGCGCGATGACCGTGCTCTTGGCGACAGCTTCGTTATAGGGGGAGTCGATCACAGCGTCGCCCGTGCCGATGGTTTGACCCGCCTCGTAGACGATGCCGTCGCTGAGTTCTTCCTTGTTGCGATAGTCAATGACCTTGCCGCCTTCAGGCGTCTGGATGGTGGCTCCTTCGATTTCGATGGTGCCAATCGCCTTACCATCCGCGCTCATGGCAAGGGCGAAGATTGCCGCCGTGTCTCCCTCGGCCGTGACCTTGCTGCGGAGAATCGAAATGGTTGCGGGCGTGATGCCCTCCTTGGTCTGAGCAAAGATGCCGATGTTCATGCCTCGGGGCTGAGGGTTAGTTTCGCCATCCTGGCCTGCACTGTAGTGGTCGGGGCCGTCGCCGCCGGTCTCGGCATAGCGGGCTATGGCCTTGACAACGGAGTCGCTGATGTAGATATGGCCACCCGCTTCGCCGGAGTAGAAATTACTGGTGGAGATTGCAACCGAGAACCTGCCTTCTGCGAGCGCATCCACAGTCGAGCCGTTCTTGATGACGATGTCGTCCTCATCGGTGAAGAGTGCGCTGACTTCCCCGCCATCTGAGCTTGCGCGGGCCGTCACGGTCGCGCCATCGAGCGTGATGCCCTTGTAGACATAGATGCCATACCCAACGCCACTTGCGTTGAGGGAAGCGTTCGTGACCGTGAGGCTGTTTTTACCGTCGATGGCGGCGTCTTCCTCGGAACTTGCCTTGACCTGGCTGCCATCCGAGATCTCGATGTTGCCGTCGGCCCAAATCGCATTGTCTTTGATAGAGCTTGCCTCTACCTTGCCGCCGCCCTTTATGATGAGGTTCTCGTTAGCATCGATACCCTGATCCTCGGTGGCCTTGGCGGTGACGGTTCCGCTGTTGTCGATCGTGATGTTGCCGTCGGCCCTGATGCCATCCGAATCGCCCGTGGCGTTAACGTTTCCCGAGCCCTTGATGGTGACATCGCCCCCGGCATCGATGGCATCGTGCTCGGTGCTCGTGGCGTTGACAGTGCCAGCGCCGTCGATGTTGATGTTGCCGACGGAAGTGATGGCGTCACGAGAAGATGCCACGTTGAGCGTGCTGGACGCGTCGCCCTGAATATTAAGCTCGGCGTTCTCGTTCGCGCCATCCTTAACCTTGATGCCGCGGCCGTCGTCGTTAGTGACGGTGTTGTTGCCCTCGTAGCTCACGTTGAGCTTGCCCGCTGCCTCGATCGCACCGCCGTTGTAGCCGTTGAGCTTCATATCATCGGCGCCGTCCCATGACCAGGTGCCGGCGGCGTCTCCCGCGGGCCCCGCGGCCGCTTCGTGGCGGACGCCATCGACGTCCACCCACTCCGCCGCGAGCGAGACGCTCGGCATGAGCAGCGAGCTCACCGTGAGCGCGCACACGGCACCCACGACGATGCGGCGCGTCACGCGGCGCCAGCTGCTGTGCGCGAGTCCTATGCGACGGCGAACGTCGGGCTCGACAAAATGGGCTCCAGAGGTTTTGTCATTGCGCTTGGGGGTCGTGAACAAGGCGGCCATGGCTACTCCCATCCTCATAGAGCCTATGCGATTACGCCCAGCATATCTGCAGGATGTAGCCGGCGGTAGTGCCGTTTGGAGGGCAAAATGTCCAAAACTCGGGAAGCAATACATCGCGCGTCCGTGCGTTGCCTGGCTTTAAAAGAAAAGCGCGGAGCCGCTCGATGCGACTCCGCGCTTTGGTGTTCTGCTTTGGCAGCGTTGCCGCTACGCTACAAAGAAGTAGACGAGGAAGGCGAGGGCTGCGATCCACATGAGCGGCTTGATCTTGGAGGCCTCGCCCTTAAAGAGCGCGACGATCACGTAGGCGATAAAGCCCAGGCCAATGCCGGCGGAGATGGAGTAGGTGAAGGGCACGCCGGCGACAATCATGAACGCCGGGAAACCCTGAGACACGTCGGACCAGTCGATCTCGGAGGCCTCGCTCATCATGAGGTAGCCGACGTAGACCAGAGCACCGCAGGTGGCGGCACTGGAAACGATGGTGACGATGGGGGAGAAGAACGCGGCGAGAATGAACAGCACGCCGGTGGTGACGGAGGTGAGGCCCGTGCGACCACCGTCGGCAGCGCCAGAGGTGGACTCGACGAAGGTAGTGATGGAGGAGACGCCCATAAAGCCACCGGCAGCAGCGGCCACGGAGTCGACGACCAGGATGGGACGGATGTCCTCGACATTGCCGTCCTCGGTCAAGAACTCGCCCTGCTTGGCGACGGCCATCGCGGTGCCCATGGTGTCGAAGAAGTCGCTCATGAGCAGCGAGAAGGCAACGACGAGCAGCATCGGGTCGGTCAGGACCTTCACGATGGCAAGGTTGCCGTCGGCAGTGCTGGCAAACGGGGCGCCGAAGGTCGAGAAGTCGAGCGGTGCGATGAGGCCCTCGGGCGCATGGGTGACGCCCAGCGGGATTCCGGCGATAACGGCGACGATGATGCCGATGAGCAGCGAGCCCGGCACGTTGCGGGAAGCCAGGGCAACCGTCACGACGATGGAGATGATGCCGACGATAAAGGTGGGGGAGGCGATGTCGCCCAGGCCGACGAGCGTACCGGCGCCAGCGGTGATGATGCC
>CABUVF010000017.1 GCA_902494945.1 uncultured Collinsella sp.
ATGTAGCGGTTGGAAAGGTTCGCGGCGGCCTCGATAGCACCCTGCGTATAGCGCACATGGTGGTGCTCCTCGTAGCGCGGCTTGAGCGCGGTCAGGATCTTGACCGTGTCCTCGACGCTCGGCTCCTCGACATCGATGGTCTGGAAGCGGCGCTCAAAGGCCGGATCTTTAGTGAGGTACTTACGGAACTCCTCGGCCGTGGTGGCACCAATGATCTGGAAAGCACCGCGCGCGAGCACGGGCTTGAGCATAGAGCTCGCATCGATAGAACCCTCGGCAGAACCGGCACCGATGATGGTGTGCATCTCGTCGATAAACAAGATGACGTCGTCGGCTTCGGTCGCCTCCTGGATCACGTTCTTGAGGCGCTCCTCAAACTCACCGCGATACTTGGCACCCGCGACAAGACCCGGCAGATCGAGCGTCCAGATATTCTGGTTCATAAGATTCTCGGGCACATTGCCAGCAGCAATCTGCTGCGCCAGGCCCTCGACGATAGCCGTCTTGCCCACGCCGGGATCGCCCAGGATAAGCGGATTGTTCTTGGTGCGGCGCGAAAGGATCTCCATCATGCGCTGGACTTCCTTTTCGCGGCCAATCACGGGATCGAGCTCGCCGTCGCGCGCCTTCTGCGTGAGGTTGGTGGCGAACTGCTTGAGCGTGTCGGTGCCGCCCCCCCTTTGCTGAGAGGCATCCGAGCCGCTAAAGAACGGCAAGCCCGCACCGGGGCGACCGGCGCCGGCTCCGGCGAGCGGACGCTTCTTGTCCTGATCCTTGGCGGTGAGTTTCTCGATAGCCTTTTTGATGGAGGCGGACGACACACCCAGGCGCATGAGGATGTCCATGGCCATGCCGTTGCCCTCTTCGACGATGCCGATCAGCAAGTGCTCGGTCGACACGTAGGTCTGGTTGTTCTCACGCGCCACGCGGAAGGAGCGCTCCATCACGCTAATGACGAGCGGCGTAAAGGCAAGCTTGGCAGCCTCGGTCTCCTCGCTGGGCTCGGGAACCGTGGTCTGGACCTCTTTGAGGGTATCCATGATGTCGTCGTAGGAGATATCGAGCGAGCGCAGCGCCTCAGCGGCAATGCCCTCGTCCTCCTTGGCGAGCGCGAGCAACAGATGCTCGGTACCCACCTTATTTGAATGAAGATCGAGCGCCTCCTGCTTGGCCATGGACATGACCTTGCGCGCGCGATCGGTAAAACGGTCTAACATGCTAGTTCCTCTTAGACGAGCTAGTTTTTTTCAAACGCAAAGCGCCACTCGTGGCGGCGCTTTGGTCTCTTTACCCATATGGAGTATATGTTAACCGCTGGGGCCTTTTCCGCATGCAGCCATACGACAACGTCTACAAAAAAGGAATTGCCAGGTGCGTCTGCATCGGCCCAACGAGCGTGGATTTTCGGACACCCATTCCACGAGCGTGGATAATCTCCCGTTTTGAGCCCGTAAACAAGCCAAAAACGGGAGATTTTCCACGTTCATGTTTTGCGGATCAGTTTCATTTGCACCAATTAGCTGGTGTGGCGCCAGCGAGGGTCGGTGAGCGTACGCGCCACACCCAGGCCAACGGGCAAAAACGCCACGATGAGCACTGCACGCACAAACCAGCCGAGCATATTGACCGTGTCGAATGTGCACATGTAATACATCGAGCGATACAGATACAAGCCCGGCACCATAATGACAATCGATGGCACCGTGAGGGCGATACGTGGGTAGGTGAGCTTGATTTCGGCTAAGCTCGCGAGCAGCCCCGATACCAGCGCGCCAATAAACGCTGCCGCCTCGGGAGGCATACCTACGCTCAGGCCCAGGAAGGGAAACAGCGCCGGCGCATCGACGAGCGTAAGGCGCAAGGTATTGGACACGGCGCCGATCAGCCCAGCTGCCGCGGCCATCTTTACCGGGCTGTTGAACATCACCGAGAAGCCGAATACGCCAACGAAGCTCATCACCACGCGCAGGAGCGTAAGGGCAAGCGGCGAAAGGCCGAGCGGAGCAAAATCATCCGGTGCCAGCCCCACACACTCGGCAACCATCCAGCCCACAAGGGTCGCCATCACAATAATCGACACGGCATACGAAAGACGCTCAATGCCGCTTCGCATATCGAGCTTAGCGATGTCGAGGCCTGCCGTAATGAGGGGAAAGCCGGGAATCACAAAGAGCATGGCGCCGATATAGCCTTCTTGGTGCGACATTGCCCCCGGTACGACCTGGCCAAGGCCGAGCAATGCCAGCAGATACGAAACGCAAGCGAGCGCAACGCCAATCGTCAGCGCGCTAAACTGGCCAAGACCCTGCTTGAGAATATGAGAGCGAGCAAAGTTGCCAACACCAGCGCCTACGAATGTGCAGGCCATCTCGATAGGGCCGCCGCCGAGCAAAAAGACGAAGGCGCCGCAAGCACAAGCTGCCGCAAGGCCCTGTTGCCAGGGAGAGTAATCGGGTTTTGAACTCTCAACGGTCTTGAGCATCTCGTGGTATTCGTGCACGGTAAACCGGCGCCCATACGTCTCGATTTCCTTTAGGAAGCTCTCCATCATCCAAATGCGATGGGTATTGACTCCCGTTGTGGGCAGGCTGACAACCTCGTTAAAGCAGTGGCCATCTTCGATGCAGGTGCACTCAAACGACAGAAGACTTAAGTCAACGTGGACGGTGACACCGAGTACGGCGGCAACGCGATTCATGGTATCGCGTACACGCCAGGCACCCGTTCCGCTCGCGAGCATAAGCATACCGGTGCGGCAGATGATGGATGACTTATCGGTGAGCGGCGCATCGACGGCAAGCTCATCGCCTGCCGTCACGATCTGGTGCCAGTCTGTTTTCATATGGAGTGCGCCGGCACGAACACCGTGGTGCATGGGGGCTCTCGAAAGCAGCGAGTCAAGGCGCGAAGACTGTGGGGGCTCCGTTGATTCGTCCTCAACCTCATCAGTCTCTTCATCGACCAGATCAAATGAGTCAAGCGATGCCGGCTCGCGACGATCGATTAGCTCCTCATCCTCATCGTCAAAGTAATTGAACTGATCGAGCATGTCCTCTTCGATTGCACGCTCGCTCGCGTCGTCCATATAGACGCTCCCTTCCTACCGACTAACCCCCATCCTAGGCAGCAACGGCTAAAGGAAACATAAAAGAGACGGCTGTCATGCGAGCCATGTGCTCAACAGCCGTTGGGCAGTCGTTTAAGAACGTCCCCAATGACTACATCGATGTTCTAAGTGTCAACCAAGTCAACGCCGCAGGTAGAGGACGGACAGCAAGCGACGTCCAGGGCGAACAAGTTGGCATGAAAAAGGCAAGGCATAGACCTTCTGGTCATGCCTTACCTTTTGAATGACAAATTGTCGCCCTGGGCGGCGCGCAGCGTCAACTGGTTACGCGGGTTGGTAAACCCGCGTAACCACCTAGGTCGCGCCCTTGAAGTTGAACGTCAGATTGTCCAAATGCGGCCCGCGCAGCGTCGAGCCGTTACGCGGTTCGTAGAACCGCGTAACTAGTTAGTACATCTTTGCGCCGGCGGGGATGGAAGCGTCGAGCTGGATCAGATTGAGACGCTCCTCGCCCTCCTCCTCGTGGATGGCACTGATGAGCATGCCACAGCTGGGGATGCCCATCATCTTACGCGGAGGCAGATTGGTGATGGCGAGCAGGGTCTTGCCGACCAGGTCCTCGGGCTCATAGTAGGCATGGATGCCGGAGAGGATGGTGCGGTCGGTACCGGTACCGTCGTCGAGCGTAAAGTTCAGCAGCTTCTTGGACTTCTTGACGGCCTCGCATGCCTTGACCTTCACAGCGCGGAAATCGCTCTTGGAGAAGGTATCAAAGTCGACGAACTCCTCGAACAGCGGCTCAACGGCAATCTTAGAGTAATCGAGCGTGGGCTTAAGCGACTTAACGAACGGGCTCGCGGCGTTGCCGGCCTCTGCAGCCTTGGCGGCAGCGGCACCGGACTGGAAACCCTTCTCGGGCTTCATGTGCGGGAACAGCAGTACGTCGCGGATAGAAGCCTGGTTGGTGAGCAGCATGACCACGCGGTCGATACCGATGCCGATGCCGCCCGCGGGAGGCATACCGTACTCGAGGGCGCGCACGTAATCCTCGTCGTACTCCATGGCCTCGTCGTCGCCGCCAGCCTTCTCGGCCATCTGAGCGGCAAAGCGCTCGGCCTGGTCGACCGGGTCGTTGAGCTCGGAGAACGCGTTGGCGTACTCGTGGCCGGCGATAACCAGCTCAAAGCGGTGCGTCAGGCGCGGGTCGTCCTCAAAACGCTTGGCGAGCGGGCTGACCTCGATGGGATAATCGCACACGAAGGTCGGGTTGACGATGGTGTCCTCGCCCAGCTCATCGTAAATCTCGGCGATGATCTTACCAGCAGTCCACTCGGGCTTAATCTCCAGGCCCTTCTCGCGCGCGGCGGCAGCAAGCTCCTCGACCGGCGTGTCGATGGTGACCTGCTTGCCGAGCACGTCGGAGACGATGTCGGTCATGGGACGGCTGGCCCACTCACCAGAAAGGTCGATGGTCTGGCCCTGGTACTCGATGACCTCGGGGTTGCCGATGGCCTTGTTAGCCGCCTTAATGACACCCTGGGCGAGCGCCTTCATACCCTCGAGGTCGGAGAAGGCACGGTAGGCCTCCATCGTGGTGAACTCGGGATTGTGGGTAAGGTCCATGCCCTCGTTACGGAAGATACGGCCGATCTCGAACACGCGCTCAAAACCGCCGACGATGCAGCGCTTGAGGTGCAGCTCGGTAGCAATGCGCAGGTAGCACTCCTGATCGAGCGCGTTGAAGTGCGTGATGAACGGCTTGGCAGTAGCGCCGCCCTGGATGGTCTGCAGGATGGGGGTCTCGACCTCCATGTAGCCGTCGGACTCCATAAAACGACGGAAGGTGGAGAGAATCTGCGAACGCTTACGGAAGGTCTCGCGAACGTCGTCGTTGGCGATCAGGTCGACATAGCGCTGGCGATAGCGGGTCTCCTTGTCGGAGAGGCCGTGGAACTTCTCGGGCAGCGGACGAACGGCCTTGGCAAGCAGGGTCGCACTCTTAGGGGCAACGGAAAGCTGGCCGCGCTGGGTGCGCACGACCACGCCGGTCACGCCCAGGATATCGCCAAGGTCGAGGGCCTTGAGCGTGTTCCAAGCGGTCTCGTCCATGTCATTGATGCGGCAGAACAGCTGAATCTCGGCAGTCGCATCGCGCACGACGATGAACATAATCTTGCCCTGACCGCGCTTGGCGACCACACGGCCGGCGATCTTCACGACGTCCTCGGTGTCCTCGCCATCGGCAAGCTCGGCATACTTAGCCTCGATATCGGCAACGTAGTCCTCAAGCTCAGAGTGCTCGGGATAGGGGTTCTGGCCCGCCTCGAACAGGGCGGCGCGCTTGGCCAGGCGGGTGGCGCGCTCGTCGTTGAGCGTCGATGCCTGATCTGCGGCGTTCTGGTTCTCTGCCATAAGTTAACTCCTCAAACTAAAACGCTCCCCAGGATTCGGTCCCAGGGAGCGAAAACATACCTTTACGCGGGACCGTGGTCTAGCGTGCAATCTTGGCGATGGTGTAGACGCGGGTCTTGCCGGAAGGCGTAACGACCTCGACGGAGTCGCCCTCGCCGTGACCGATGATGGCGTGGCCGACCGGAGACTCGTTGGAAATCTTGTGCTCGAGCGAGTTGGTCTCGGTGGTACCGACGAGCGTGACTTCCATGACCTCACCGTTGGGATCAATCAGAGAAACGGTGGAACCGATGGAGACGGTCAGATCACCTGTGGTGGCAGCAACCTGAGCGTTGGCAAGGATGGCCTGGATCTCGGCAATACGAGCGGCGTTCTGGGCCTGCTTGTCCTTAGCGGCGTCGTACTCGGAGTTCTCCGAAAGGTCGCCGAACGCGCGGGCTTCCTTGATGTCCTCGACGATCTCCTTGGCGTAATCGCCCTCACGCCAAGCGAGCTCCTCGACGAGCTTCTGGCGGCCCTCAGCGGTCAGTACGATCTGGCTTGCGTCCATACGGATATCTCCCCAACTCTGATCAAACAATCAACTGTCAACAAAACGAAAAAGACCGGCTAGCCTGCGGGCAAGCCGGTCAGGTGCTCACCCCAAAGGGATGGGACTACTCTGCGTCCGCGTCGCTGTCCTCTGCCTGCTTCTTCTTGGCAGCAGCGAGCTTGGCCTCGAGCTCAGCGATCTCCTTGTCCTCCTCGGACTGCTCGACCACGACCTCCTCGGCCTGCTTGGTCTCGGCCTTATCGTCGCCCTCCATACCCTCGCGGATATTCTTGACGGTAGAGCCGAGGGACTTGCCGAGCTTCGGCAGGTTCTTGGGCCCGAAGATAATCAGGACAACGACGAGAATAATGATGAGCTCAGGAGCCCTCAGTCCAAACATGTAGACCTCCACAATACAGCGAGACAAGCTCGAATGAGTATACCGCGGGTATCGCGGTATCACAACAATAGCTAAAAAAAGGGACCGCAAGAAGCGGTCCCTCCTCATGCTCTGGTCGGGTTGACTGGATTTGAACCAGCGACCCCTGCGTCCCGAACGCAGTGCTCTACCAAACTGAGCCACAACCCGTTAGCTCGACTATAGTAACAAAGATTTCCGTCGCGTGCTAGAGAAATTTTTACTTCTTTGGCACTTCGATGCGAACCGTGTTGGGAATGAGCTCCGTCGCGCAGGACCACCAGCCGTTTTGCAGGGCAGCGTCGGCAAGCCTCTCGGCCGTGGCGGCGGTGTCGCAAATGGCAAACGAGCAGGCGCCCGATCCACACACATCTACAGCAACCGTGCCGTCCTGTTTACGCAGCCAATCGAGAACCGTTTGAATCTGCGGCTCCATCTGTGCGGAAATGACACCCAGGTTGTTATGGATGAGCGCATATGCCGTCTCGGCATCACCAGCATGCAAGGCAGAAGCTATCGCGCCGGGCTTGTCTGCAGGCACCGGAGCCTCGTCAAAACGTCGATAGGCTTCAATTGTCGAAACGCTTGCCTCGCGCGGCTTGACCAACACGACGGGCGTTGCGGGCAGCGCGGGATACTCAGTTGCCAGCACGTCTCCCCCACCTACGTAGAACGCAAGGCTCGCGTGCAAAAAGAACGGGACGTCAGCACCAATACCCCGCGCAATGTCGTCGAGCGCGGGGTCGGTGCGATCAATTCCCCAGAGCTCCGCCAAGGCGACAATGACCGCGGCCGCATCCGTCGAGGGACCGCCCAAGCCGGCGCACAATGGAATGCGCTTCTCAATCGTCACGCAGATGTTTGCCTCGCGACCATAATGCTCGGCCATAGCAACCGCAGCCCGATACGCCGTATTCTTTTGCATGGGAAAATCTGATGCCGGAACCGTCTGGACGGTCAGCGCCTGTGCCGGCGTAACCGTCACGGTATCGGAAAGACCGACAGCTGCCATCAGGGAATCGACCCTGTGGTAGCCGCGGTCATCGCGCTCGGTATGAACCCCCAAGTAGAGGTTAATCTTTGCCGGCGCGGAAAGAGTCAGGGACCGATCGGTCACCGCTAGTGCTCCTCGAGCTGATTGCCGAGCGGGGTAAAGATATGCTCGCCGCTCTCGGGGTCGAACAGCTCGACCTGACCGGTGAGGACATCGATATACTGGTAGGACTGACGCGACTTGCGGCCGCGACGCTCGTCAACCTCGACGATAAAGACGGCGGGGTGGACGCTCTTGATGGTGCCCATGCGCTCGACGACGCGGGTGCGGCCCATGTTGGCCTTCACCTTGACGCGATCGCCCACCATATCGGTCAGCTTCTCGTGGATGTCGTCGACGTGATTGACTTCCATCTCTTCCATGAACAGGGCCTCCAGAAGGTGCAATTCAAAAAGGGGATAATACCCCTAAGATAGACAAAACTCTAATACTATAGCACCCTGCTGCCGCCATACGCAAGTAGCTAAAAAAGCCCCATCCCAAATACGTACCAGACGACAACCTCGCATGACCAGTTGTTACGCGGTTTGGTAAAACCGCGTAACCTAAAGGTTGTCCGTGTCCAAGACGATGGTGAACGGACCGTCGTTGACCAAGTCGACTTTCATATCGGCGCCAAAGATGCCGTGCGCCACGTGTTCGACATCTTTGCGAACGAGCGTCAAGAAGTACTCGTAGAGCTCGTTGGCAACATCGGGGGCGCCGGCATCGGTAAACGATGGGCGGCGGCCGTGACGGCAATCGGCGAACAGCGTGAACTGCGACACTACGAGCACCTCGCCGTCGACATCGGCAAGTGCCAGGTTGGTCTTACCGTTCTCGTCCTCGTTAATGCGCAAGCCCCGGAGCTTGCCCCACAGCTTATCAGCCTCGGCGCGCGTGTCGCCGTGGCCCACGCCCAACAGCACCAGATAGCCGCGCCCAATTTTGCCCACGTACTCGCCGTCGACCGTCACGCCGGCGTTGAGCACGCGCTGAACCACCGCACGCACGGCCTACTCCTCGCCCGTCAGTTTGGCGGATAGGTGCTCGAGCGCATGGAATCGATGGCTGATGGCGTTCTTCTCGTCCGCCGTGAGCTCGGCCATAGTCTTGCCCGGCGTATCGACCGGCAGGAACAGCGGGTCGTAGCCAAAGCCGTGATCGCCGCGGCCCTCGTGCGCGATAACGCCCTCACAGGCGCCCTCGCCATAGGTGACCAGGCCGTCCGTATCGATGAGCGCAACGACGCTCATAAAGCGCGCGGTGCGGTCCTCGTCTGCCACGCCTTCCAGATTCACGAGCAGCTTGGCATTGTTGGCGGCATCGTCGCCGTGAACGCCCGCGTAGCGCGCGCTATACACACCGGGCTCACCGTCCAGCGCGTCGACGACCAGGCCCGAATCGTCGGCAATGGCCATGAGCCCCGTCTCCTCGACGGCAGCCTGCGCCTTGATGATGGCGTTCTCCAAAAACGTCGTGCCGTTTTCCTCGGGGTCCTCAAAATCGCCCAGCTGGCCGAGCGCCACAAAGCGAACCTCGGGCATAACCTTGCCCAAAATGGCCTCGATCTCGGTGAGCTTATGGGCGTTGCCCGTTGCCACGACGATGGTCGCCGCCGGGTCGAGGGTGTCGATGTCGATCTTCTCAAGTGCCATGAGTGGTCTCCTTGTCTCTATAGCAATGCCGCGCCGAGGGCGACGAGGGCCTCCGCCTCTCCCCTCTCAATCAACGGCAGTCTTATACTTCGACGTTTTCCCAGATAAAACCTGCCAAAATAACCCTGTCCCCTTTTGGCAGGTTAGGCGAGGGCCTGGCGCTGAAGCTCGATGAGCTCGGCAACGCCCTTGTCGCCCAGGTCGAGTAGGGCGTTGAGACGCTTACGGTCGAAGGGCACCTGCTCACCGGTACCCTGAAGTTCGATCATCTCGCCGGAATCGGTGGCGACGAGGTTCATGTCGACCTCGGCGTGGCTGTCCTCGGAATAATCCAAGTCGAGCAGCGTATTGCCGTCGACAACGCCCATGGAGATGGCAGCCACCTGGCCGGTAAGCGGGATGCGCTCGAGTTTGCCCGCCTCGACCCACATGGCAAGGGCGTCGTGCAACGCCACCCAGGCGCCGGTAATGCTCGCCGTACGCGTGCCGCCATCGGCCTGAATCACATCGCAGTCGACGGTAATGGTATACTCGCCGAGCGCCTTCATGTTGACGACGGTACGCAGACTGCGGCCGATAAGCCTCTCGATCTCCATGGAGCGGCCCTTGCGGTTGGCATGCTCGCGTTTGCAGCGTTTACCGGTCGAGGCCGGCAGCATCGCATATTCCGCCGTTACCCAGCCGGCCTTGGCGCCCTTGCGCCAACCCGGGACGCCCTCCTCGATGGTGGCGGCGCACAGTACGCGCGTGTCGCCAAACTCGGCCAAACACGAGCCGTGGGCGTGCTTCATGACGCCACGGGTGAGCTTAACGGGACGCAACTCGTTGGCGGCGCGGCCGTTGGCGCGGTTGACCTGCATGTACTCCATAGAAAGATCCTTTCGGCAAAAGATGTGGCGAAGGCTTTGGCGGCTGCCTTACATCTATTTCAGCTCATCGATATCGATATGTTCGATGCTCTTGAGCGGCTGACCAAAGATAAAGCTGCCCGCCACCGCAAACTCGGCAATGTTATCGGCCGTCGTGGCAAAACGATGCTGCGGCTCGGCGGCGACGCCCGCCAGCTGCTCGCGGCGCGTGAGGATATCGGTCAGCTCGCGCGTGGTCTCCTCGGCGGAACTCACGACGCGCACCCCAGGCCCCAGCGCATGGCGGATAGGTCCCACCAACAGCGGAAAATGCGTACAGCCGAGCACCACGGTATCGATACCGTGGTCGCGCAGTGGCTCAACCGTGGCACCCACCAGCGCACGCACGGCAGGCGTATCGAAGATGTCCTCGTTCTCAAGCCACTGCTCTTGCAGATGCGCACCCGAGGCGAGCTCGTGTTCGACAACCTCGACAAAGCTCGAGGCGGGGCAGCCGTATACGTCGACGCCGGCATCTAGATCCTGAATGGCGCGCGTGTAAGCGCCCGAGCGAATGGTGAGGTTGGTGGCGAGCACGCCCACGCGACGCGAACGGGTGCTGTTGATTGCCGCACGGGCACCCGGCGCGATCACGCCGATCACGGGAACGTCAAGCACCTGCTGGGCCAGACGTAAGGCCGCAGCTGTCGCCGTGTTGCAGGCGATGACCATAATCTTGACGTCGTGCTTCGACAGCCAACGGCCCGCCTGCAACGCAAACGAGCGCACCTCATCCTCGGTGCGCGTGCCGTAGGGGCAGCGTTTGGTGTCGCCGAAGTAGTAGACGGACTCGTGCGGCAGCGCCGTCGCGATGGCGCGCGCAACCGTCAGACCGCCCAGGCCAGAATCGAACACACCGATCGGGCGCGTGTCGCCTGCCGGATTCTCGATATCGGACATTACCTCACCAGTCTCTCTCGAAAAGACATATCCAAGTGCGGCGACGCCGCGCTACGAACGAGCCGCGACCAGCAGCTCGGCCGTTGCCACCCAGCCGTCGACAATCTTGCCGCGTGTGACGTAGGCGTTATCGCAAGCGTCCAGGAACTCGGGCGCGCCGGCGCTCGTCAGGCCATTCTCGACCAGGCAGAACGTGCCCACGTGATCGGCCATGTAGAAGTCGGACTCGGAGTCGCCGAGCGCAAGCGTCTCCTCGCGCTCGATCCCCAGGTGCTCGCAGAAGCGCGCAATGGCAACGCCCTTGTTGAGCCCCGCGGGGTTGATGTTGAATGCGCGGCCGTCCTCGACGCGATTAAGCTCAAGCGTCGTCGGCTTGGACAGGTGAGTCAGATGGCCGTTGCAAGCCCAGACCAGACCGCAGCCGGCCTCGTCGAGGATGGCCTGGACCTCATCGTCGGGCACATCGCCGCGCATGCCGACGGTGACCTCACGGTACTTGTAGCCGGTCGACATGTCGTTGTGGTACTCGATCTTGTGCGGCCAGCGGGCAAGAATCTTCTCGCACACGCCGGTCTGCTCGATCACCTGGTGCGGAGTAAGGCCGCAGGCGGGGTCGTAAGGCATGTCGCCAGTCAGATACTCCCAATCGTTGGCTTTGAGGTCGTACATGACCAGGCCGCCCATCTCACCGATGTAGGAGTTGAGGCCGAGCACGCGCGCATCCTCGTGGATCATGGTACGGTTGCGGCCCGAGGTGGGAACCACCTGAATACCAGCGCGGGCAAGTGCCACGACGGCCTCGACGAGTTTGGTCGAGGGGTTACCGTCGTTGTCGCGCAGCACGCACGAGCCGGGCGCGAGCATCGTGGCATCCAGGTCGGTAAAGACGTACTTGACCTTGGCCAAGCGCTCGCGCATCTCGCCCGAAAGCTCGGCAACGGTCGGCAGGGTGTTGTGGGACATGGTTACTCCGTTTACGTAGAAGGGTTTGGACTTGGACGGCATGTTTTGATTGAGGGAACACGCTTATGGCGACAGCGCACTCAGGGCGCCGCCGCCATCATGGTTCATTAGTCAAACTGGGTAACATCGATCAGGCGATTGGCCAGCGAAAGGTCGCTCTCGATGGGCACGAACTCGTCGCCCACGTGCATGAGCTCCTCGTCACCCTTTGCCAGCAGCAAGACAATAGTGGGAGCATCGGGGTTGACGTACTCCTCGCGCGCCGCCTTGAACGCCGCATGCACAGCGGCTTCGCGGTCGAGGATGATCTTGTTCGGCGTATCGTCGGGAACATGCTCGGCAAGCTCGCGACAGACCTTCATCGGGTCCTCGTGAGCCGGGTCCTCGTTGGCAAAGATCATCAGGTCGGAATATGGTGCGGCCTCGCGCGGAAGCTGCTCGCGGCGCTCCTGCGCCTTGCCGCCGGCAGCGCCAAACACTGCAATGACTGGACTAGCGGGAAACGCGCGCTTGACCGACGAGAAAAGCGAACGGAACGAAAGCTGGTTGTGCGCATAGTCAACGACGCAGATCACGCGGCCGTCCTTCGACTCCACGACCTCCATACGGCCCGGTACACGCAGTTTGGAGAGGCCCTTCTTGATAGCCTCGATACCGATGCCGATCTCGCGCGCAGCGGCGATAGCGACCAGCGCGTTTTCCACGTTAAAGTCGCCCGCGATGCCCAGCAGGACCTTCTCCCCCGCCTCGGACTCGTCGGCACACAGGCCATGCAGGTTAAACTCGATGTTAAAGCCGACCATGCGCACATCGCTCGCCCACAGGCTTGCCTCGGGATGCTCGACGCCAACGGTCACCAAGCGCTCGGCCGTCGACGCTGCCTCCAACACACGGTCAACCTCTTCGGTGCCCAGATTCACCACGGCGGTCTTTGCCTGGTCAAAGATCCTGAGTTTGCTCTCAAAATAATCCTCAAACGTGGGGTGTTCGATCGGCGAGATGTGGTCACGGCCGATGTTGAGGAAGCACGCCACGTCAAACGGCAGATTCTCGACGCGTTGGTACTTGAGCGCCTGGCTCGAGACCTCCATGACCATGGACTGGCGACCTGACGTGCGGCAGTTGGCGATATGGCGCCAGACCTCTGGGGCCTCGGGCGTAGTATTGGTGCTCTCGTAGCACTCGATGCCATCGTCGGTACTCACCGAGCCGATCATGCCGCAGGACTCGCCCGCCGCTTTAATAATCGACTGGAGCATAAAAGCGGCCGTGGTCTTTCCCTTGGTACCGGTGATGCCCACGATCTTGACGTCGTGGTCGGGACGGTCGTAGACCTCCGGCGGCAACAGGGCCATGGCCGTGCGAACGCTATCAACAACCAGCATCGCAGCACCGCTCTCCTGCGCCAGCGGCTCCAGAGACTCGACCAGCGACTCCTCGCACACAAATGCGACGGCGCCCGCATCGAGCGCCATGCTCAAAAACGCGGGCTTAAAGACAGCACCTTTGCAAAAGAACACGTCACCTGCCGAGACCGCGCGCGAATCAAACGAGCAGCCGGTCACGGCACGCTCGTCAACCTGCTCTGATGCGCGCAGCTCACCGCACACATCGAGAAGCTTGGCAAGCGTATCGACCGTGGTCACGGTCGCGGAATCCGAATGGTGCATCTTTCACCTTTCTCAGCCATTTGGCAGGGACGGTTTTTATAGTAACTGAAACGCACCCACGCAAAAACGGCTCCCGGAGGAGCCGTTACGCGCAGGCGTTCGTAAGCCGAGGCTAGGCAGCCTGAACAGCGGGCTGGTCCTCGTCGATAAAGAAGCGCTTGTACCACACCAGGAACACGAGCGGCGTATAGATCTTGCGCTGGAAATCGCCCTTGCCCGCAAAGTGCAGATCGAGCAGGTGCATGAGCTCGTCGGTATCGAAGAACTCGCTTGCCCACGGCGCGGTGAAGTACTCCTTGACATAGTCGTACCACTTTTGCTCGCGCAGCCAGTAGACAATCGGCACCGGGAAGCCCACCTTGGGACGGGTGGCCCACTCATCGGGCAGCGACTTGTTGGCAGCGTGGCGGAGTACCTGTTTGTTGCCGTTCTCGTTGATGCGGTAGCGGTCGGGAATATGCTCGGCGAACTCCATGACTTTGCGGTCCAGGAAGGGCACGCGCAGCTCCAGCGAGTGCGCCATGCACATCTTGTCGGCCTTGAGCAGAATGTCGCCCGGGAGCCACATGTTCATGTCCAGGTACTGCTTCTTGACCAGCTCGGGCTGACCTTTCACGCGCGCATAGATGGGAGCGGCAAGCTCGAAGGCGCCATCGCCGGTGTTGTACTCGGGCTTGAGCACGCCGTCGACCTCGCGCTCCGGCCATACCAGAGCCTGTCCCAGGAACGACTTCTCGGGGATCTCGGCACCCTTGACCAGGAAGTTATGTCCCTTGAAGTACGGCATATGCAGCGCCAGGTTACCGAGCGCGCGACGGATGGGCAGCGGCACCATCTTTTTGTACTTGCGGACTGGGACCGTGTCCTCGTAGTAGGCGTAGCCGCCAAAGAGTTCGTCGGCGCCTTCGCCCGAAAGCACGACGGTGACGTCCTTGCGGGCCATCTCGGCCAAGAACCACAGCGGCACGGAAGACAGGTTGGACTGCGGCTCGTCCATGTGATACTGGATGTCCTCGAGCGCACCGAAGAACTCGTCGGCGGTTATCATCTTGCGGACATTCTCGACGCCGAGCTTGTCAGAAAGTTCCTTGGCGTAGTTGGTCTCGTTGAAGTTCTTGTAGTCAAAGCCCACCGAGAAGGTCTTGTCGGGCATGAGGCAAGCGGCGATGTAGCTGGAGTCGACGCCGCCGGAGAGGAACGACGCGACCTTGACGTCGGCGATGCGATGGGCCTCGACGCTCTCGTGCACGACCTCGTCCAGCTCGTCGACGTACTCCTCGAACGGCTTCTCGACGGCAGAGTAATCGCAATCCCAGTAGCGCTCGATGTTCATCTTGCCGGTCGGGATGTCTACGGTAAAGTAATGCGCCGGCGGCAGCTTGTAGACCCCCTCGAAGAAGGTCTCCTCGGTTGCCGAATACTGCAGCGTCATGTACGGACGCAGGGCCTTTTTGTTGACCGCCTTGTGGAAGTGCGGGTAGTCTAGGAAGCTCTTGATCTCGGAACCAAAGAGCACGCCCGGAGCGCCGTCGCCCGCATCGGCCATGGGATAGTAGTAGAGCGGCTTGATGCCAAAGATATCACGGGCGCCAAAAAGCTTGTTCTTCTTCTTGTCCCAGATGACGAAGGCGTACATACCGCGCAAGCGATCGAGTACTGCCTCGCCCCACTCCTCGTAGCCGTGCAGAAGGCTCTCGGTGTCGGCGCCGCAGTGGAACTTGTAGCCCTTGGCCTCGAGCTCGGAACGGAGTTCTTGGAAGTTGTAGATCTCGCCGTTGAAGACAATGACGACGCTACCGTCCTCGTTGGCCATAGGTTGGGCGCCAGCCTCGGTCAGGTCGAGGATCGACAAGCGGCGGAAGCCGAGGGCAACGCGGCCGTCGATAAACTGACCGCCCATGTCGGGACCGCGATGGACGATGCGGTCCATCATCTTGGTGAGCACCTCGGATTGGTTATCCGTCCCACCGACAAAACCGACAAAACCGCACATATACTATCCCCTCTGCTGTTGCTGGGCATCAAATCGAATCAGTAGCTTTTGAGTATACCCGAGGGCGTAAAGAGGGGCGGAATGTTCAGGCAATCTCAACTGAATCAGCTCCGCTGTGACACGCGTCGGTTACCTTTAATGGATATGAGGTGAATGAGGCGATTGTTTTGCTATACTCTCTCCGCACGGGCGATTGGCGCAACGGTTAGCGCAGGTGCTTTACACGCACAAGGCTGGGGGTTCGAATCCCTCATCGCCCACCATTGAATTGGAAACGGTCCTCGCAAGGGGACCGTTTTTGTTTGGGCCCAGCGCATGGGATTCGAACCCGACAGGGTGCGAAGCTGAGGAAACGCGAAGCGTTTTCCAGCGCAGCACGCGAGGGCCGCAGGCCCGAAGCGAAAGCGGGCGGCGTCAGCCGCACGCGACATCCCTCATCGCCCACCACTGATTTGGAAACGGTCCTCGAAAGGGGACCGTTTTTGCTTGGGCCCATTTCATGGGATTCGAACCCGCCAGCACGACTGTCACAAAGGCCGTGGCCAGAAAATGGCAAAAATGAGTACTGCCACCTTGCTTACAACATATCAAAAGATAGTATTTGCTTAAGTTACGCAACATATGTCCATTATAAGGACTAACAATTGGATCAAAATCGTGCATTCATCGCCATTTCGACTTGCCATCTGGTCTTATTAGTCCAAAATTGCTGCGACCAAATCGGTAACAGTACTCATATTTAATGTTATTTGACCAGCAGGTCTCCCCGCCTTAGCAAATCTAAGGCAAAACGGGCTCCAGACCGCTGAATCATGCCACATAGGGCACGTCCGCAGTCCGGAACCCGGTCAAAGTTAAGTTATTTCGCTGTGTTAGGCCAAAACGTCCGACAGGATCTCGATCAGACTGTCCACGTCGGATTCCTCGCAGACGAGCGGCGGCAGGAAACGCAGCGTATGGGCACCCGTAGCGTTAATCACGGCACCAGCCCCCAATGCACGGGCCACAACGTCGTGTGCATCACCCGCAGTATCGTCCAGATCGCAGCCGAGCATCAAGCCGCGGCCACGCACCTCGGTCACGTTCGGCAGCTTCGCGAGCTTTGCCCCCATATAGGCGCCTACCTTGGCAGCGTGGTCGGCATAATCGCCGCGCACGAGTGCGGAGAGCGTCGCGGCACACGCCGCGATGGCCAAGCAGCTACCGCCAAAGGTCGAGCCGTGGTCGCCCGGCTTAAACACGTCGGCAATCTCCTTCTTTGCCACGACGGCACCCATGGGCACGCCATCAGCAATGCCCTTGGCAAGGCTCATGATGTCGGGTTCCACGCCATAGGTTTGGAATGCAAACGGCTTGCCGGAGCGGAAGATGCCGCACTGGACCTCGTCGGCGATAAGCACGGCGCCCACTTCGTGTGCCAGGTCGCGCGCTGCCGCCATAAACTCCTCGGTCATGGGGTGCACACCGCTCTCGCCCTGGATCGGCTCGAGCATCACGGCACAAATTTCGCTCCCCAGCTGCTTAAAGATCGCACGCAGTTCATCGATATCGTTGGGCGTGCAGGCCACAAAGCCACCCGGCAGCGGGCGGAAACTATCCTGCAGCCAATCCTGCATGGTGGCGGCAATGGTCTCGAGCGTACGGCCGTGGAAGCCGCCGCGCATGCACACGATAGTGTTGCCGCCGTTACCGGCACGCTTGGCGTACAGGCGCGCGAGCTTCATCGAGCCCTCGTTGGCCTCGGCGCCGGAGTTGGCAAAGAAGGTCTCCCAAACCTGCTCATCCGCAGCCGGGGCACCAAGAGCAGCTGCCGTGGTCTCATCGCCGGCGGCAATGGCATCGGCAAGCACGCGTGCACCATCTAAGTCGTCGTTGGCAAGCTTGGACAGCAGCGCCGCGACCTGTCCACGCTGCTCGATGTAGAAGTAATTGGAGACATGCATGAGCTTTTTGGTCTGTGCCTCGAGCGCCGAGAGCACAGCCGGGTCGCCATGACCTAGGCTGCACACGCCGATGCCGGCAAGAAAGTCGAGGTACTCACGACCATCGTCGCCGGTGAGCTTCATGCCGTGACCCTCGACAAACTCGACCGGAGAGCGGCCAAAGGTATGCATAACGTAATGGGATTCAAGCGATTGCTGAGCTGCAAGTGACATGGGATGCCTTTCGTTGAGCGCCGGACGGCGCAGGCCTATGGGTGCAGAAATGGGGCGGCTGCGGGTCAGTTAGACCGTCTGAAGCTTCTCGACCTCGTCGAGGTTCTCGGTCAGACGCGCAGCAAACGTCGAAAGCGGATGCGGATGCGTATCGAACTCGTAAGCCGTCTCGGTGGAATGGATCACGGTGCCGACGCCGGCATCGGTCAGCAGCTCCAGCAGCAGCGAATGCGGCGTGGTGCCGTTGATGATGTGAGCGCGAAATACGCCGCCGGCAAGCGCATCGACGGCCGCGCGCAGCTTGGGAATCATGCCCTTATCGACCTCGCCGCCGTAGAGCATTTCGTTAACCTCGTCGAGTGTTAGGTTGGAGATGAGTGAGTCTTTATCGCTAAAGTCCTTGTACAGGCCGTCGACGTCGGTCAAAAAGATCGCCTTGTGCGCGTGGAGCGCTGCCGCAACGGCACCGGCGGCGGTATCGGCGTTGATGTTGAAGAAACCGCCGTCCTCCCCCGCCGCGACGGTAGCGATAACGGGGATGTACTCGCTATCGAGTAAGCGCTCGATATAGTCGGTGTTAACGTGCGTCACTTTGCCCACGCGACCGAGCTCGGGGTCGAGCGGCTCGGCGATGAGCGTGCCAGCATCGCTGCCCGACACGCCCACGGCCAGGTTGCCGTGGTGGTTGATGGCGGCAACCAGCTCCTGGTTAACCTTGCCGCCCAGCACCTCGCGCACGATATCCATAGTCGCCGGCGTGGTCACGCGCTGGCCGTTCTTAAACTCGACGGGGATGTCGTAGTGGCTCAGCGCCTCGTTGATGGCCTTGCCGCCACCGTGCACGATAACAGGGCGCATGCCGATGATCTTAAGGAGGACGATGTCGCTCATCACGTCGCGGCGCAGCTGCTCATCAACCATGGCGGCTCCGCCATATTTGATAACAACCGTCTTACCGGTCAGGTTCTTAATCCACGGCAGCGCTTCGAACAGCAGCTGCGCGGTTGCTTCGTTGGATTCGTTCGAACGACAATCGCGTGCGAATTTCATAATCTGCCTCGTCTTTCGTATCGTTATCGCGCCGTGCTCCGCTGTCCGCAATCGCGGCAAGATGCGCAGCGTGCCTGGAATCTAGGAACGGTAGTCGCCGTTAATGGAGATGTACTCGTGCGTGAGGTCGCAAGTCCACACGGTGGTCGCCGCGTCGCCCGCGCCCAGGTCGGCCGAGATCACGATCTCGGGCGCCTCAAAACGTCGTAGAGCCTCGTCCTCGTCAAAGGGAACAGTCAGACCATCGCGACAGACAGGCATGCCCATCATGTCGATGGAAACGTCTTCCTGATTAAACTTCACACCGCACTTGCCAAGCGCCATAGCAACGCGGCCCCAGTTGCAGTCGTGGCCGGCGATGCAGGTCTTAACGAGCGGCGAGTTGGCAACGGCACGGGCGGCGATATCGGCCTCCTCGTCGTTGGCGGCGCCGGTAACGTTGACCGTAACAAGCTTGGATGCGCCCTCACCATCGGCGGCGATATTGCGCGCCAGGCTCTCGCACACCTCGTGCACGGCAAATGCCAACTCGTCAAAGGCATCGGAGCCCTCGACGATAGGCTCGGCATCTGCGGCAGCGGCGCCGGAGGCAAGCATGATGCAGGTGTCGTTGGTCGAGGTGTCGGAATCGACCGTTACCTTGTTGAAGGTCTGCTTGACGGTCGAGAGCAGCAGGGCATGAAGTGCCGCAGGCTCGACGGGGGCATCGGTGGTGATAACTGCGATCATGGTGGCCATGTTGGGCATGATCATGCCCGAGCCCTTGCACATTCCGCCTACCGTATAGACATTGCCCGCATGACCCGCACCCTCACTGACGTAGGATACGGCGTACTCCTTGGAGTGCGTGTCGGTCGTCATGATGGCGCGAGCGGCATCGGCGCCACCGTGGGCGGAGAGTGCCTCGTAGGCAGCAGGAATGGCGGTCTCAAACGTGTCGATCGGCAGAATCTGGCCAATCACACCCGTGGAGGCAACCAGAATCTGCTGGGGCTCGCAGCCGATGACCTGCGATGCGATGCTGCACGTCTCGCGCGCGCATGCAAGGCCGGTCTCACCCGTGGCGGCGTTAGCATTGCCAGAGTTGACCGAAACGCCGGCGATGATACCGTAGCCCTTGTCGGCACCGCCCAGGTTGGCACGGCTCACCTGCACGGGCGCCGCGCAAAAGCGATTGGCGGTAAACACGCCGGCACCGGGACAGGGTTTATCGGGCACGACGAGCGCGTAATCCAGGCGCTCGGGATTCTTGCGGAACCCAGCGTGGATGCCTGCGGCTTTAAAACCAGCCGCAGCCGTAACGCCACCCTCGACGGCGCGAATCTTGATATCAAACAGCTCGGTATCCATCGTCTTTATGACTCCTTATGTCAAACAAAAAAACGGACATCGGTTGGTGCGCCATGCCAGTCGTGATCATGAGACCAGCTTAAGAGTGGCGCCCCACTCGATGCCCGACTACCAAATCGCTAACAATCGAATGTGCTACACCGGGCACGCCACTGTGGGCAAGCCTCGTCGCTCGTCAAAACCA
>CABUVF010000018.1 GCA_902494945.1 uncultured Collinsella sp.
TCCGTCAAGATCGACCGCATCCTGACGGGTCGCTACACGGCCATTCCGGCGTTCCTGGTGATCATGGGTCTCGTCTTTTGGCTGACGTTTGGCGTGATCGGCGCGGCGTTGCAGAGACTTATGGAGGACGGCATCGCTGCCATCATCGCCTCGGCCGATGCGGGCCTCAAGGCGTTCGGCACCAACGACGTGGTGCGCTCGCTGGCTGTCGACGGCGTGCTTACGGGCGTGGGCAGCGTGCTGACCTTCCTGCCGATTATCGTCGTGCTCTTTTTGTTCCTCTCCATTCTGGAAGACTCCGGCTACATGGCGCGCGTGGCCTTTGTCATGGATAAAGTGCTGCGTCGCTTTGGCCTGTCGGGCCGCAGCTTCGTGCCTATGCTCGTCGGTTTTGGCTGCACCGTGCCGGCTATCATGTCGACCCGTACGCTCCCATCCGAGCACGACCGCAAGATGACGGTCATGCTCACGCCGTTCATGAGCTGTTCGGCCAAGTTGCCGGTCTACGGTCTGCTGTGCGGGGCATTCTTCCCGCAGGCGACAGTTCCCGCCATGGTCTCGCTCTATCTGATCGGTATCGTGGTCGGCTGCATTGCGGCTTTGGCGCTCAATCGCACGGCATTTAAGGGCGATCCGGTGCCATTTATCATGGAGCTTCCCAATTACCGCCTGCCGAGCGTCAAGACGACGGTGATGCTGGCATGGGATAAGGCCAAGGACTTTATTACCAAGGCCTTTACCATTATCTTTGCCGCTACCGTGGCCATCTGGTTCCTCCAGACGTTCGATATCCGCTTTAATGTGGTCGCCGATCAGTCGCAGAGTCTGCTTGCCGGTTTGGGTAGCATTATCGCGCCGGCGCTGGCGCCGCTCGGCTTTGGCGATTGGCGTGCATCCACGGCGCTCGTCACCGGACTTATCGCCAAGGAGAGCGTCATTTCGACCCTCACCGTGCTTTTGGGTGCAACGTCGCCCGCGGCACTGTCGAGCATGTTTTCGCCGTTTACCGCTTACGTGTTCCTGGTCTTTACGCTGCTGTACCCGCCCTGCGTAGCGGCAATCGGCGCCGTCAAGAGTGAACTGGGCGCGCGCTATGCCGTGGCCGTGTTCGCGTTTCAAGTGACGGTCGCCTGGATTGTGGCGTTTGTCGTGCATTCGGCGGGCATATTGCTGGGGCTGGCTTAGTTATTTATTGATGGCGCAACCTCTGTGTATTGAGTTGATTACGGCCCCGCATCTGTTGCTGACGGATGCAGGGCCGTTGCTATATAATCGCCCATCGCTCAAGACAATCGGAGAGGGTTCCTACATGACTCAGGCAAGACAAGATGGCATCTCGCTCAAGCAGTGGCTCCCGCTTATCGGGCTCGCCTGCTGTGCGTTCGTGTTCAACACGTCGGAGTTCATGCCCATTGGCCTTCTGACTGATATTGCCGCATCGTTCTCGCTCACCGAGGCCCAGGCAGGCATCATGATCTCGGTCTACGCCTGGGGCGTCATGCTGCTGTCGCTGCCGCTTATGGTGTTTGCCTCGCGCTTTGAGTTCAAGCGTATGCTGCTCGGCGTGCTTGCCGTGTTTTCTCTGGGTCAGTTCCTGTCCGCCGTGGCGCCGACCTATCCCATCTTGGTCTGCGCACGCCTGGTGGTCGCCTGCGCGCACGCCGTGTTCTGGTCGGTCGCTTCGATCATAGCCTCGCGCCTGGTCGATACGCGTCATGGGGCGCTCGCCATCAGCATGATCGCCACGGGCTCGTCCATCGCGCAGATCTTTGGCCTGCCGATCGGCCGCGCCATCGGACTGGCCGTGGGCTGGCGCATGACATTCGCCGCGGTCGGGGCCCTCTCGGCTGTCGCGGTTGTCTACCAGGCCGCGGTGTTCCCGGCCATGCCGGCGGGCGAGCGCTTTACCGTCAAACAGCTGCCCGAGCTGCTCAAGAACCCGTTCCTGATTGCGCTCTACGCGGTCACGGTCTTTATGGCGACCGGCTATTATGCGGGTTACAGCTATATCGAGCCGTTCCTGGCGCAGGTCGCGCACGTCGACGCAAGCGCTATTACCATGACGCTGACGGCGTTTGGCTGCTCTGGTCTGCTCGGAAGCTGGCTGTTTGGCCGCCTGTTCGATGGGCATCGCTTCCCGTTCTTGGCTATCACGCTCTCCGGCGTGCCGGTGGCTCTGCTGCTCGTGGGTCCGGTCGCATCGTCGCTCGTAGCAGTGCTTGCCGTCTGCGCGCTATGGGGCTGCTGCTCCACGGCCTTTAACGTTGCGTTCCAGGCCGAGCTCATCAAGTACACGCCGGCGGATTCGTCGGCCGTCGCCATGTCGATCTTCTCGGGCCTGTTTAACCTCGGTATCGGCACGGGCACCGCAATCGGCGGCGCCGTGGTTTCGGGTCCCGGTATCGCTTGGATTGGCTTTGCGGGCGGGGCGATTACCGTCGTGGGCGTCATCCTTGCCATCACCGTACTGTTCCCAGCCATACGCCGCGCAAAGCCCGT
This sequence comes from uncultured Collinsella sp., assembly GCA_902494945.1. Classification (GTDB taxonomy): domain Bacteria; phylum Actinomycetota; class Coriobacteriia; order Coriobacteriales; family Coriobacteriaceae; genus Collinsella. Next base: position 2,500 of record CABUVF010000018.1, read on the forward strand.
CGCCTAATCACGTCCCCTCATCAGCTGCGGTGGAATAGCTCCTGTTTAAGGCCTCTGAAGGCCCAAGCAGGAATTATTTCACCGCAACTTATTTTGGGGGAGAGGATACAAGCCGGGCATACAATGGATATCGTTGTGTTGAGCTTACCGGGAGGTTGCTATGTGGGCATACGAGACGACGTTCTATCAGATCTATCCGCTGGGCTTTTGCGGAGCTCCGCGCGAAAACGCCGCTCCCGTTGCCGAGGATGAACTCGCCCAGGCTGTCAACGCTGCGCCCAACCCCGATGCACCCATCATGAAGATCGCCCAATGGGCTGACTACCTGCAAGAACTCGGCGTTGGCGCTGTGCTCATCAACCCGCCGCTCGAATCCGACAGCCACGGCTACGATACGCGCAGCCTGCGCCATGTCGACCGCCGCCTGGGCGGGGATGCCGATTTTGCCGCCGTATGCGAGACGCTGCACGCCCATGGCATCCGTGTGGTGCTCGATGCGGTCTTCAACCACGTCGGCCGCGGCTTCTGGGCCTTCCGTGATGTGCAGGAGCGTAAGTGGGACTCGCCGTACAAGGACTGGTTCCACATTAGCTTTGACGGCGACTCCTGCTATGGCGACGGCTTTTGGTACGAGGGTTGGGAAGGCCATTTTGAACTTGTGAAGCTCAACCTGCAAAATCCCGCTGTGGTCGATTACCTGCTCGAGTCCGTGCGCCGTTGGGCTGACGTGTTTGGCGTCGACGGCCTGCGCCTGGACGTTGCCTATATGCTCGACCGCGACTTCATGCGTCGTCTGCATACCTTTACCCGCGAGCTCAAGCCCGATTTTGTGCTGATCGGCGAGACGCTCCACGGCGACTACAACCAGATCGTCAACGACGAGATGCTTGACTCCTGCACCAACTACGAGTGCTACAAGGGCCTGTACTCCAGCTTTAACTCGGTCAACATGTTCGAGATTGCCCATTCGCTGCATCGCCAGTTTGGCGGCGATCCGTGGTGCATCTACCGCGGCAAACACCTGCTGTCGTTTGTCGACAACCACGACGTGCCGCGCCTGGCGAGCATCCTCACCGACAAGTCGTGCCTGCGTCCCGCCTATGGCATGCTCTTTGGCATGCCGGGCATTCCGTGTGTCTACTATGGCAGCGAGTGGGGAATTGCCGGCGAAAAGGGCGGCCCCGATGGCGACTGGGCGCTGCGACCTGCGCTCGATGAGCCTGCGCCCAACGAGCTGACGGCGTTCATCACGCAGCTTGCGCACCTTCGCTCGGCCGACGACGCGGCGGCCCGTGCTCTCAACTACGGTGCCTATCGCAACGTGGTGATCCAGAACAAGCAGCTGCTGTTCGAGCGCGCCTGTGACGGCGCGACGGTGCTCGTGGCGGTGAACGCCGTGGGCGAGCCTTACACCTTTGGCGCCGGCGAGCTCAACGGGTCCTTTGTCGACCTGCTTGCCGATGGCGTGCCCACGGTCGAGCTGGCTGGCTCCCTTGAGCTTGCGCCCTACGAGGTGCGCTATCTGTTGAGGGCCTAGGCCATGGCTGCGTCCGACGAGGGCTATCAACATATTGAGCATGGGTTTGAACCCGTGTTTGACGAGCGCTCGCGCGTTTTGATGCTGGGGTCGTTTCCCTCGGTGCTCTCGCGTGCCAATGCCTTCTACTATGGCAATCCGCAGAACCGCTTTTGGCGGGTCACGGCGGCGTGTCTCGGTGTGCCTGTGCCGCCCAACGAGGGTGATCCTTTGGCAAGCGGTGAGCCCGCGACGCTCGATGCCTCCATTGCCGCCAAGCGATCCATGCTGCTGAACGGCGGCGTGGCCCTGTGGGATGCAATCGAGGGCTGCGACATTAAGGGCTCGAGCGACGCGAGCATTCGCAACGTTGTGCCGGCACATATCGAGCGCATTACCGATGCAGCTCCCATTGAGCAGGTGATATGCAACGGTGGTACGGCTGGCCGGCTCTACAAGCGCTATCTACAAGAACGCACCGGGCTGCCCGCCATCGTCCTGCCCTCGACAAGTCCTGCCAATGCGGCTTGGCGTCTTGAGCGCCTTGTCGAGCGCTGGCGCGAGGCAGTTGACTGGGCTGCTCTCTAATTTAGATATTTGATTGAGCATGGGCGCCGAGGCGTTTGATGATGGCGTGCCAGATCGGCGCGGGCAGCGCGGGCTCGACACGCACCATGCCGTCGGCGTTGACGCTACCGGCATCGCCGCCGCCGAGCAGCTGGGCGTGCTCAACTGAGCAGCCCATGCGCACGGCACCCACAAGCTTATCCATCGCTTCCGAAAACGGTCGCCGCAAGAGTCCCATGCGCGGGGAGCGACGAAGCGCCGCAATGCCGCTGCCGGCGCAGATGGCAACGCCGCCACACCACAATTGGTCATGGCGCTCACATGCCTTGTGCAGGCGAACGGCGGCCCCACGCGCCTGCTCAGTGCCCTCTTGTGCGGCTCGAATCGCGGCATAGACGCGCGTTCCCGTACCGCCAAAGCGCTCAAGCGTCTGCTCGATAGCTGTCAACGTCTCATCGTCAGCCACATCTTCAATGGCCAGCACGATGCCATCGGCAACGCTGCCGGCGTCATTTGCCTTCAAGTCGGCCGGGCGGGGGAGTGCGGTGCCGGAAAGTTGAGCATAGGCGGCGATGGCATCCTGCAGGTCCCAGAGCAAAAAATCAAGATCGGCGCTATTGGGAATACTGATATACGCAATGGTGTGCAGTGTTTTTGGTACATCGCCGCGCGCGGTCGTCTCCATGCCATCTCCTTTCCGGCTCGTTTCCGTTTAGGTTACACCGTCTGGTGGCGCTGGGCGCGCTATCCTAGTGCAACCCTTACGAAAGGAACGCCATGCGTCTGCCCATGAATACCTCGCTTGCCACGCTCAAGCCCTCCGGCATCCGTCGGATTAACGCACTCGCCGCTCAGCACCCGGGATGCATCGCGCTTGCGCTTGGCGAGCCCGATTTTCCCACGCCCGATGTGATTAGTGCCGAGGTGACCGCCGCACTGGACCGCGGTGACACGCACTATCCGCCCAATAACGGTCGCCCCGCCCTGCGCGAGGCGTTATCTGCCTACATGGGGGACGCGGGCCTTATGTTTTCGGCCGACGAGGTCATCCTGACCGACGGCGCGACCGAGGCCCTGTCGGCAACATTCATGGCTATGCTCAACCCCGGCGACGAGGTCATCATTCCCACGCCGGCCTTTGGCCTGTACGAGAGCATCGTCGTAGCCAATCACGCCAAAGCGGTCTTTTTGGATACGGAGCCTGCGCAATTTCAGATTGACGAGGATGCGCTTCGCGCCTGTGTGACCCCGGCGACCAAGGCCATCGTTATCTGCTCGCCCAACAATCCTACGGGCTGCATCCTCAACACGGCGTCGCTCGACGCCGTGGCGCGCGTGGCAGAGCAGGCGGGCATCTACGTAGTCTGCGACGACGTATACAACCGTCTGGTCTATGTGGATGGCTACGAGCGCTTTGCCCAGCGCCATCCGGAGCTGCGCGACCAGACGGTGGTCATCGAGAGCTTCTCCAAGCCCTGGGCCATGACCGGCTGGCGCTTGGGTTGGCTCGCAGCCGCAGCCCCCGTCATCGCTGAGATCGCAAAGGCTCACCAATACTTAGTATCGAGTGCTGTCTCCTTCGAAATGGACGCCGCAGCCCGAGCCCTGACCGTTGACCCAACCCCCATGCTCAAAGTCTACCGAGCCCGCCGCGAACGCGTACTCGCAGCCTTAAACGCCATGGGCCTCGACGTAGTAGAGCCCGCAGGAGCCTTCTACACTTTCCCGAGCATCAAAAAGTTCGGCCTAACCAGCGAAGACTTCTGCATCAAAGCCATCAAAGAGGCCAACGTTGCCCTAGTTCCCGGAAACTGCTTCGGAACCGAAGGCCACGTCCGCCTCAGCTATTGCGTTTCCGATAAAGACCTGGACGAAGGCCTCCGCCGCCTGTCCACCTTCCTTTCAACCTTGTAGCCATCAGGGACGCAACATATCAGCCCACCGACTTAAGGCTTATGAGTGGGGGCGCCGGCCAACGGGAAACCGGGCTGCCCCAAAGTCACCGCAGGCCGCGCCGCCGAAGGCCAGGCGCAAGGTTTTCGTAGATTCCGCACGAGCCGAAGAGCACTTAATGTGCTCTTCGTGCGAGCCCAGGACCTGACCGAGCGAAAACCTTGCGCCTGGCCTTCGGCGGCGCGGCCGGATGGTGGAATTGTGTGCAGCCCGGTTTCCCGTTGACCGACGCCGGGGTCCCCGCCATAATACTTTCGGTTCACGCACGAATCCGCTGCCAGAGACAGCCGGTGCAAACGGGCATCGCCCGCGAGCTAATGGGATATCCCGCCAGCCGAGGTGGTCGAGTAGATATGTCTTCTCGCCCCCGTCGCTCATGCAGCGCGGGGGCTTTCTTTTTGGACATGCCCCCGTCACGTCCTTGTGGCGGACCGTGCCCGGAAAGAATTCGAGGAGGTGTAATTCATGCCCCAGCAGTACAAAATCGACAAGGTTGCAGAGATCGAGTCCCGTATCGCCGAGAACGCCGGTCTGTTCGTCGTCAACTACAACGGTCTGACGGTTAAGCAGGCTCAGGAGCTGCGTCATCAGCTTCGCGAGTGCGGCGCCGAGATGAAGGTCTACAAGAACAACCTGGTCAAGATCGCTCTCAAGAACCAGGAGCAGCCCGAGATCGACGAGATCCTCGCCGGCCCCGTCGCTTATGTGTTCTACGAGACCGAGCCGGTCGAGGCCGCTAAGGCCCTTAAGGACTTCTCCGCTAAGTCCAAGGGCGTCCTTGAGATCAAGGGCGGTATCTCCGACGGCAAGGCCGTTTCCGCTGATGATGTTAAGGCTATCGCCGAGCTGCCCACCAAGGATCAGCTTCTCGGCCAGATCGCCGGTCTCATCTCCGGTTTCGCTCGCGACATTGCTGTCTGCGTCAACGGCGTTTCCTCTGGTCTCGCTCGTTCGATCCAGCAGGTCTCCGAGCAGAAGGCAGCCTAGTTGCTGTTTTCACCCGCGGCGGCAACGCCGCACCCCTGGCGCATTCGCGCCGTGTTTTAACTGATCTCCGTGCATCCGCACGGAAACCGAAAGGACTTAGAAATGGCTAAGCTTACCACCGATGAGATCATCGATGCTCTTAAGGAAATGACCCTTCTCGAGGCTTCCGAGCTCGTTAAGGCTATCGAGGACACCTTCGGCGTTTCCGCCGCTGCTCCTGCCGCTGTTGTCGCCGCTCCCGCTGCTGGCGCTGCTGAGGCCGAGGAGAAGACCGAGTTTGACGTCGTGCTCGAGGGCTTCGGCGACAACAAGATCCAGGTCATCAAGGCCGTCCGTGAGCTCACCAACCTTGGCCTGAAGGAGGCCAAGGAGGTCGTCGAGGGCGCTCCCAAGGCTGTTCTCGAGGGTGCCAAGAAGGAGGACGCCGAGGCTGCCAAGGAGAAGCTCGAGGCTGCTGGCGCTGCTGTCACCCTCAAGTAATCAGGCTTTCTCGCCAGATTTCTTTGCAGACGGGGTTCGCATTGCGAGCCCCGTCTTTTTTGTTTTTCGGTCCCTCGGCATCGGTTGCTCAAACTGCCATGTTCTGTGATTTGCGTCGTATCGGGTGCCCTGCCGTTGGGCAATAAAATTGCACCATTCGAGCAATAATTTGCGTTGACCTGCTGAAGAATTGTCTCTGCCTTGTAGCGACATATAGTTCCAGCGGTAAGATGCTTGGGTATCGCAATTTGGTCTGCGGCTGTGTGCCGCACGCATGGGGCGCTTTTGCGCCTGCGAAAGGATCTTTGAATAACATGAAGGCAATCATCCCCGCCGCCGGTCTTGGCACGCGTTTTCTGCCTGGCACCAAGTGCACGCCCAAAGAGATGCTGCCGGTGCTCGACAAGCCCGTCATTCAGTACGTCGTCGAGGAGGCGCTCGAGCCCGAGGAGGTCGACGATGCCATCATCGTTACTTCTCCCGGTAAGCCCGAGCTACTGAACTACTTCCAGCCCGACCGTTCGCTCGAGAACCTGCTGCGCGAGCGCGGCAAGAACGCCTATGCCGATGCTGTCGCCCACGCTGGCGGTATGCCGGTCGACTTCCGTTATCAGTACGAGCCCAAGGGCCTCGGCCATGCTATTCGCTCTGCTGCCGACGCCGTGGCAGGGGAGAACTTCCTGGTTCTTCTGGGCGACTACGTTGTGCCTAACCGCGATATCTGCGACAAGATGCTCGCCGTTTCCAAGGAGCACGGTGGCGCTTCGGTTATCGCCGTCGCTGCTTGCTCGCCCGAGGAAGTCATCCGCTACGGCGTTATCGCCGGCGAGCGCGTCGGTTCGCTCGAGGGCGCCGAGGACGTTGCCGATGCCGAGCCGGGCGCTGTTTGGCGTATCGGCGGTCTGGTTGAGAAGCCCGCTCCCGAGGCTGCTCCGTCCAACCTGTACATCGTCGGTCGCTACCTGCTGAGCCCGCTGGTCATGGACCTGCTGGCAGATCAGCAGGCCGGCAAGGGCGGCGAGATCCAGCTCACCGACGCCATGGCCCGTTCGCTCGACCGCGAGGCCATGTATGCCGTCGTCATCGACCCGCTGTCGGGCTACGACACCGGCACTCCCTCTGGTTGGATGGCCACTAACGCCCTCATGGCTGCAAACGACCCCCGCTTTGCCGATGCCTTCTGGGACGCCATCGACGAGCGCGGCGGATTGATGCGCAAGTAAGCCTTCGGGCACCGACATTTACGGGCGTGGACCTCGGTTCGCGCCCGTTTTTTATAAGAGCTGCGATTGCCGGCTCTCTGTTCACAGAAAATATATGAACAGATGTTCGATACACATACATCTACCTGCGTGTTTTCTGTCGAAAAACTTTGCTACTCCAAAAACTCAATCGCGTCAAGGCTTTTCTTGCCCAACGGTCGGTACCTGATAAACTATTAGGTTGCGATAACTGGCGAAGCCATGCCTCGCCAACCCACCGAGCATTTCCGTGAAGGAGGAAAAACCTGGTGACCTACGCATACACTGCCACTGAGCGCAAGCGCGTCAGCTTCGGGAAAATCCCGGAGGCCATGGAGCTCCCCAACCTTATCTCTGTTCAAAGGGAATCCTTTGAGCGTTTTAAGGACGAGGGCCTTCGTGAGGCGTTCAAGGAATCCAGCCCCATCCAGAGCCAGAACCATGTTCTCGAGGTTACCTTCGGCGAGCATCAGTTCGGCGACCCCGCGCACACCGTCGAGGAGTGCCGCGAGAAGGATATGACCTATCAGGCTCCGCTTCTGACCGACGTCCGTCTCACCAACAAGGAGACCGGCGAGATCAAGGAGCAGCTCGTCTTTATGGGCGACTTCCCCATGATGACCGATCAGGGTACCTTCATCATCAACGGTACCGAGCGTATCGTCGTCTCGCAGCTCGTCCGTTCCCCGGGCGTGTACTACAGCTCCGAGATGGATTCGGGCAAGCAGATCTACAAGGCTCAGATCATCCCGTCCCGCGGTGCCTGGCTCGAGTTTGAGGTCGACAAGCGCGACCAGCTCATGGTCTCCATCGACCGTAAGCGCAAGCAGAGCGCCACGATGTTCCTGCGCGCCCTTGGCATCGCCGTCACCAACGACGACATCATCGAGCTGCTCGGCAACTCCGATGTGATCAAGCGCACCCTGGAGCGTGACACCGCCCTTACCCGCGAGGATGCTCTTATCGAGATCTACCGTCGCCTGCGCCCGGGCGAGCCTCCCACCGTGGACGCTTCCCGCAGCCTGCTCGAGGGCCTGCTCTTCAACCCGCAGCGCTACGATCTGGCCCGCGTCGGTCGTTACAAGGTCAACAAGAAGCTCAACCTCACCACCGAGGAAGAGGTCACGGTGCTCACCGACGAGGATATCGTCGCGACGCTGCGCTACCTCCTGTCCCTCGCTGCCGGCGAGCAGGGCTTCAAGGTCGACGACATCGACCACTTTGGCAACCGCCGTATCCGCACCGTTGGCGAGCTCGTCGCCAACCAGTTCCGTATCGGCATGAGCCGTATGGAGCGCGTCGTCCGTGAGCGCATGAGCTCCCAGGACATCGACGAGATCACCCCGCAGTCGCTCATCAACATCCGCCCGATCGTGGCCTCCATCAAGGAGTTCTTCGGTTCCTCGCAGCTCTCGCAGTTCATGGACCAGGCGAACCCCCTGACCGGTCTGACCCACAAGCGCCGTCTGTCCGCACTCGGCCCTGGTGGTCTTGCCGGCCACAAGTCCGGCTCCAGCCGCCGCACCAACGTGCCGACGGCCGTCCGCGACGTTCACAACTCGCACTACAGCCGCATGTGCCCGATCGAGACCCCCGAAGGCCCCAACATCGGCCTGATCGGCTCGCTCGCCCTCTACGCCCGCGTCAACGAGTATGGCTTCATCGAGGCCCCGTTCCGTCGCGTCGAGAACGGCGTTGCCACCGACCAGATCGACTGGATGACCGCTGACGAGGAAGAGAAGCACGTCATCGCGCCGGCCAACACGCCGCTCGATCCCAAGACCAACGAGTTCATCACGACCGATGCCGAGGGCAAGCTTGTCCGTCCGCACACCGTGATCGCCCGTACCCGCGACTTCGACGGCTCCTTCGGCGCTCCCGCCGACGTGCCCGTCGAGGACGTCGACTACATGGACGTCTCGCCGCGTCAGATGCTCTCCGTCGCAGCCACGCTGATCCCGTTCCTTGAGCACGACGACGCCAAGCGTACGCTGATGGGCGCCAACATGCAGCGTCAGGCCGTGCCGCTGGTTCACCCCGCCGCTCCCTATGTCGGTACCGGCATGGAGCGTCGCGCCGCTCTGGACTCCGGCGAGGTCACCCTGGCCAAGAACGCCGGCGAGGTCATCTTTGCCGACGCCGCCAAGATTATCGTCAAGCATGCCGGCGGCATGGACGAGTATCATCTGGCCAAGTACCAGCGCTCCAACCAGTCCACCTGCATCAACCACCGTCCGCTCGTGCGCGTCGGTGACACCGTTGAGCAGGGCGAGCCTCTGGCTGACGGTCCTTCGACCGATCATGGCGAGCTCGCACTGGGTCAGAACCTCACTGTGGCCTACATGCCGTGGGAAGGCTTTAACTACGAGGACGGTATCGTCGTGTCCGAGCGCCTGGTGGCCGAGGACCTGCTGACGACCATCAACATCACCCGTCACGAGATCGACGCCCGCGACACCAAGCTCGGCCCCGAGGAGATCACCCGCGAGATCCCGAACCTCTCCGAGGACATGCTTGCCAACCTCGACGAGGACGGCATCATCCGCATCGGCGCCGAGGTCGGCCCTGGCGACATCCTGGTCGGCAAGGTCACGCCTAAGGGCGAGAGCGCTCTGACCGCCGAGGAGCGCCTGCTGCGCGCCATCTTCGGTGCCAAGGCCCACGACGTCCGCGATACCTCCCTTAAGATGCCTCACGGCGCTTACGGCCGCGTCATCGACGTCGTCCGCTTTAGCCGCGAGAACGGCGACGACCTGGCCCCCGGCGTCAACGAGCAGGTGCGCGTCTACGTCGCCCAGCGTCGTAAGATCCAGCAGGGCGATAAGATCGCCGGCCGCCACGGCAACAAGGGTGTTATTTGTAACGTTCTGCCGGTTGAGGACATGCCCTACATGGCTGACGGTACCCCGATCGACGTTATCCTCAACCCGCTGGGCGTTCCTTCGCGTATGAACGTCGGCCAGCTGCTCGAGTGCCACCTTGGCTGGGCTGCTGCCTGCGGTTGGGATACCGAGCAGGCCGACTCCGACAAGTACGTCCCCGGTCCGTTCTTCACCGCCACGCCCGTCTTCGACGGCGCCAAGGAGGACGAGATCGCCGAGGTCATCCGTCGTGCCAACAAGAACATGCTCAACAAGGCCACCGCTGCCTTTGGCGATCACATGCGCCCCGAGTTTGTCACCCAGCTTGACGAGCGCGGCAAGACCCGTCTGTTCGACGGCCGCACCGGCGAGGAGTTCCGCGAGCCCATTACCGTGGGTACGTCCTACATCCTCAAGCTCGGCCACATGGTCGACGACAAGATCCACGCCCGTTCGACCGGCCCTTACAGCCTGGTTACCCAGCAGCCTCTGGGCGGCAAGGCCCAGTTCGGCGGCCAGCGCTTCGGCGAGATGGAAGTTTGGGCACTGTACGCTTACGGTGCTTCCAACGTCCTGCAGGAGATCCTGACCGTCAAGTCCGACGATACCGTGGGCCGTGTCAAGACCTACGAGTCCATCGTCAAGGGCGAGAACGTTCCGGTCCCGGGTATCCCCGAGTCCTTCAAGGTTCTCGTCAAGGAGATCCGCTCCCTCGCACTGGACATCGAGCCCATGCACGATGCCGACGAGGACGCCTCCGCCCCTGTGACCGCCGAGGAGACCTCCGCTCTCGACGACCTGGCTGCGCTCGCCGGCGTTGACGCCGACGTCGAGGCCGAGGATGCCGAGACCGCCGAGGCGCCCGAGGCTGTCGCCGCCACGACCACTGATAAGGAGTAGTTGACTGTGGCAGATTTCGAAGCTACTGATTTTGACTCGGTAAAGATCTCCCTTGCCTCCGCCGACCAGATCCGTTCCTGGTCGCACGGCGAGGTCAAGAAGCCGGAGACCATCAATTACCGTACCCTCAAGCCCGAGAAGGACGGCCTGTTCTGCGAGAAGATCTTCGGTCCCGCCAAGGACTGGGAGTGCTCCTGCGGCAAGTACAAGGGCATCCGCTTTAAGGGCATCGTCTGCGAGCGCTGCGGCGTCGAGGTCACCTCGGCCAAGGTGCGTCGCGACCGCATGGGCCACATCGAGCTCGCCGCTCCCGTGTCCCACATCTGGTACTTCAAGAGCCCCACGAGCTTCCCGATGAGCCGTATGCTCGACATCAAGTCCAAGGACCTCGAGAAGGTTCTGTACTTTGCCAGCTACATCATCACCGAGGTCGACTACGAGGCCCGCGAGGCCGACGCCGACGACCTGCGCGAGGAGCTCGCCGCCGATCTGGAAGAGATCGATGCCGAGTGCGCCCGCCAGATCGAGTCCCTCAAGGAGCAGGGCGACCCCGAGAACTTTGACGAGTTCTCCGACGAGGAGCCGCTGACCCCCGAGGAGATTGCCTCTGGCATCGTCGACATCGAGGAAGAGTGCAAGGACGAGAAGCAGCTCCGCACGGACGCCTTCAACGCCTTCATGAAGCTCACCGAGCGCGATCTCATCTCCGATGAGCCGCTGTTCCGCGAGATGACCCGTTACTACTCCATGTACTTCAAGGGTGGCATGGGTGCCGAGGCCGTTCGCGACCTGCTCGCTGCCATCGATCTCCCCTCCGAGGCCGAGAAGCTCAAGGCCATCATCGCCGACGAGGACTCCCAGAAGCAGAAGCGCGAGAAGGCCGTTAAGCGCCTCGAGGTCGTTGACGCCTTCCTGAAGGGCGGCAACAGCCCCGCGAACATGATCCTGGATGTCATCCCGGTCATTCCGCCTGATCTGCGCCCGATGGTCCAGCTCGACGGCGGCCGCTTCGCTGCGTCCGACCTCAATGACCTGTACCGTCGCGTGATCAACCGTAACAACCGACTCAAGCGTCTGCTCGACCTGGACGCCCCTGCGATCATCGTGAACAACGAGAAGCGCATGCTCCAGGAGTCCGTGGACGCCCTGTTCGACAACGGCCGTCGTGGTCGCCCGGTCTCTGGCCGTGGCGGTCGCCCGCTCAAGTCGCTCGCCGAGGCCCTCAAGGGCAAGCAGGGTCGTTTCCGTCAGAACCTGCTGGGTAAGCGTGTCGACTACTCCGGCCGTTCGGTAATCGTTACCGACCCCAAGCTGCTGCTGCACCAGTGCGGTCTGCCCAAGACCATGGCGCTGGAGCTCTTCAAGCCCTTCGTCATGAAGCGCCTGGTCGAGCTTGGCAAGGTCGAGAACATCAAGGGCGCCAAGCGCGCTATCGACCGCGGTGCCACCTTTGTGTGGGACATCCTCGAAGAGGTCATCGACGGCCGCGTCGTGCTGCTCAACCGTGCACCGACCCTGCACCGTCTGTCCATTCAGGCCTTTGAGCCGGTGCTGGTCGAGGGCAAGGCTATCCACCTGCATCCGCTGGTCTGCTCGCCCTTCAACGCCGACTTCGACGGCGACCAGATGTCTGTCCACGTGCCGCTGTCCAGCCAGGCTCAGGCCGAGGCTCGCGTGCTCATGCTTTCTGCGAACAACCTGCGCTCGCCGGCATCCGGCAAGCCGGTCAACATCCCCTCGCAGGACATGATCATCGGTGTGTACTACCTCACTCAGGTCCGCGACGGTCTGCCGGGCGAGAATCACGTGTTCTCGAGCTTCGACGACGCGCTGCATGCCTATGACTGCCGCTCCGAGGTCGACATGCAGGCCAAGATTCAGGTCCGCGTGTCCGCCGAGAACGCCAACGTCATCAACGAGGACGGCACCCGTATCTTCCGCGTCAAGAACGGCAAGAACGAGTTTGTCGACTACGACGTCACCGGCAACAAGACCGCGCGCTTCGAGACCTCTATCGGCCGCATCATCTTCAACCGCCAGTGCCTGCCCGAAGACTACGAGTTCATGAACTACAAGATGGTCAAGGGCGACGTGGCCAAGTTGGTTGCGGACTGCTGCGATCGTTACCCCGAGGCCAAGGTCGGCCCGATCCTCGACGCCATCAAGTACTCCGGCTTCCACTACGCTACCCGCGCCGGCCTCACCATCTCGGTGTGGGATGCTCTCATCCCTGCCGAGAAGCAGGAGCTGCTTGACCGCGCCCAGGCCAACGTCGACCAGATCAACGAGTACTTCGAGGAGGGCTTCATCAACGAGACGGAGCGCCACATCGAAGTCGTTAACGAGTGGACCGCTTGTACCGATAAGGTTGCAGCGCTCATGCTCGATATGTTCGACGAGGAGAACCCGCTCTACATGATGGCCGACTCCGGCGCCCGTGGTTCTAAGACCCAGCTGCGTCAGCTCGGCGGCATGCGTGGCCTGATGGCAGACATGTCCGGCGAGACGATCGACCTTCCCATTAAGGCGAACTTCCGCGAGGGCCTGCTGCCGCTCGAGTACTTCATTTCGACCTACGGCGCCCGTAAGGGCCTGGTCGATACCGCATCCCATACCTCGGACTCTGGTTACCTGACCCGTCGTCTGGTCGACGTGGCCCAGGACGTCATCGTCCGCGAGGAGGACTGCGGTACGCACGAGGGCGTCACCTACAACCTCATCATCCCCGGCACCACCGACCTCAACACCGACCTTGTCGGCCGTTGCTTCATTGAGGACGTCGTGGCTCCCGATGGCACCGTGCTCTTTGAGCAGGATGGCTACATCGAGAAGGTCGCCGACATCCAGAAGATGGTCGATGCGGGCCTCAAGAAGGTTAAGCTCCGCGCGCTGCTCACCTGCCGCTCCAAGTACGGCGTGTGCCAGAAGTGCTACGGCTGGGATCTTTCCACCCGTCGTCCGGTCGCCATCGGTACCGCGGTCGGCATTATTGCTGCCCAGTCCATCGGCGAGCCCGGTACGCAGCTTACGATGCGTACCATTCACTCCGGCGGCGTCGCTGGCGTCGACGATATTACGCAGGGTCTGCCTACGGTCAGCCGTATGTTCGATATCGTCGGTAACGTCAACGAGAAGATTCTGGGTCGCGAGGCCGAGCTGGCTCCGTACTCCGGCCACCTCTCGATTAAGCCCGAGAAGTCCGAGTACGTGCTGACGCTCACCGACTCCGAGGACCACACCCGTGTCCTCGACGAGCGTCGCGTCCCCGCTTCGGTGCGCTTTATGCCCGAGATTGAGGACGGCTGCGAGGTTCGCGCCGGCGACCAGATCACCAAGGGCTTCGTCAACTTCCGCAACCTGCGCAAGCTGACCGACATCGAGTCGACGATGCACACCTTCGTCGAGAGCGTCAAGGACGTCTACACCAGCCAGGGCGTCGACCTGAACGACAAGCACATCGAGGTGCTCGCACGTCAGATGCTGCGTCGCGTTCAGATCACCAACCCCGGCGACTCCAAGTACCTGCTTGGTCAGTACGTCGACCGCTACGAGTTCGCCGACGAGGTCGAGCGCGTTGCCCGTCTGGGCGGTCAGGCTCCTGTGGCCGAGCCCGTCATCCTGGGTACGCTCAAGGTCGCGTCCAACATCGACTCCTGGCTGTCGAGCGCTTCGTTCATCCGTACCGCCGGCGTCCTTACCGAGGCTGCCATCGAGGGCAAGGTCGACCACCTGCTCGACCTTAAGTCCAACGTCATCGTCGGTAAGAAGATCCCTGCCGGTACCGGCCTCAAGCCGTACGCCAACGCCAAGCTGACGTATCGCACGGCCGACGGCTACGTGGACATCGACGGCCCGGCTTCGCCCAACGCTAAGTCGCTGCCCGAGTGGGCTCCTGTGGAGCTCAAGGACCTGGACGAGCAGCTCCCGCAGCAGCTTGACTGGGCCGGCTACGATGAGTTCGGTGGCGCTGACGGTTCGTTCACCCGCAACGGCCACACCATCTCTGCCGAGAAGGCTCGCCTGTACCTGTTCGACGACCTGGGCGTGTCGCAGCGCTGGACCAACAAGTTCAGCGAGGTCGGCATCGAGACGGTCGGCGACCTGGTCGGCAAGTCCGAGGAGGATCTGCTGCGTATCGATGGTATCGGTGCCAAGGCGATCGAGGAGCTCCGTGACGGCCTGGAGGCCCACGACCTGCTCTACATCCTCGAGAACAACGACGACGTTGCCGACGAGGAAGACCTCTCGCAGCTGCTGCAGATGGTCTTTAGCCCCGACGGTCCGGACGACATCCTGCTGGGCACCTCCGCCACGCCGACGCATCACGCCGACGCCGACGAGGAGCTCCTGGGCGCTCCGATCGACGACAAGAAGGCTCCCGCCAACGGCGCCATCAACGAGGACATGGCTTCCCTCGACGAGCTGCTCAACCAGCTCGTGGACACCGATGACGCCGAAGAGGCCAAGGACAACGACGAGGAGTAACTAGTTCCGCCGTTCTAGCGAACGGCGGCAACCTCCGTCGCTGCGCGGCCCCCAGAGCTACAATCTGTCATTCAAAAGGCAGGGCATGACCAAAAGGTCAATGCCCTGCCTTTTTCATGCCACCTTGTACGCTCTGGGGGCCGCTCGCTTGCGTATGCTCAACTTGTTGCGTTCCGTTGATCCCTTGCCAAAAAGGGACGGATTAATTCTGGTAGGTTTTTCCTGCTTGGATTTGAAACATTTCACTCGGTCAAAGCGTATCTATGGTGAGGGCCTCATCGAGAACCATTACCGTCACCGGGAGGTGATTATGGAAGAACAAGCATTTAGACAAGCGGTCGAAGATCACCGGGATGTTGTGTTTCGAATCGCATTGACGTATCTGCGCGATCACGCCGATGCCGACGATGTTGCACAAGACGTCTTTCTTAAGTTGCTCAAAAGCGATGGAAACTTTGAAAGTTGGGAGCATCTTCGCCGCTGGCTTATCCGGGTCACGATCAATGAATGCAAATCTCTCTTTCGAAAGCCGTGGAGACGCGTGGAGGATATTGAAAGTCTGGCCGATTCGCTTTCGACGGCGCAGGAGGAGACCAAGGCGGTCCTGTCAGACGTTATGCGACTTCCGGAGCGATTCCGTGTTCCCATCGTGCTCTATTACTATCTGGGCTTCTCGACTTCAGAGATTGCCGAGTTGCTGCATGTGCCAGCCGCGACCGTTCGAACGCGTTTAGCTCGTGGTCGATCGAAGCTCAAATTCATCCTAGAGGAGGGCGACCGTGAAATCCAATCAAATCAAGCAGGCCTTCGAGTCCATCCAAGCCGATAGCGATCTTGCCGACCGTGTTATTGATGCTGCTGCGGGTGAGCCGCTTCATCGAAAGGGTCACGCGAGGCCTCTGTATGTTGCCGTAATCGGATGTCTTGCCGGAGTGCTGACGACCGGAGGGGTCGCCTACGCTGTTGTCAATTCCAGTTATTTTGCCTCTGCCTGGGGAAACCATGGCAACGGAGAGTCCGTTACCTGGACAAATGGCGGCTCGTCGGGGACGAAATATACCTACACCAGAGAGTTTGGTGATGGTATCGCGCCCCAAAGCCTGGAGGGTGCAGCCCAGAAGGTCAATCTGTCCGTCGAGGGCAACGGCTATACGCTCGACATTCATGAGATGGCAATCGACGAGAACGGTTGCGGTGCTGTGACGTTTACATTGTCCAATCCGAATGGCGTTAACTACTACAAGCCGGCGGCAGAGCTTGGCGAACTTGTTCTCTATGGTGAAGAAGAAGGGGGCGTCAGTACACCCAGCATGAACTTCGGCGAGGAATGGGCTGATACACGCTGCACCATTGATAAAGACACATCAAGCGACACGGTCATTAACGGCACGATGTACTTTGCATCTTGGAATCGCGATCGAGATTTACGACATGCGGTCACCTGGAATATCAGTTGGACAGAGGGCAAAGGTGAGGATGCGAAGGTGATCGAGGTATCGACGCCAGAGTTTAACGTCGGAGCGCACGTCGATACAAAGGAGCTCCGCTCCGACGACTCGCCTCTCGAGATTAGCCCGTTTTCCATCCAGACGCACATCGACGATCTGGGCTATGAAGCAGTTGATCATAAACTGACCGTCACCTACAAGGATGGGTCAGAGCAGATTATCGAAGATGACGACGCAGGGGCGTACAATTTCTATGTTTCGATGGCACGCAATAGCGGAGAGAACATTTGGGTGCCAACGAAGTTGATTGATGTCGATCAAGTGGTCTCGGTAACCCTCGAGGGCGCGAGGTACACATCAACGGGGGAGACCGAAACGAAAGTACCCTTTACCATCGTCTATTCGTAAGGTCTAGGCCGCTTCCCAAGAGGGGAAGCGGCCTTTTTAGCGTTAAATGGGCGGTTATTTTGAGCGATATTCGTCTAAATTTCGGAAGTATGCGGCAAAATCTTGATGGGTCGACCACACCGCATATGCTCAAGCGTTCTACCTGCGGGTTTGTTATCGCAAAACCCCGGTGTGCTCGGTAAGTTCAAAATTTGCCGCATACTTCCGAAAACGTCGCCGATTTTCCTATGACAGGTGAGAGCAGATCACCGCTGGAACGCGACGTTTTCCCAGATAAACTGACCAAAAAAGCCTGTCCCCTTTTTGGCAGGTAACGTTGCCCCGACGAGCACGTCGGATCCCCGGCCCGGGCGGCCCGCTGTTTAAGTTTGTCGCGAGTTCCGCACGCAAAGGAAAGCACTTAATGTGCTTTCCGTCTTGCGCAGGACTGTAGAGCAGCAAACTAAA
>CABUVF010000019.1 GCA_902494945.1 uncultured Collinsella sp.
ACCGCGCAGCGCCCCGCCTGCGTGCTCGACGCCGAGCGCGACTTCTACCAGCGCATGAACGCCAACCCCCTGCGCGGCCTGTACTCGCTGTCCGTCGAAGCCACCGAGGCCATCGCGAAGGTGCGCCAACAGATCGCCGACGTCATCGGCGCCCCCCAGGCCAACGAGGTCGTCTTCACCCGCAACACGAGCGAGTCGCTCAACTTGGTCGCCAAGAGCTTTGCGCCCACGGTCCTCGAGCCCGGCGACGAGGTCGTCATCACCATCATGGAGCATCACTCCAACCTGATTCCGTGGCAGCAGGTCTGCCGCGAGACCGGCGCTAAGCTCGTCTACCTCTACCCCACCAAGACCGGCCAACTCACGACCGAGGAGGTTCTGGCCAAGGTGGGTCCCAAGACCAAGATCCTAGCCGTGGGACAGGTCTCCAACGTGCTGGGCGTCGAGAACCCGGTCAAGAACCTCGGCAAACTCGTGCACAAGTACGGCGGCTACCTGGTCGTCGACGGCGCGCAGTCGCTGCCGCACATGCCGGTTGATGTGGCCGACCTGGGCGCCGACTTCTTTGCCTTTAGTGCGCACAAGGCCATGGGCCCCATGGGCATCGGCGTGCTGTGGGGCAAGATGGACCTGCTCAACGCCATGCCGCCCAAGCTTACCGGCGGTGAGATGATCGACTCGGTTACTGAGCAGGACGCCGTCTGGGCTCCCGTCCCCGAGAAGTTCGAGGCCGGCACGCAGGACGCCGCCGGCATCTTCGCCACAGGCGCCGCCCTCGACTACCTCGTCAACACGGTGGGCTACGAAAACATCCAGGCACGCGAGCAGGCACTCGTCCACCACCTGATGGGCGAGCTCATGCAGCTCGACTTTGTCCAGATCATCGGCTCAATCTATTGGGATAACCACCACGGTGTCGTGAGCTTTAATGTCAAGGGCATCCACCCGCACGATGTCGCGAGCATCATGGACATGGACGGCGTCTGCATCCGCGCCGGTCACCACTGCGCGCAGCCGCTGCTCACCTGGCTGGGCGTCGAGAACCTTGCCTGCTGCCGCGCCAGCGTGGCCTTCTACAACGACAAGGCCGACATCGACAAGTTCATCGCCGGCCTGCATCACGTTTGGAGCACATTCAATGGGTAATCTGTACACCTCCACCACATTTATGGAGCACAACTCGCACCCCGACTATAAGTACGAGATGGATGCTCCCACGCACGAGCACGACGGCATCAACCCCAGCTGCGGAGACGAGCTCACCTTGCAGCTGCGTGTCGAGAACGGCGTGATCGAGGAGGCCTCCTTTACCGGCCACGGCTGCGCCATCAGTCAGGCCAGCGCCGACATCATGGCCGACCTCATCACCGGCGAGACGGTCGAGGAAGCGCGTCGCTTGGCAGGGCTCTTCCTCGCCATGATCCGCGGCGAACAGCTCTCCGAGGAGGACCTGGAAGATCTGGACGAGGCCGCCCAGCTCCAGGACATCTCGCACATGCCCGCCCGCGTCAAATGCGCCGAGCTCGCCTGGCGCACCCTCGACGGCATGCTCGAGGGGCAAGCAAACCAGTAGCGTATGCCCCGAATCCAAGGTTTTTGATTGCCGAGCCGCCCGATACGGGCGGCTCTGTTTTTTCTAATGAGCGCGAACGCACAAAGTCCGCGCGTCCGGCACCCCGTCTGTCATTTACCACACAGCCAGACGCGAACACGGGCGTTTTCCACAGCACCAAAGGCCTGCGGCAGGGCCACGAGCACGCCTAGCATCGTCCCATGCCCCATCCAGCTGGGCTCCGATTCGCTTCGCGCCTGCTGCAGACGGGTCCCATAGGGAGCGGCGTGCATTTTTGCGAGTATTCAGCACGCCAAGCTGTGTGTATACGCATCGAAAGCGTTAATCAACGTCTCCAGGCGCATATATAGTGCGTTTTAGAACAAGCATCGTGGTCTCAGGGGCGCAAACATGAGCTTCGGGAGCGCATCGGCAGGCATAAATAGCTTCGGGGCCCGTATGTTGCAAAATTGCGACGGTAGTGGCAGTACCGCGATGCTGAAAACTCCATTTTTTGCACGGCGCAGATGGGGGTAGGCACGGGCAAACCCGGACTGAGCCCTTATTTTATGCAAGATGGCGATTGTTCTATGCATATTAAGAAGTGCAGTTGCCGCACCAAGCTTTTGAACGCTTGTTGCGGCGTATGGACGACCCCATCTGCGGCGCACAGGCGACCCTACATCACGTTTCCGCCAGTCCGCATCGCCGTCCGCGCGCGGGCACGCACAATACGAGAGACGGTACTTTTGCCAATCCCGGTATAGCGCTCAATCTGGCGCACCGTGAAACCGGCATCGTGCAATCCAAAAATAACGGTATCGCGCTGCGCCGGCGGTGCGGCTTTAACCCCGCGAAGCGGAACCCCGAGTTCCTTAGCCATCTTGCCGGCAAAGGCGTGGCGTTCCCACTCCGTCTCTTTCATATCGCCCAGCGCTGGCTCGCCGCCGTCGGGCGTCGAAAGTGAATAGGCAATAAAGCCCTCGGCAGAACCAAAGAGCTCAAGCACGCAAGAAGGATCAGAAAATCCCCTCGCGACATCAGCCGCGTCACCGTCGTAAGCGCGCAAATGCTCCGCAAAGCTGCTCCAGGGATAACGCTCGATTAGGCCAACGCCCGCCTCCTGTGGATCGGCGTGTACGGAGCGAATAGCCTCCATCACCTGCCAGTCGGTATCGAGCGAGCGCCGGTCAAAACGGTTCTGGAACAGATGACCTGTGCGCCCCGTGCGTTTATTGAACCGCCGCGCGTACGTCAAAAGCAGCCGGTGCATCGCCGCGCTCATCGCGTCCTCGTAATCTGCCAGCACCAGATGCACGTGATTGCCCATAAGACACCAAGCGATAACCGTGACGCCTGCCTCCCGGCAGCAGTCGCGCATCAACTCCAAAAACTCCCACCGGTCTTCATCGCCCTCAAAGATGAGCTGCTTGCCCGTACCGCGGGCACAGACATGGTAAAAGCCGGTAACCGTTCTCCAAACGCGCTGCATGGCGCTCCCTTCGCCGGGATCTGCTTACCATCCAA
Organism: uncultured Collinsella sp.; assembly: GCA_902494945.1. Classification (GTDB taxonomy): domain Bacteria; phylum Actinomycetota; class Coriobacteriia; order Coriobacteriales; family Coriobacteriaceae; genus Collinsella. The sequence goes on from CABUVF010000019.1 coordinate 3,080, forward strand.
TACAGCACGATTGAAGCGTGCCATCAAAACATTCACGCAAAACAATACACTCGCGCGGCCAAAGGCAGCAAACAGGCGGCGAACGGCACCGTTGCAACAGGTCAACCACTGCAACGCTTGCAAGAGCGGACCAAAAGCTTGCCCAAGACGGACCCCCTCTACGGAAGCTCACGACCACAGAACATAGAGTTAAACCGTTTCAATTAAAAACTTCAGGACTTCTCGCTACGAAAACTGAGCCGTTCGCCGAATATTCCGTGCATTTCGCGGTATTATAGGGGCTGCATGTCATGTCCCTTTCGAAGGGTCGCCCGGCAATCGCCAGCCACGACCCCCAGACGGGACGCCAACACGATAGAGAGGAGAGGCATGCAGTACTCACAGGAAGTGGAGAACATGTGCCCCGTTGCCAAGGGTGCATACCACGGCCCCGCACCCATCCCCGAGGAGGGCAAGTGGGTCCAGGCTAAGGAGATTTCCGACATCTCCGGTCTTACGCACGGTGTGGGTTGGTGCGCACCTCAGCAGGGCGCCTGCAAGCTCACGCTGAACGTCAAGGACGGCATCATCGAGGAGGCCCTCGTTGAGACCATCGGCTGCTCGGGCATGACCCACTCTGCCGCCATGGCTTCCGAGATCCTTCCCGGTAAGACCATCCTCGAGGCCCTCAACACCGACCTCGTCTGCGACGCCATCAACGTTGCTATGCGCGAGATCTTCCTGCAGATCGTTTACGGCCGCAGCCAGACCGCGTTCTCCGAGGGCGGCCTGCCCGTGGGCGCCTCCCTCGACGACCTCGGCAAGGGCCTTCGCTCTCAGGTCGGCACCATGTTCGGCACCAAGGCCAAGGGCGCTCGTTACCTCGAGCTCGCTCAGGGCTACGTCACCCGCATGGCTCTCAACGACAAGAACGAGATCATCGCATTCGAGTTCCTGAACCTCGGCAAGTTCACCGACGCCGTCAAGGCCGGCAAGACCCCCGAGGAGGCCATCGCTGGCGCTATGGGCCACTATGGTCAGTGGGAGAACGCTGCCAAGTACATCGACCCGCGCACCGACGAGGAGACTCACTCCGTCGCCAGCGTGTTCCCGGTTCACGAGTAGAAAGGGAGGGAAATAACTATGACTGTTACGTTCGAAGGTTACGAGCGCCGCGCTGACAAGATCAACAAGTGCCTCGCCGACAACGGCATCGCCTCCCTCGAGGAAGCTCTGCAGATCTGCACCGACAAGGGCTTCAACCCGCGTGAGATCGTCAACAACACCCAGTCCATCGCCTTCCAGAACGCCGAGTGGGCCTACACCCTCGGTTGCGCTCTCGCTGTCAAGCGTGGCGCCAAGACCGCTTCTGAGGCTGCCGCCATCATCGGCGAGGGCATCCAGGCCTTCACCGTTCCCGGCTCCGTCGCCGAGGACCGCAAGGTCGGGCTGGGCCACGGCAACCTGGGCGCTATGCTGCTCTCCGACGACACCGAGTGCTTCGCCTTCCTGGCTGGCCACGAGTCCTTCGCTGCCGCTGAGGGCGCTATCGGCCTGGCTCTGAACGCCAACAAGGCTCGCAAGAAGCCGCTGCGCGTTATCCTCAACGGTCTGGGCAAGGACGCCGCTCAGATCATCGCCCGCATCAACGGCTTCACCTATGTGAAGACCCAGTTCGACTACTACACGGGCGAGCTCAAGGTCGTCGAGACCATCCCCTACTCCGATGGTCCCCGCGCTGCCGTTAACTGCTACGGCTCCGACGACGTCCGCGAGGGCGTTGCCATCATGTGGCACGAGAACGTCGACATCTCGATCACCGGTAACTCCACCAACCCCACGCGCTTCCAGCACCCCGTCGCTGGCACCTACAAGAAGGAGCGCCTCGAGGCTGGCAAGAAGTACTTCTCCGTCGCTTCTGGTGGCGGCACTGGCCGTACCCTGCACCCGGACAACATGGGCGCCGGCCCTGCCTCTTACGGCATGACCGACACCATGGGTCGCATGCACTCCGACGCCCAGTTCGCCGGTTCTTCCTCCGTGCCTGCGCACGTCGACATGATGGGTCTCATCGGCATGGGCAACAACCCCATGGTCGGTGCCACCGTCGCCTGCGCTGTCGCCGTCGAGGAGGCCCTCAAGGCCTAATCGCGCCCGTGCGATGCTCATATAGTTGAGCTTTGGAGCCGCTACCTTTCGAGGTAGCGGCTCTTTTTGTTTGCGCTGCTGCAGGGTGGCTAACGCCAATATATCAGTTGGGGCGATATACGAGATGTGATGAAATGGAGCATCAGAACGCCCATGACGCCCACCTGCCATATGTGCCCTTTACCGATTTGCCGAGTCTTTGCGGCCCCATTGCCGATCACCCGTGCGACAATGCGCCGGACGAGAAAGGAATCCGATGGAATCGACTGATGTACTGGTAATTGGATCTGGCATTGCGGGACTTTGCGCCGCCATCGAAGCGGCACGCACGGGTGCAACCGTCACTGTGGCAAGCGCCGGCAAGACTATGAGTGGATCGAGCTTCTTCCCCGGAACCTGGGGCCTGGGGCTTATCGGACCCGTTAACGAAGACGACGAACAAGACCTCATCGACACCATCCAGACCGTTGGTGGCGGCGTCGCCGACCCCGAGCTTGTCCAGACGTTTGTCCACAGCATTCCCCAAGCAATTGAATGGCTCGAGCAAGACCTAGGCGTTGAGCTCCAGCGTCCGCAAAGCGCTGAGAGCGCCCAGCAAAAGCAATTTATCCCCTGTTTTGACCACAAGACGCGCATGTGGCGCGGCCTCACCCGTAAGCCCCTTGAGGACGCTCTGACGACCCGGATCGAGTCGCTCGGCATTCGCCTGCTCCCCCGCCATGAGCTTATCGACCTTGTTGAAGATACGGACGGAAAGATTGTCGGTGCCACGCTCTACGACCGGACAAACGAGCGTCTCGTGCCTATGGCAGTCAAGGCCACTATCATCGCTGCGGGCGGCACGGGTGGCCTGTTCGAGCGCAGCCTCACTTCCGCCGACGTGCTCAGCTCATCACAGGCTATCGCGCTGGCGCACGGTGCGTCCCTTACTAATATAGAGTTCATGCAGATGATGCCCGGCTTCATCGAGCCCAAGCGAAACCTTGTTTTTAACGAGAAGACCTGGCGCTACGTCAAGTTCGACCAGCCGGTCGATATCGCCGACGATAAGCTCGACGATCTGCTCGAGCAACGCTCCGGATATGGTCCCTTCACTTCGCGTCTGGATTCTCGCGCTATCGACCTAGCCATCGACCAAGCGGGAGCCGAAGGCCTGGCGCTCCACTACGACTTCCCCCGCGAGGACGTCCCCGAGTTTGTGCAGACCTTTGCCACCTGGCTACAAGACGAGCACGGCATCGCGCCGACCGACGAGATGCGCGTTGCGATGTATGCCCACGCCGCTAACGGCGGCATCAAGATCGATAAGACCGCGCAAACGGGCGTTGAGGGCCTCTACGCTTGCGGCGAGGCGACAGGCAGCATGCACGGCGCCGACCGCATCGGCGGCTTGTCGAGTGCCAATGGCATCGTATTCGGGCGCATCGCGGGCGCATCGGCAGCTCGAGCAGCGCTGGACGCTCCCGAGGCGGCCGCTCCGATGGATATCGCCCTCCCTCAGTATGGCATTGCCACAACAGATGCCGAACGCCTGACACACAGCCTTAAGCACACGATGAGCACCTATTGCATGATCAACAGGACCGAAGCAGGTCTATCCAAGGCCCTGCAACAGCTTGAAAGCCTGAAAGACGAGGCAACGGCGCTGAGCAAGCCGCATGCCAATGACAGCGAGATCGCAGCCCTCGCCCGCCTGCAATCGCAGAATCAGCTGGCAACGGAGATGGTCAAAGCCATGCACAAGCGGACCGAAAGTCTCGGATCGCACTGCCGAGCGAATTAAACTGGACACCTATCTAAAGCAAAACACAACTAATCGATATCTATGGGCCCCGTGAACTCGAAGTGGCACGGGGCCCATTCGTGTCCGCACGGCAGCGTATCCTAATTCTGAATACAGAGCGGGCAAAGCGCGCATAGACAATAGATCAGCGAGGAGGAGATATGGACAGTAGTGATATCGAGAAGTGGCGTGTCGAACTTGATAGCTACGCCAATGTGGAAGACGGCGTTGAGTATTGACTCGCACGCGATTTAATGGAACCCATGGGATACACTCGATGGGAGAACTTCGCCGAAGTTGTTAAGAGGGCAAAAGTCTCGTGCGAAACAAACAAAACTCCAGTTGATTCCCATTTTCGTGACACCACGAAAATGATAACTGCCGGTGTCGCCGCTCGCGCGGTTAAAGACTACAAGCTTACGCGCTATGCATGCTATTAATCGCCCAAAACGGAGATTCAAACAAGCCAGAGATCGCGCTCGCCCAGGCATACTTTGCCGTGCAGACGCGCCGCCAAGAGCTCATAGAGCAGCGCTTCGCAGAGATTCAGCGCTTACAGGCGCGCCACTCGCTATCCGATTCAGAGAAACAGCTCTCGGGTATTGCGTTCAAACGCGGCGTGGACTCCAAAGGATTCGCGATCATCAAGTCGAAGGGCGACGAAGCGTTATTCGGCGGCAGAAGCACGGCGGAAATGAAACAACAGCTCGGCGTATCCAAGAGCTCGGCATTGGCGGACAGGCTAGCCGATGTTCTCATCAAAGCAAAGGACCTTACGAACTCGATGACGGCCTTCAACGCCGAGGAACACGACCTGTACGGTCTGGACCAGATCAAGCAAGAGCACGTCGAGAACAACACAAGCGTGCGTGGCAGCCTCATCGACCGCGGAATTGTACCCGAGAACCTACCGCCTGCCGAAGATACAAAGAAGCTCGAACGTCGCGTGAAAGCAGACGAGAAAAAGCTCAAGGAGGGTACAGACGGATTCACCGACCCCCAGGGCAGGCTCGACTTGTAAAGCGTCTGTGCCCTTACGGGTTCGGCCCCATGCGAGGTTAATAAAAAAGACGGCCAACCGAAGTTGACCGTCTTAACAATCTTTGGTGGGCCGTCAGGGGGTCGAACCCTGGACCTTGGGATTAAGAGTCCCCTGCTCTACCAACTGAGCTAACGACCCGATATCAACACGAAGCAAGAACTGGGGTGGGTAAAGGGACTCGAACCCTCGACCTACGGGACCACAACCCGTCGCTCTAGCCAACTGAGCTACACCCACCGTGTCCTGTGCGCTTCGCGCTCGACTATTATTGCAAGGAACGCCACGCGATGCAAGCCCCAATTTTCAAGAATTTTGAAAAGAGTTTTTCGAGACCATTTCGAGCAATTCCCACCGGTTTCATAGGAGTAAACTTGCCCCACTGCAAATGCTCGAAAGGACAAGCATGAAAGAACTCTCCAACCGTACGGCAACGTTTACCGATTCGGTCATCCGCCGCATGACGCGCATCTCCAATAAGTATGGCGCCGTCAACCTGTCGCAGGGCTTCCCCGACTTCGATCCCCCGGCGCAGCTGCTCAACAGCCTGAGCGCCATCGCCAGCGACCCCAAGCCGCTCTATCACCAGTACTCCATCACCTGGGGCTCCCAGGCCATGCGTGAGGCGCTTGCCGCCAAGCAGGAGCACTTTATGGGCATGCCGATCAACCCCAACGAGAACATCGTGGTCACCTGCGGCTCCACCGAGGCCATGATGGCCGCCATGATGACGGTCACAAACCCCGGCGACAAGGTCGTCATCTTCTCGCCATTCTACGAAAACTACGGCGCCGACACGATCCTCTCGGGTGCCGAGCCCATCTACGTGCCGCTTAACCCACCTGCGTTCGACTTTGACCGCGAGACACTCGAGGCGGCCTTCCGCGACAACGATCCCAAGGCCATCGTCCTGTGCAACCCTTCCAACCCCTGCGGCAAGGTCTTTACGCGCGAGGAGCTCACCTTTATCGCCGACCTCTGCAAAAAGTACGACGCCTACTGCATTACCGACGAGGTATACGAGCACATCGTCTACGCGCCCCACGAGCACGTCTATATGGCCACGCTGCCCGGCATGTTCGATCGAACCATCAGCTGCAGCTCGCTGTCCAAGACCTACTCCATCACCGGCTGGCGCCTAGGCTACACCATCGCTCCCGCCGAAATCACCGAGCGCATCAAAAAGGTCCACGACTTCCTCACCGTAGGCGCCGCCGCTCCCCTGCAAGAGGCCGTCGTCACCGCCCTCAACTTCGACGACAGTTATTACCAGGAGGTCCTCGACCTCTACACCGCCAAGCGCGACCTATTCTGTCAGGGACTCGACAGCATCGGCCTCACGCACAACGTGCCGCAGGGCGCCTACTACGTGATGATGGACATCTCTGAGTTTTGCTATGACAGCGACCTCGACTTCTGCGAGGACCTAGCCTCAAAGGTGGGCGTGGGCGCCGTGCCCGGCTCGAGCTTCTTCCGCGAGCCTGTCAACCATCTGGTCCGTTTCCACTTTGCCAAGCGAGACGAAACGCTCAACGCAGCACTCGAGAACCTCAAGTCCCTGCGAGATAAAATCAAGCCGCGCGGGTAGAGACGGCCCAACAACTAAAAGCACCAAAGAAACCTCGCATCGTCCGTTGGGCTGCAAGGTTTCTTTTTATAGCGCTTTCTTAGTTTTTTAGGGCGCTATACTTTAGAGGTGAAGTAACTCGCCCAATAGAGAGGGACGCTATGGCAGAGCAGCAGCTTATCGGAGCGCTCGAGGCCGGCGGCACAAAGATGGTGTGCGCCACGGGCTATGCGGACGGCACGGTCCTGGAGCGCGAGCAGATTGCGACCACAACCCCGCAGGAGACCGTTGAGGCCGTCAACGCATGGTTTGCAGACAAAGGCATCGCCGCCCTGGGCATCGGAGCTTTTGGCCCCACCGCAGTCAACCCCGCCTCGCCCCAGTACGGCAAGATCTTGGAGACCCCCAAGACGGCATGGCGCTACTTTGACCTGCTGGGCACCATTCAAAACGAGCTCGACATTCCCTGCGGCTACGATACCGACGTCAACGTCGCCTGCTTGGGCGAGGTCACCTTTGGTTGCGCCCAAGGCCTCACGGACGTGGTGTATCTGACCATCGGCACCGGCGTGGGCGCCGGCGTGCTTTCGGGCGGCCAGCTCGTGCACGGCATGATGCACCCCGAGGCCGGTCACATCCTGGTCACGCGCGACCCGCGCGACACCATTGGCGAGCACAGCGGCTGCCCCTTCCACGACAACTGCCTCGAGGGCCTCATCGCCGGTCCCGGCGTCAAAAAGCGCTGGGGTGGCAAGAGCGCCGGAGAGATGGCCGATGACCCGGAGGCCATGGACCTGCTCGCCGGCTATCTGGCGCAGGCGCTCATGACCTACATCCTGTGCTACGCACCGCAGAAGATCGTCATCGGTGGCGGCGTGGCCGACCACACCCCCATCGTGCCGCTCGCACGCAAGAAGTGCGCCGAGATGCTCAACGGCTACATCGTCACGCCCGAGATGGCCGACATCGATAGCTACATCGTCAACAACAGCCTCGAGGGCAAGCAGGGCATTATGGGCTGCCTGGCCCTGGGCGCACAGGCGCTTCAGTAGCAGACGCACCCACAGGACGTGGCGCGCCCGGCAAATCCGACCTACGGAACGACGCCACCACGCCTCATATAAGCTCTCAAATAAAAAAGGCCGCCTAGGACCAAACAATACGTCCTAGGCGGCCTTTTTGGCGCACATCAGCGACCGTAGGAGATATCGGAGCACAACGCCCGTTGCCGCACCACAGCAGTCGATCATCACATCGGTGATCATGCCGGCGCGTCCCGGCACAAAGAGCTGAATCGTCTCGTCGATCGAGGGAATCAGCAGCAGGAACACCGCCGTGGGCAGCAGCACGTCAAAGGTGCGCCGGCCCTCAAGATCAAAGGCGTGCGTTGCCAGGATGCCGAGCACCATATACTCGGTAAAATGCGCGCACTTGCGAACAACAAAGTTGGTCACCCATTCATATGGAAGTCCCACGCCGTGCAGGAAACCGCGGATAGCTTCCATGACCGTTAGGCTCAGTGAGCCCGACCCCGAGCCGGGAACCAGCGAATTGCCCCAGATCAAGAGCGCCATCAGGCAGGTTACGACCGCCCATTTTCGATTGATCTTAACCATGCAGAAGTTATGCCTCCGCACGGAGCGGCGCGAAGCTGGCGGTACCGCCCTCGATAACGCTCAGATAAGCACGGCCCGTACGCTTGGCGGTAGAGGACTGAAGACGCTCGATCTCTTCCTCGAGGATCTGATTGACGCGCTCGTGACGACGATTTTCCATAATGCCGGCGGCAATAGCCTCGGCCCGCTCGATGCTCTCACGCGAGATACGGGCAGTATCCTCGGGGAACACAGCGCTGTGACGGCCGACATAGGCGGGGGCAGCAGGCTGAGGGGCAGCGACGGGAGCGGGGGCTGAAACAGGAGCAGGCTCGTCAATCTCATCCAGAATCGCGGTGGCGGCGGCCCACATGTCCTCGTGGCCCGAGTAATCGGCCATGGGAACATCAACCTCGAGCGAGGCGTCCGGAAGGTCGCCGGTGTCGATGCGATCTTGGGCATCAATCGATGCGGTGATGGCTGCAGGCTCATCGAGGTCATCGAGATCGATGCCCGCGGCACCGGAGATGATAGGCATGCTGGCGAGGTTTGCATTGTACGGCGCAGCCTCAGCCGCCTGCTGCTGGGCAGGAGCGCCCCAAAGCGAGCTTTCGGCGGCACGGCGGGCGGCAACGGCCTCCTCGTCCGCGGTCATGGCTTCATCAACGTACGAATTGTCGGCAGAAGCGTTCGCGTCCGCCGAGGTAGCGCTGTAGGCGTTATTGACCGCCGCATTGGCAACGAGTGCCACGAAAGCCGCCGTGCTGCCCGCAGGGGCGGCCTGGGAACCAGACACGGCGCGTGCCGCGGCGGCGATGTCGTCGCGATTGAAGGAGCCGGTCTGCCCGCCGTTGGTGAGCTCGTCGATGGCGACTTGATAGACGTCGCGCGAGCGTGCAGGGTCGCAGCTCACCGGCGAATCGTCGTCGAGCATGCTGTCGATCATGGACCAAGCCTCGGCCTCGTCCATAGCATCTGCGGCTCGAGCGATGGTAGGGACACCATCATCGGCATGACGGCGCTGGAACGCACCAGTCAGGCCGGAAAGGAATGCCGAGGTAGACTGCTCCGACTGAGCCTGAGAAGCAGAAGCCGCAGCGTACGGAATCGCATCCTGCTGCTGAGCTGGAATCGAGGCGGTCTTGAACTCGCTTTGATGCTGATTGAGATTGGCGGCACCGCCCATGGCATCGGGCTGGAACAGACGCTCTTCACGCTGCGCACGATACTCGGAGATACCCAGCGAGGCGGCATAGATACCCACGCCCGCCACCGCGCCCACGGCGAAGGGAACTGCACCCGCCACGACCGTCTCGTTCACCGACGAAAACGGCAGCGTCGCGGCATACATAACCACGGGAGCGGCAAGGCCGATCCCGCACGAAAGTCCGGCAAGGACTGCTCGTTGTGTTGCATCAGAAGAAGCCATGAGCTCTCCCCATCTTCCAGCACCCAAATCGCATCATTCAGTTGGCTGCGCGAGAGAAGATGAAGCGGGGCTATGCCCCAAAGCAACGGTATATGGTTCGTTTCATCTGCGTTTTCCGTCGCGAAGCTTAAAAGTTATTATGCGAAACCGTCCTGTCGATTGCAAGTGACGATGTCGGATTGAAACGGGAAACCTGCTGCTCGTCGGTCTTACGGTCAAAAATAAGCGCGGAGCGGCGCTATAGAAAAGGGCCGAGGCTCAAAGCCCCGACCCTTTATCGCATTGATGACTATCGCTGCGCGTGGATGACAACCTAGAACGTCTGCTCGTAGTCGCTGTGTTTTTTGGCCGAACGCACCAGGAACTCCTGGTTGGTGTTGGTGCCCTTAAGACCCTTGATAAACGATGCGGCTGCGCGCTCGGTGTTGTTCATGCCGGCAAGAATGCGACGCAGACCAAAGACAAACGGACGCATCTGCTCGTCGACCAACAGGTCCTCGTTACGCGTACCGGAGGCAACGGGGTCGATAGCCGGGAAGATGCGGCGGTCGGCCAGGTCGCGGTCGAGCTTAAGCTCCATGTTGCCGGTGCCCTTGAACTCCTCAAAGATGACTTCGTCCATCTTGGAACCGGTGTCGATGAGGGCAGAGGCCAGGATGGTGAGCGAGCCACCGTTCTCGATATTGCGGGCTGCACCCAGGAAGCGCTTGGGCGGATATAGGGCCGCCGAATCGACGCCGCCCGAAAGGATGCGGCCCGAGGCGGGCGCCGCCAAGTTGTAGGCGCGGGCAAGACGCGTGATGGAGTCGAGCACCACCACAACATCGCCGCCCAGCTCCACGATGCGCTTGGCGCGCTCGATGACGAGCTCTGCCACGCGGGTGTGGTTGTCGGCAGGCATATCGAAGGTCGACGCCACAACCTCGCCCTTGATGGAACGCTGCATATCGGTGACCTCTTCGGGGCGCTCGTCGACGAGCAGGCAGATGAGGTGCACCTCGGGGTTGTTAATCGAGATAGACTGGCAGATCTTCTTGAGGATCGTGGTCTTGCCGGCCTTGGGCGGGGACACGATCAGGCCGCGCTGGCCCTTGCCGATCGGTGACACGATGTCGATGGCGCGGCCGGTAATAGAGTCCTTGCCGTGCTCCATGCGCAGCGGCTCGTTGGGATAGACCGGGGTGAGGTCGCCGAACTTGGGACGGTTGCGAATCTGCTCGGGGTCCAGACCGTTGACGGTCGTGATTTTGGCGAGGCCGGCGCGCTTGTCGCCGCCGCGCGAAGGACGCAGCGAGCCCTCGATGACGTCGCCCGTGCGCAGGCGCGCGGAGCGGATGAGGTAGGCGGGCACGAAGGCGTCGTCGTTGGACTTCATGTAGCCATGGGCGTGGATGATGCCGGAGCTGTCCGGGCGAATCTGCAGAATGCCCTTGATGTCGCGGAAGCCCTCGGCCTTCGCAGCGGTGCCGTAGATTTCCTCGACGAGCTCGGCCTTCTTCTTGCCGGTCGTCTCGATCTCGAACTCCTTAGCCTTCTCGCGCAGCTCAGCGACCTTCATGGCCGCGAGTTCCTCGCGCGAAAGCGTGGGCTCGGTGGGAGCGGCATTACGCTCCTTGTTGCGCTGTTTGCGATCGCGTTGGCGGTTGCGACGGTCGTTGTTGCGGTCGTCCTTACGCTCGTTGCGCTCGTCGTTGCGCTTGTGCTGGCGACGGTTGGGACGAGTGCCGTCTTCGCCCTCAGCGGGGGCGGCACCATCGGTTGCGGCGGTGCCAACATTGGCCGCGGCGGCGTCATTGGCCTCGGCGCCAGAATCAACCTGCGCTTCGACATCCTGCTGCTCGGACGCCTTGGCCTTAACGGACTTCTTACGACCGCGCTTGGGCTTCTCGGACGCAGGCTGTTCGACGTCCTGGGCCTTGGCGACATCAGTCGACGCATCGGCGGTCGTCTCGGCGGAATCCTCGGACGCACCCTTCTTGGCAGCCTTAGCCTTGGACGTGCGCTTAGCAGCAGTGCGACGGCTGCGACCGGGACGGACGTCGGCGGGGTCGGCATCGGCAGAAACGGCCTCGGAAGTCGTGGCATCCTGGACGGGTGCATCGGCAGCAGTTGAGGACTTGGCAGTCGCCGCAGCATCCCGAGCGGCAGCGGCTGCGGCTGCGGCCTTCTCGGCCTCGACAAAGGCCTTGGGCTTGCGACCGCGACGGTGCGGGCGCAAAGCCGGATCGACAACGGGAACTTCGCTGGCCTCGACAGGCGCAGCGGGCTCAACAGGCGATGTGCCCTCCCCTGCCGCGGAACGGACCGAAGCCTCAGTGGGCTCGGGGGTTACCTGTTCAGCAACCTGCTCGGCCTTAGCAGCCGTGCGACGGCGTGTGCGCGGTGCCGGCTTCTCGGTCGGCTGGTCGGCGGCAAGAACCTCGGTGGCGGCAGGAGTCTCGAGTACAGACGGAGCTGCAAGCTCGGTCAGAGCCGCGGCCTCGCGCTCGGCAGCACGACGGCGGGCGCGCACCACCTGAGCCTCGCTAATCTGCGCCAACGCACGTGCCTGCGCGACCTCATCGGAAATCGGCGCCGAGGAGTCAGCTGCAACGGTGAGCTTGGCGCGCGTCGTGCGCGTGGTACGGCGCTTTGGCTTGGTGACCTCCTCGCCGTCAGCGGCAGGCTTGGCCGTGCGGCGCATGCGCTTGGGCTTTGCCGGAGCAGCCTCCTCACCAGTTGCAGGCACGGCCTTCTCAGCCGCTACAGGCATAGGCGTCGAAGCAGCCTTAGGCGTCTCAGGAGCCGAGGCTTGCGCGGGCGCCGCGACCTGGTCCGACGCAACCGGTGCAGCGGGAGCGGCCTGCGTCGTCGTTATTTCGTTTTCTTGCTGTTGATCAGACACAGTGTTTGCTCAACTTTCTTTTCAAGCCCTGTGATCACATGCTCCCTGCATAAACCTTCAGGGCGGCTAAACAGTCTAGTTCCATTCAAAACGACGGACATCATTGATCTGTATCGAGATGATTGCGTCAACTACGCAGCGTTAGTGTAACACAACCGCCGCCACCTGCAACTTAGTCATTGGGAACGTTCTTAAACGACTAGTCAAAAGGGACACTCTTTGTTTGCCACCCACAAATCCGACTGCCTCCGCCAAAACTATGGCGGTTTACTACGATGAATCGCTCAACCGCGACCACTCCGAAACTTGTTGAACTAAAACCGCAGGTAGACGCCTTGCACTTTTTAGCAAAACGCCGGCGTGGTTAGAATTCCTCAATTCATCGTAGTAAACCGGCATAGTTTCGTATTTCCAGCAGTTCCAAATTCATCAATACGTCGGCGTTTGCGAAAAAAGCCCGACCTCCGTGGGAGATCGGGCTTATAGGCCTCAGTTAAACCAAACCTACACGGTCAAATGACCCGCAGGTTACATCTGCTCGGGCGCGGAAACACCAACGAGGGTGAGCACCAGGGCGAGCGTCACGCGGACGGCATCGCAAGCGGCCAGACGGGCACGCGAAAGCTCGGGGTCGACGGGACGACCCTCGCTCGGCAGAACCTGGCAGGCAGCGTAGAAGCTGTGGAAGTCACCGGCGAGCTCCTCGGCAAAGTGCGTCAGACGGAACGGAGCGCGGTCGCGAGCGCAGCTGGCGATCAGGTCGGTAAGCTCGTTAAGCTTGCGCGAAAGGGCGAGCTCGGTCGGGTCGGTCAGCAGCGAGTAATCGACGTTCTCACCGATGGCCTTGGCGGCAACGGCCTTCATGCCCATCTCGTCGGCCTGCTCAGGCGTTACGTCAGCGGCACGGCGCAGGATGGAGCAGACGCGAGCGTGAGCGTACTGCACGTAATAGACCGGGTTGGAGTTGTCTCGCTTCTTAACGGCCTCAATGTCGAAGTCGACCATCTGGTTGGAGCTCTTGGAGATGAGCGTGTAGCGAGCGGCATCGGAGCCGACCTCGTCGACGAGCTCCTGCAGGGTCACCATGGTGCCCTTGCGCTTGGACATACGGACGGGCTTGCCGTTACGCAGCAGGTTGACGAGCTGGCCCAGTAGAACCTCGAACTTGCCGGGGTAACCCAGAGCGTCGCAGACGCAGCGGACGCGCTCGATGTAACCGTGGTGGTCGGCGCCCCAGATGTCGATGACGTGATCGACGCGCTGGAACTTATCCCAGTGATAGGCGACGTCGGAGGCGAAGTAGGTGTACTCGCCGTCGGACTTGATCAGGACGCGGTCCTTGTCGTCGCCCAGATCGGTGGAGCGGAACCACAGGGCGCCGTCCTTGGTGTAGAGGTAGCCCATCTTGTCGAGCTTCTCAAAAGCGCGGTCGACGGCGGAGGTGCCGGCGGTCTCGCCCTCGGTGTCCTTCACATACAGCGAGCGCTCGGAGTACCAACGATCGAAGTCGCAGTTGACGGCATGGCAGAGGTCGCGCATGTTGTCGACCATCTTCACATAGCCGCGCTCACGGAAGCTCTCCATACGCTCCTGCGGATCGGCGTCGACCCACTTGTCGCCGTCGGTGCGCCAGAACTCGGCGGCCTCGTCGATGATGTAGTCGCCGCCGTAGGAGTCCTTGCCCAGAGTCTCGGCAAAGTTGTCCTGATACGGATGGGTCTCGGGATGCTCGTCGTTCTCGTCGGCAACAAAGGCGTCACGGTCGGCGATCAGCAGCTTGTGAGCCTCGTCGATATCAACGCCCTGCTTGGCGATGATGTCGGCAAGCTGCATATAGCGCGTGCTGATGGAGTTGCCGAAGGTGTTCATCTGAGAGCCGTGGTCATTGATGTAGAACTCACGCTGGATGTCGTAACCGGCGTGGTCCATGACGCGGCAAAGGGAATCGCCCAGCGCGGCCCAGCGGCCGTGGCCGATGTGCATGGGGCCGACGGGGTTGGCGGAAACGAACTCGACCTGGGTCTTCAGGCCACCACCGACGTTGGACTTAGCGAAGTCCATGCCCTTCTCGCGAGCCTCGCCAAAGATGGCATTCTTGACGGCAACGGAGAGGTAGAAGTTGATGAAACCGGGGCCTGCGATCTCAACCTTCTCGATCGCGGGATCCTCGGGCATATGGGCAACGATGGCCTCGGCGATCTTGCGCGGGGCGCAGTGGGCCAGCTTGGCGGACTTCAGGGCCATGGTAGAGGTCCACTCGCCATGAGAAGTGTCAGCCGGTCGCTCGATAGCGCAATCGTCAAGTTCAAATGCGGAAAGGTCGCCGGCCTCCTGGGCCGCAGCAAGCGCAGCGCGTACCAGCTCTTCAATCTTCTCGGGCATAGATCCTCCTTGTGTTAAAGCCCCCGAGCTCTTGGTCACTCGTAGGGCAAAAGCCAGAGTTTGTAGCACTCTATCACAAGCGACGGACACTGTCGCAGGGTAAAGCCAATCGAAATTGCATATGCACAAAATTGACTACAGCTTGTATGGACTCACTCAAAGATGCCGGTCTGCCTGCAGATTATGCACGCGTTGAAAATGCATAAAGGTGTGGATGAGCTGTGTCTTTTATCGAATACTCTTACCTATCAGAGTTGTGTGCTTTTCCTGCATAAAGTGAGGATTTGCGCACGTCAGCGTGTTATTCTAGACATACGTAAATTCGTATAAGTTGGAGGTAGCATGTTCTCAATCGGTCAACACGTCATTCATCCGGGTCAGGGAGTCTGCACCGTCGTCGGTTTTAGGGACGACACGCCGCAGCCCATGTTGTTGCTCGAGGCCAAGCAGGGGCATGCGCAGACGATCCTTATGTACCCCGTGGCGCAGGCCGACCGTCTGCATGCCGCCATCTCTCAGCAAGATGCCGAGCATCTGCTGAGCCACTATGACGAGCTGGAGTGCGACACCTTTACCGAGCGCAACAGCTCGCTTGAGGAGACACACTTTAAGCAGCAGCTCAAACTGGGCGCGCCCGAGACGGTCCGCGTGGCAAAGACCATGATGCACCGCATTCGCCAGGCCGAGGAAGCTGATAAAAAGCCCAGCTCCTACTACATGCGCGTACTCAAGGAGGCCAAGCGCCGCTCCATCGAGGAGTTCGCCGTGGCCTTGGGCGTCACCGAGGAGGCCGCCGAAGCCCGCCTAGCCCAAGCCGCCCTCAACTAACCCATCCGCGCCAAAAACCACCACAAAGGGGACAGGCACCTTTGTGGTGGTTTTTTCGTTCTAGTCGTTCTAGTAGTATTCATTCTTAGCGATACCTGCGAGCACAAGGAGTCTTTTATGGCAGAGCCACTTTCCGCCGGAATCACCCGCGACCGTGCGTTCGAATTGCTCAACGAGCACAATAAGGACCCGTTCCACATCACCCACGGCGAAACGGTCGAGGGCACCATGCGCTACTTTGCGCGCGAGTTCGACCCCGAGAACGAGGAGTTTTGGGGCATCGTCGGTCTGCTGCACGACCTAGATTGGGAGGAGCATGAGGACGACCCCATGAACCACACCATCTATGCGGCCGAGATCCTTGAAGGCGAGGGCGCCTCTCCCGATCTCATTCGCGCCATTCAGACGCACACGTCGGACTTCAACACCTCGCTGCCCAAGCCCGAGCTGCAGATGGAAAAGATCCTGTTTGCCTGCGACGAGCTCACCGGCTTGATCGGTGCTGCCGTCATCATGCGTCCGAGTAAGAGCGTCATGGACTTTACGACCAAGTCGCTCAAGAAGAAGTTCAAGGACAAACGCTTTGCCGCCGGCTGCTCGCGCGACGTGATTACGCAGGGTGCCGAGATGCTGGGCTGGGAGCTCCCCGAGCTCTTCGACCGTACCATCGCGGCCATGCAGTCCTTCGCCCCCGACCGCGACACCTTTCAGGCTTAATTCCAAAACCACCACAAAGGGGACAGGCACCTTTGTGGTGGTTTTTGTTTACGAGGGGTTTAGGGGCGGACCTGGCCGGTGCCGCGGAGCTTGTATTTGTAGGTGGTGAGGGCCTCGGCGGCAAAGGGGCCACGGGCGTGGAGCTTTTGGGTCGAGATGCCGATCTCGGCGCCCAGGCCAAACTCGCCGCCGTCGGTGAAGCGCGTGCTGGCGTTGGAGTACACGGCCGAGGCATCGACCGCATCGAGGAAGCGCTCGCAAGCATCCGTGTCCTCGGCAACGATGGCCTCGGAGTGCATCGTGCCGTAGCG
>CABUVF010000020.1 GCA_902494945.1 uncultured Collinsella sp.
GGCCAACCGCATCGAGCGCCTGGGCGAGGACGCAGCCCAGCCGCATCGTATTCACCGCAAGCTGACGCGCGACTAGATCGTTACGCGGTTTTCCAAACCGCGTAACTGCTCGACGCTGCGCGGGTCGCAAGCACCCCATCTTGCCGTTCAAGCCGTCGCTCGCGTACCGAAGTACGCGTCGCTCCTCTTTCACGGCAACCTGGGGCACTTGCGGCCCGCTCGCTGTTGGTTACGCAACATCAACAAATAAAAACGGCTCAAATCCTGATTTGGATTTGAGCCGTTTGTCGTTACTGCTCGGGTTCTTCGACTTTATCGATGGCCCAGGTGGATCCGAGACCGCCGGTGGTGTTGCGGCGGATGCGCACGGTGACTTCGTGGCGCTCGCCGGCCTGCGTGTAGCGCAGGGGGAAGCTTGCGCGGTTTCGCGCGGCCTCGATGGTACCGCGCTCGCGGGCGATCCAGTAGTACTCGCCGACGATGCCGAGGGTATCGGCGCCGTAGGGGAGATAGGTCGACAGCTGGTGTAGCAATGGACCGGGGCAGAAGACCTCGGTTGCGAAATCGATGGGGAAGTCCTCGGGGATGGCGGGCGCTACGGGTGCGGGGGCCGGTACCATCGTCGGTGCGAAGGCCTGCTCATTGACGGGCGTCACCTCGATGACGGGCGCGGGTTCGGCGCCGAGTACTGATTCGGTGTCCGCTTTCGGCATCGCCGCGGAATCTGCGGGTTCGACGATGGCAGGTGCGTCTGCGGTCGCGGTGTCGAACTCGACTTGCGGAGCGCTCTGATTCTCGACGCTCGGCTTTGCCTCGATGGGCGTGGAGGCCATGGTGGTGATGCCGGCGTTGGCGTTCTCGGGGTCATAGACGACCGTGAGCGAGATGGCGGGCTGCGGCGTCTCGGGCTCCGGCGTCGGCTCGGTAGCGTCTTGATCGTCGGGCTCGTCGGGCTGATCGTTCTCGGTCTCGTCGCCAAAGACATCGCTGTTTTGGAACGCAGGCGTCTCGGATTGGTTAGCGGCTTCTTCGGTTGTCGACTTGGGAGCCTCGTTGAGCTCCGCAGTGGCTTCCTGCTCGGATATGACTTCGGGATCGGTCGTGGCGGCGATTTCGGTTTCTGCTGTTACCTCAATAGCGACTTCGATCTCTGCCTCGGGCTCGGGTTCCGGCACGGCTTCAACTATGGCTTCGGGCTCGGGGCGCTTAACGTGCTTGGGGCGCACGGCCTTCAGGTCTTTCTCGCCGCGCTTCTTCTTTTTGTAGGACTGCTTGGCGCCCTTGGCAGCCTTGGGCTTGTCCTCGCCCTTGGCAAGGGCGGCATCCCATGCCTCGTTGGCGATGACGGTGGCATACAGGCGACCGCCCTTAAAGACGGTCAGCTTAATGCAGTCGTCGAGTTCCTCGAGCAACTCGCGCGTGGACTCGAAGCCCAGGTCATAAGCAGTCATGTCACCAGCGGCGAGAGCCTCTTCGACCTGCGTCATAAACGTTTGCTTGCCGCATCCAATCGCATCGCGCAACAGGCGATACAGATAGATGTGGTTGCCCAGCGAAAGCGTGGGCCTAACTATTGTCTTGCTCATGGCAAATCTCCTCTTTACACATGTAAAGCATCTTACCATCGCATGGCGCTCGCCATGACGGCGCCCAAGGCAAACGGGCGCGAACCGCTGTCGATTCGCGCCCGTTGTACAGGTTGCCTATCTGGGGATGCAGTGCCTAGTTGCCCGACGTCGTGCCTTGGCTTGAACTGTCAGATGTCGTGCCCGATGTGGTGCCACTCGAATTGCTGTTGCTGCTGTTTGCTGTGCCCGTTCCCGACGTGGTGTCGCTCGTCTGGTCGCCCGTGCTCGGCTGAGAACCGTCGGTCGTTTGGCTTGAGTCGGTCGTGCCGGACGGCGTGCCACTGTTGGCCGTAGAGGAATCAGTGCCCTGCGATTGGTTTTGGGTGTTCGAGGACGAATTGGCAGAGGCGGAACGGTCTTGCGTGTCGTCCGTCTGTGCCTGCTGATCCTGCGACTGGGTGTTGCCATTTGCATCGCTCTCGGTCGTGCGCGACGACAGGATTGGCTCGGGACGCTCGCCCAGACCCTCACCGGCAGTGGTGATAAGGATGGCGCCGGCGCAGGCGATGACCGCGACGATGGCGATGGCGATCGAGAAGACGATGACCTTCTTTTGCGTCTGGCTGCGCTCTGCCGCGGCCTTGGCGCGCAGGCTGTTAGGGGCGACGCGCGCCGTGGTCGCGCGTCCCGCAACCTGGCGCATCTCCTGCGTGGTCGCGGCGCCACCTAGGTGCTCCTCGACATCCGGCTCAACGGGCTCGTAGGCGCCGGCAGGGTAGTCGACAGCGGCATGCGTGCCCTTGATTGCTTCGGCGCTGGCAGAGATAAAGTGGCGGTAGACCTGCGAGGACACAACGGTGATGACCGAGCTCACGGCAGCGCCAATTACTGAACCAGCGATACCAATCTTGGAAGCAAGCGCGACGCTCGTGGCGGCAGCTGCGGCGCCGGCGATGATCTGGGGAATGGAAATGTCGTCGAACAGGCCCTTTTTGGGCGCGATGGCCATAGTCTGTCCGATGGAATGGTTTTCGTGAACGCCGTTGTTGAGTGCGGCCGGTGTCATGACGCGCGTGCGCGGTGCGTCGGTGTACTTGGTTGTCATACGGGGTCCTCCCGGTTCGTTTAGTGCTGCGACAGGTTGTTCAGCCCTCAGGGTACCCAGTCGGTGTGAACCGGAGATGGATTCGCCCGCAACACCATCAACTCACCAAAGCGCGAAACTTCTTCTCAGGCTGATCGAATGAAGACGGGGCGAATCGTTCGGATGTCGAAAGGAAGGTTGACCGGATTTGAAATCCCGTGGAATAATCGGGCTCGCGGCGCTGTTGCTTGCGCCGGGTAGGGAGCGTCATGAAAATCCTTAAGCGGATCAACAACAATACGGTTATCTGCGTAAACGCCAAGGGCCGTGAACTCGTGGCAATTGGCCGCGGTATCGGGTTTCCCAATGGCCCCGATGAGGTCACACTCGATAAGATCGAGCGAACCTTCTACGGTGTCGACTCGCGCTACCTAGCGCTGCTCGACGAGATCGATCCTCAGGTGATGGAGTTCTCCGCCCAGATTGCCGATATCGCTCGCTCCAACATCTCGCGCGAGCTCTCGGCAAACCTTCCCTTTACCATGGCTGACCATATCGCCTTTGCCATCAAACGCTGCCGCGAGCATATGTTTGTGCAGATGCCGCTCTCCTATGATGTGCAGCAGATGTACCCCATTGAGTACAAGATCGCCAAGTTCGCGATCGAGGGCATCAATCGCGGCTTCAACGTCAAGATGCCGCGGGGGGAGGCGAGCGGTATCGCGCTCTGTATCGTCAACAGCGTGGTCGCCTCGTCTTCAAAGGCCAAATCCAATACGGTGCGTAAGGACGAGGTGATGCTCGAGAGCTTCACCAAGATTATCGAATCCGAGCTGGGGGTTTGCGTGGACCGCGACGGCTTTGACTTTTGCCGTTATGCCACGCACGTGCGCTACCTGTTAGAACGCGTGCAGACAGGAGAGCCCCTCAACACGGAGAACGGCGCGCTTTACGGACCGCTCTGCGAGCAGCATCCCGACGTGGCCGTGTGCGTCGACCGCATGGCCGCGCTTATCGAAGAGCGCTTTGACGCCGGGCTCGCCGATGAAGAGAAGGTCTACCTGATGCTCCACGTCAATCGCGTCTGCGCGGGATCTAGGTCCTAATCGACCGCTCGCCGCTGAAGTTTGACCGTTGGCCGGTTTCGACTTTCGTAAAAGCAACTGTTGGATGTAGTTTCATAGTCACATAAGGTGTTATTCGAGAAGAGCCTCGAAGCATGACGTAGACAGTTCCCTGTCCGCTTTGTGCTTTGGGGCTCTTCTGTTTTTGTCTTCTTCTTGCTTTTCTCGATTTGCCTCGTGTCAGGCCTGCCGTAATCGGTTCTTCGCGTGTGCGCAAACGGGAAGACAGAAAAGCAAGGGAGTTCAGCTATGACTGACAATAAGAAAATCGCCGCGGACGTGCTCGAGGCCGTCGGTGGCAAGGAGAACGTGACGTTTGTTGCGCACTGTATGACGCGCCTGCGTTTTAACCTCAAAGATATCGATGCCCCCGATATCAAAGAAGTGAAGAAGATTGGCGGTGTGTTGGGTGCTCAAATCTCCGGAGGGCAGTTCCAGGTAATCGTGGGCCAAAACGTGCCCAAGGTTTATGACGAGCTCTGCAAGATCGGCGGCTTTGCCAAGCAGGACGCCATCGACGAGAACCTTGATGCTCCTAAGCAGAAGCTCACACCTAAGGTTATTGGCAATAACATCCTCAACTACCTGTCAAGCTCCATGGTGCCTATGATCCCCGTCCTAATGTGTGCTGGCCTGTTCAAGACCGTAGCGGTGGTGCTGGGACCTACGATGGCGGGCGTGCTGTCCGACACAAGCGACCTTTATGTTCTGATGAACATGGTTTATGACGCAGCGTTCTATTTTATCCCCATCTACCTTGGCTATAATGCGGCTAAGAACATTGGCGTAACGCCTGTCCTCGGTGCCTTTATGGGCGGCATTCTTATCGACCCGACCATGATTCAGCTTGCGACCGATGGAGCTCAGTTCTCCGTTTATGGCATTCCCTGCGTCGCCGCAAACTACACAAAGACGGTCCTTCCCATTCTTCTGTCCGTGTGGGCGATGAGTTATATCGAGCGCTTCTTCCGCAAATATGTTCCAGATACCCTTTCAACGGTTTTCGCGCCTTTCCTTACCATGGTCGTCGCTGTTCCTGTGTCTCTCTGCGCTCTCGCCCCTGTTGGTTCATGGGCCGGTAATGCCCTCGCCGCCGGTTTTGAGTTCCTTGGTACTTCCGGTGGTATCGCCGCCATCCTCGGAGGAGGTATTCTGGCGGGTCTTTGGTGCCCAATGATTATTACCGGCATGCATGTGGCGGTTGCGATGATTGCCATCGCTAACTATATGACTGTGGGAACCGACAGCTTTGTTTTGGTTGCGACGGGCGTTAGCCTTTGGGCGACCTTCGGCTGCGAGGTGGCGACCTGGCTCAAGCTGCGCGATAAAGACGAGAAGAGCATGGCATTCGGCTATTTGGTCGCAAACATTGTCGGAGGCGTCGGCGAGCCTTTCATCTACGGCATGATGCTGCGCTATCGCCGCGTGTTTGTCTGGAAGATTATCGGATCCTTTGTTGCCGGTGCGCTTGCAATCGCTCTCGGAGCCACGGTTTATACTGCCGGCGCGGCATCTAACTTCTTGGAGTTCCTCGCGTTTGCGGGCGGCGGGACCCAGAATCTCATCAACTTTGGAATCGCTGCTGGTGCAGGCTTCCTTGTGAGCGCCTTGGGCACGTATTTCCTGGGCTTTACGGCGGATGAGCTCGAGAATGGCCCCGTTTCCGAGCGTTAAGTTTTCTACGGCCTGCGTGTGGCAGGACGCATTGGAAGGGCGTCCATGACGCCCTTCTCTTTTTGTATTTCTATTTCCGATGTTTGGGCGGCGTGTGCCGCGAAGAGTTGGAGTTGGAATGAACATAGAGTTTGGAATCTCGAAGATTGACGTAACACCCCAGTCTCCTTGCCGCATGGGCGGCTACAACAGAAAAGGTGCCTGGACGGATGTTCTTGATCCTATTGAGGTCAACGCTAGCGCTGTCTGTGTTGATCTTGTCCCGTTTATTCTTATCGAGCTCGATTCAATAATGGTGTCGAAAGATTTTTCCCTTTCGGTCAAGAACGCCGTATCGTCAAAAACGGGCATCGATTCGAGCAATATCGTCGTCGCATGCATTCATACCCATTCTGCACCATGCTATTTTAAGCTTGCCTACGAGGATACGTTACCTGAAACCGAATTGACGAGTGATTTGATTGGCTTGGCTACCGAGGCGGCGGTATCTGCATGGGCGTCCAGGTCGAAGGCGACCGTATCGATGGAGATGTTAGGCATCGAGGGACTGTACGGGAATCGAAATGTTCAGGGCGGTCCGGCCGATAAACAGGTAAGTATTTTCTCGTTTGAGGACGCTCAAGGCGGTCGCCCAATTGGAAAAATGCTGTTCATATCCGCTCATCCTACCATCCTTAATGGGAAAAGCGCCGTCCTCTCTGCTGATTTGATTGGGCATGTCAGGCAGCGTTTGGAGAGGAAATATGGCTGTCCTGTACTTTGCGTCAACGGAACGTGCGGGGATGTGTCGACGCGTTTCTATCGGCAAGGGGAGGGAGTTGCCGAACTCGAGCGCACGGCTAACGAACTTTGCGCTCAAATTGAATCCAAGCGTGAGCGCGCGGCACTCAGAGTTGATACTCCGCGTTGGGGTTCTATCAGCATGAAGAGTGTCTACGATGCAAAAACAGATCCGGACTGGATCGAGATGACCAATCGGATAGAGGCTATGGATGCGAGCCCGATGCGAGACTTTCTCCTTAAGCGGCAACAACTTAAGCTCTCGATGGGGAAAATCGAGCTTGAGCTTCCGAGCCAGTTTGCGGTAATTGGTAACTGCATTTTTATCACGATGCCATGCGATACGTGTAGCACATTAGGCTTGGATTTTAAGAGGGCGTTTAGCCAATACAACGTCTTTGTTATCGGCTATGCGAACACGTACTGCAACTACCTTGTGCCTCAGGAAGACTACGGCAAGTATTTTGAAACCTACAACTCGCGAACGCCGCGCGGGGTTGCCGATGCGTTCGTTGCGCGAATCATTCAGGCGGTCGGTGCCGCGCTATAGACCATCGTGGTAGATGAACCGGTCAGGATTATACGGAGCATGTATTGTGTCAATCATTGAACCTCTCATCCAACAAGTCCTTATCATGTTTTTGCTCATGGGAATGGGCTACGCTCTAAACCGCTTGGGCATATTGAGCGAGCAGGCTGCAATAGAATTCGGAAAGTTGCTCATCAACCTTGTGATTCCCGCAATCATTCTCAAATCATTTTGGATCGAGTATTCGTTTCAGAGGATGTATGAGTTGGGAATGACCTTAATGCTGTCGGCGGCGATGTTGTTGCTCGCTTGCGTTGTTGCCCGCCTGTTGTTCAGGGGCCGTCCCATCGACATTTTTGCTGCGGCATTCTCGAATGCTGGATTTGTGGGAATACCCCTTGTTGAAGCGGCGCTTGGAAAAGATGCCGTGTTTTTCATCACGTGCATGATCGCTCTTCTCAATGCTATGCAATGGACATACGGGCAGTATCTGCTGTCGGGGTCTAAAAAATGTATGAGTCCTAAAGCGATCCTGGCAAGTCCAATGGTCATGGCTTTATTGGGCGGTTTCTTGATTTTTATCCTTCGTGTCCCAACGGTCCCTCTGGCACAGTCAGTGCTTTCGTATATCTCGGGGCTCAACACTCCGCTAGCAATGATGACTCTCGGTATCTATCTTGCTCAGTCTGATTTGATGGCGCTCCTGAGGGCGAAAAGCTTGTTTGCCGTCTCATCGGTCAGGCTGCTTGTCATTCCGATTCTTTCGCTCCTGTTCCTATGTCTCTTTCCATGTGATAGATCAATTAAGATGGCGCTGCTGATTGCGGCTGCGACCCCCACCGGCGCGAATGTAGCTATCTTTGCCCAGCAGCATAATAAGGACTATCGATATGCATGTGGAACAGTCTGTGTTACCACCCTTCTGTCTATGTTCACTATGCCAGCGATAGTGTCCTTGTCTCAGCTAGTGTTCTAGGCGCTATGCCACGCACCTGCGGATGAACGCTTCGTGGCGGTCGATTATGGCCGGGGCCCAACAATCCGGACCGCCGTTGATCGTGCTGGCAACAGATGCCATCAACTCATCAAGGGGGCTTGCTATCATTGGTGCACTAGCTTGATGCTAAACTGAATTAATGATTGCGAGGTGGTTTACGTGATGTACCCGTATATGACATTCGAAGATGGTACCGAGGTCATTCATTCTGACCTGATCACAGATGGCGATATCGAAAAGGTCATCGTGCATTTTGAACGACCGACGGCAGAGGGTTTCGACTCCGCTCGTTGCGAGCTGCCTTCTTACAATTGGACCATGTGGGAGGGGCGTTTTACCGACGAGGAGAAGCGAGGTTTTGAGACTTTTCTGAGCAATAACGCCCATCTGCTGTATCGCTACGCCGCAAACGGAGGAGCTAAAGTTGCCTAGCCTTTTTCTTATTGGCGGCTATCGGGTCTTCTTTTGGTCCAATGAAGCGGGCGAGCCAATCCATGTCCATGTTTGCAAGGGGGCGCCTTCAGATAACTCGGCCAAAATCTGGCTGACTCGAAGAGGTGGCTGCATTGTCGCTAATAACAAAGCGAAGATCCCCCGGAGCACGCTTGATGACCTCTGTGAAATCATCGCCGCTCAGCATGAATTGATTTGCTCTAAATGGAAGGCATTTTTCCTTGTGGACGAGATCTCGTTCTACTGCTAAACGTCATCCCGGCTTCTCTTTTCCAATTTTAATCATGAGCTTGTCCCATCTGTGCTGATTGAACTTGACAGTACAATGGAGGCGGACTATATCGCCGCCGCTCGTTGCGGCTAACGGATGTGCTGGAGCTCGCATGAACGATTTTCTAAACGGTCAAGTTGAGAACGACGGTTTTTTGCGCGCGGCAGCGGCCTCGCCCAAGATTCGC
This sequence comes from uncultured Collinsella sp., assembly GCA_902494945.1. Taxonomy (GTDB): domain Bacteria; phylum Actinomycetota; class Coriobacteriia; order Coriobacteriales; family Coriobacteriaceae; genus Collinsella. The sequence goes on from CABUVF010000020.1 coordinate 8,668, forward strand.
GTGGCCGATGTCGAGGGCAATGCCGAGGTTGCGCTGGCGGCTGTTCGCGAGGCTGCTGGGCGCGGCGTTCGTGCGTTGGTGTTGCCCGAGCTTAACCTGACCGGTTATACTGCGGCCGATCTGTTCCATAACCGCACGTTGCTGCATGCCTGCGAGACGGCGCTTGTGCGCATCCTCGATGAAACCCGTGAGCTGCCGATCGTCTTTACCATTGGCTTGCCCGTTGCGGTGGCCGAAAACATCTACAATTGCGCCGCCGTGTGCTGTGCGGGCGAGCTTTTGGGCCTTACGGCCAAAAAGTATCTGCCCAACTATGGTGAGTTCTATGAGCGCCGCTGGTTCGCTCCGGCGCCCGTCGATCCCGTGTGGGTTGAATTTGCCGGCCAGGGTCCGGTGCCGCTTGGCTCGGGGCTTGTCTACCGCTGCTGTGACGAGGGCGCCGAGGATCTGGTGCTGGGCGTCGAGGTCTGTGAGGACCTGTGGGTGCCGGCGCCCCCTTCGACCGAGATGGCGCTTGCCGGCGCGACGGTGATCCTCAACCCGTCAGCCTCGGACGAGATCATCGGCAAGGCAGATTACCGTCGCAGCCTCATCTCCAACCAGAGCGCACGCCTGTACTGCGCCTATGCCTACGCAGACGCGAGCGAGGGCGAGTCCACGACCGACATGGTCTTTGCGGGCGAGAACCTTATCTACGAAAACGGCTCCAAGCTTGCCGCGACCAGGCTTCTCACCTGTGACATGGCCATCGCCGACGTCGATCTTGACCGTCTGGTTGCCGAGCGCCGTCGCTCGACGACGTGGACACGCGCCGACGATGCGCCGGAGGCCACGACTGTTGAGTTTTCGTTTGAGGGCGTGTTGGCCGAAGAACCCGTCCTGCGCGATGCCTGCGATATCGACCGCGTTTTCCCGCGTGCGCCCTTTGTGCCGGCCGACCACGGCGATCTGGCCGAGCGCTGCGAGACCATCCTCGACCTGCAGACTGCGGGCCTCAAGACGCGCCTTGCCCATACGGGCACCAAGGCAGCTGTTATCGGTCTTTCGGGCGGCTTGGACTCCACGCTGGCGCTGCTTGTGACTGTGCGTGCTTTCGATGCACTGGGGCTGCCGCGCACAGGTATCACGGCGGTCTCCATGCCCGGCTTTGGCACGACGCACCGCACCAAGTCCAATGCCGAGTCGCTTGCCCGCGACCTGGGTGTGAGCTTCCGCGAGGTTTCGATCCACGCGGCCGTGGAGCAGCACTTCAAGGACATTGAGCACGATCCGGCCGTGCAGGACGTGACTTACGAGAACAGCCAGGCGCGCGAGCGTACGCAGATTCTGATGGACCTGGCCAACCAGGCTGGCGGCTTTGTCATCGGCACCGGCGACCTGTCGGAGCTGGCGCTCGGCTGGGCTACGTACAATGGCGACCATATGAGCATGTACGCCGTCAACGCGAGCGTGCCCAAGACGCTCGTGCGTCATCTGGTTCGCTATGCGGCCGATGTCTTTGGCGGGCGTATTGCCGAGGTCTTGCTCGATATCCTCGATACTCCGGTGTCCCCCGAGCTTCTGCCGCCCACGGGCGACGGCGAGATTGCGCAGAAGACCGAGGATTTGGTGGGCCCGTACGAGCTGCACGACTACTTCCTCTACTACCTGTTGCGTTTTGGCTTTGAGCCGGGCAAGATCTACCGCATGGCGCTCAAGAGCTTTGAGGGCGTCTACGACGCCGAGACCGTCCACACGTGGCTGCGTACGTTCTACCGTCGCTTCTTTGCTCAGCAGTTTAAGCGCAGCTGCCTGCCCGATGGTCCCAAGGTGGGCTCGGTGACGCTTAGCCCGCGCGGCGATTGGCGCATGCCGAGCGACGCCAGCTCGCGTCTGTGGCTCGCACAGATCGACGCTCTCAATCCCATTGACTAAGGTTGGCTAAATTGAACCAATATAGGGGTTGCAAGCGGTACACTTTTGCAATCTGATGGCCCGTATCGCGCGGCGCTCTTGTCGGAGCGCCGCGTTTTTTATATCGAAAGGTGGCACCATGCAGGCATCGCAGCGTCTCGACCGCTTTGGCGCGGAGGTCTTCGCCTCGCTCAACAACAAGCTTCTCGCGCTGAAGGCTCAGGGCAAGACCATTTACAACATGAGCGTGGGCACGCCCGACTTTAAGCCGTACGACCACGTGGTCGAGGCGCTCACGCATGCAGCCCAAGATCCCGAGATGTGGAAGTATGCCCTGCGCGACCTGCCCGAACTCAAGCAGGCCGTGTGCGATTACTATGAGCGTCGCTTTGGCGTTTCGGGCATTACGCCGTCTATGGTGCAGTCGTGCAACGGTACGCAGGAGGGCGTGGGCCATTTGGGCCTGGCCCTGCTCGATCCGGGTGACACCATTTTGGTTCCCGATCCGTGCTACCCGGTCTTTGAGGCGGGCGCCAAGATCGCCGATGCCAAGCTTGAATACTATCCGTTGGTCGCCGAGCATAATTACCTGCCCTATGTGGCGGGTATCGATCCCGAGGTGGCCGATCGTGCCAAGTATATGATCGTGTCGCTGCCCGCAAACCCGGTCGGCTCGGTGGGCACGCCCGAGGTCTACGAGGAGATCATCGCTTTCGCCCGCGAGCACGACCTGCTCATCGTCCATGACAACGCATACTCCGATATCGTGTTCGACGGCGAGCCGGGCGGCAGCTTCTTGCAGTATCCCGGCGCGCTCGAGGTGGGCGTTGAGTTCTTCTCGCTCTCCAAGTCGTTTAACGTCACCGGTGCCCGCATCGGCTTTTTGGTCGGCCGCGAGGACGTGGTCTCGGCCTTTGTCAAGCTACGCAGCCAGATCGACTTTGGCATGTTCTTCCCGATCCAGAAGGCTGCTATCGCCTGCCTGAACGGTCCGCGCGATGAGGTCGAGGCGCAGCGTCTGAAGTACCAGGAGCGCCGCGATGCCCTGTGCGACGGTCTTGAGGGCCTGGGCTGGGAGCGTCCCAACGCGCATGGCTCTATGTTTGTGTGGGCCAAGCTTCCCGGTGGTCGCACCGATTCCATGGCGTTTTGCGAGGAGCTCATGGAGAAGGCCGGCGTTGTGGTGACGCCGGGCGCGAGCTTTGGTCCTTCGGGCGAGGGGCACGTGCGCATGGCGCTGGTCTTGCCGCCCGACCAGATTGCTTTGGCTGTCGAGGCCATTCGCGAGGCGGGCCTGTATTAGAAAGCTATTTCGCCTCGTCAATAGCTCGAAACCGATTTCGTGCAGTTATTTTACGATTTCTGCAAACAATTTCGGTAAACGGTCGATTTTTGGCTGCGAATAGGAGCATAATCAAAGTCCCGATTGGATGTATTGGGATTACGGCAAGCCGCTCGGGTCGTTCCCGGGCGGCTTGCTTGTGGAGAGAGATGGGAGTTTCTAATGGTTAACGAGAAGAAGGTCGCTATTGTCGGCTGCGGTTTCGTCGGTTCGTCTTCGGCGTTCGCGCTGATGCAGAGTGGTCTGTTCTCCGAGATGGTCCTCATCGACGTGGACAAGAACCGCGCCGAGGGTGAGGCCCTGGATATCGCGCACGGCATGACGTTTGCCGAGCCGATGAAGATCTACGCCGGCGATTATTCCGATGTCGCCGACGCCGCCATGATCGTCGTCACCGCTGGTGCTGCCCAGAAGCCCGGCGAGACTCGCCTGGACCTGGTCAACAAGAACGTCAGCATCTTTAAGTCCATTATCCCCGAGATTAAGAAGTCCGGCTTCGACGGCATTCTGCTCATCGTCTCCAACCCGGTCGATGTTCTGACCTACGCCGCCATCAAGATGTCCGGCCTGCCCGAGGGCCACGTCATCGGTTCCGGTACCGTGCTCGACACCGGCCGTCTGCAGCAGATGCTTGGTGCCCATGTCGAGGTCGACCCGCGCGATGTCCAGGCCTATGTCATGGGTGAGCACGGCGATTCCGAGTTTGTCGCTTGGTCCAGCGCTCAGGTTGCCGGCGTTCCGCTGAACACCTTCTGCGAGCTTCACGGTCATCTGGAGCATGAGGCTGCCGAGAAGCGCATCGCCGAGGACGTCAAGAACTCTGCCTACACCATCATCGAGAAGAAGCACGCCACCTACTACGGCGTCGCCATGGCCGTCAAGCGCATCTGCACTGCCGTCATGCGCGATGAGCAGACCGTTCTGCCTGTCTCCTCGCTTATGGTGGGCGAGTACGGCCTGTCCGATCTTGCCATCTCCATGCCGACCGTCGTTGGCCGCGACGGCGTTGTCTGCCGCGTCCCCGTGCCGCTGAACGATGACGAGCAGCACGAGCTCACCGCCTCCGCCAAGGCCCTCAAGGACATCATCGACAGCGTCGACTTCTCCTGCTAAATCAAGCTCGCTAAAGCGAAAAGCTACAATGAAGGCGTCCGAGCCCACACGGCCCGGGCGCCTTTTTGGTGCAAAGTAACCTGACCCCAATGCACCATAGTTGACGGGAGGGCCATGTCGGATTCGCCTAATTTTTTGACCTATGCCCAGACGGCGTTTGACCCGTTTGAGGAACGGCCGTTCTGCGCGGTGGATAGCCTGGTCTTTGCGTGGTTGTCCTATTTGCGTTTGCCGGGTGATATGGCGGAGCTGACGAACTGGCAGGGCCTAGACGTACGCGAGCTGCTGCGTGCCGAGTGCTACTGGGACATGATTGGCGACCTGTGGGACCCAGAGGGGAGCAGGGCCTTGTTGGAGGCCGTGGCAGCAAGCCCTCGCTACCGTGGCGTGCACGTTTGCGGCTATCGTGCCGTGAGCGATGTGGTGGCGACAGAGCAGTTTGCAGCCATGGCGTTCCGGTTTCCGGCGGGTTTTAGTTATCTTTCCTTCCGGGGGACCGACAGCACGATTGTGGGCTGGAAAGAGGACTTTAACATGGCATTCCGGTGTCCTGTGCCGGCCCAGGAATCCGCGGCGCGTTATGTGGACGAGGCGGCGGATGCGATTGACGGGCCGCTTTTGTGCGGAGGTCATTCCAAGGGTGGAAACCTTGCGGTGTACGGTGCGACGATGTGCTCCGATGTCGCCCGTGAGCGAATCGAACGGGTGTATTCCCATGATGGTCCGGGCTTCGTCGAGGAGTTTCTGAACGGCAACGCCTTTGCCGATCTTTCCGGTCGAATCGACAAGACGCTACCTCGGTCGTCGATCTTTGGCATGATGTTTGAGACGCAGGAGGACTATGCCATCGTTGAGAGCACCGAGTTCAGCCTGCTGCAGCACAATCCCTTTAGCTGGGTGGTTGATGGTCGCGACTTCGTGTACTGTGAGCGCCTGTCCGCCGGTGCTCGATACGTTGATGGCTCCATTCGCGAGATGCTGCTTGCAGTGGGGCCTGCCGAGCGCGAGCGTTTTGTAGATGCATTGTTCTCCGTGTTTGAGGCTACGGGTGCTGAGCGGTTTGCGGATATCGCTGGGAATCTGCGCGAGAGCCTGCCCGTGATGCTCCAGACTGCGCAAGGTTTCGACAAGGATACACGAAGCTTTGTCTCGCAGACTATCGTTGCGATTCTTAAGTGTGCGCTTCTGCCCAAACGTCCCCAGATCGACATGCCCGCTGCCGGCAAGAGCTTGGCAGAACAGCTCGAGGCTTGGCAGTCCGAGCTCCTGCGCTAGCCATTGGTGCAAAGCAACCTGTCCCCGATGCACCAATCTTCGATGCGCCTGGGGCGGGATCGACCGCTATACTGGTTCGTGCCGAAATCGATCTAGAACGGAATGCCGTATATGAAAATCAATCACGCGATTCTGCATATCCTGGACTTTGACTCTGCCGTCAACGTCATGAGTCAACGCGAGCTCGATATCGAGAGCCGTACCGTGCGCAACTTCGTGACCACGCACCTGCGGCGCGCTCGTACTTCGGCCGACAATAAGCGTGCCACGTTTGCCGAGAACTCCGCATTCGGCGGCGAGCTCAAGGGCTATTTCTTTGGCGAGCGCGAGTTCGTGGACCTGTCGCAGCAGATTGCGGAGTTTATCTCCTCCGAGCTCACCAAAGCCGAGAAAGCTGAGTCCACCGACGTGCTCGTGGCCGATTTTGACGACGATGAGGATGCCCGCTGGTTTGCCGTGATGCTGCTGGGCTCCAAGCAGGCTTTTATGCACGAAGTGGGCCGCGAGGAGGGGGAGGTGCGCAATGACATCGCGCGCCACTACGCTATTCTGCCAAACCCTTCGCAAAAGGTGCCAAGCTATGCCATCGTGCGCGCGAGCACCATGGAAATCGGCTACGTGGATAAGAAACGCAAGATCGCCGGCGAGGACCGCATGCTTATCCCCGATGGCCTGCTGCAATGCGACACGGGCGTATCGGGCAAGGAAGTCATCGACACCGTGACGCGCGTGGTCGAGGAAGTCGCCGAGGAGCACGGTGCCAATACGGCCGTAGCGCTCGCCAAGGTTAAGGCTGCTGTGGCCGAGAAGGTTGAGGACGACGAGGAGCTGCCGCCTTGGGATATTGTCGATGAGGTCTTTGAGGACGAGCCGGTCATCAAGGAAAGCGTGCGCGCGGCACTGACCGAGGAGAAGGTGCCCGAGCGCGTGCCCGTGGAGCGCAAACAGGTCGAGCGCGCGGCCGTGCGCAATCACAAGATCCGTACCGACACGGGCATCGAGATCAGCTTTCCGGCCGAGATGGGCTCGAACTCCGAGTACATCGAGTTCGTCAACGAACCCAACGGCCTCATCTCCATCGAGCTCAAGAATATCGGCAGCATCGAGAATCGATAAACTGCGCTTGGACGCTGCAGAAAAATAAAGGTCGAAGCCCTTCGGGACTTCGGCCTTTTTGCTTGGAGCTGAATTGAGTTGCAGACTGAGCATACGTCAGCGAAAACGCCCCTAGGCGAGCAAGGTGACGTGAAAGAGGAGGGAAGCGTACTTTGGTACGCGACCGACGATTGAACGTCAGATTGCCGCTTAGGGGCGTTTGTAGCGTCGACCGGTCCGTCGTTCGTTAGAACGACGGAACCAAAGGTGCAGCGTCGAGCCGTTACGCGGGTTGGTAAACCCGCGTAACTATTAAAGTTGACGTAAGCCCTCTTCCAAGCCGGTCTTGCTGTCGGTTTTCTCGTCGCGCATCTTGATGACGCGAGCGGGAACACCGGCCACGACGGCACCGGCGGGGACGTCCTCGACGCACACGGCGCCGGCGGCAACGACAGCGCCCTTGCCTACGTGCACGCCTTCCAGGACCACGGCGTTGGCGCCGATCATGACATCGTCCTCGATGATGACGGGCGTGGCGCTTGCGGGTTCAACGACGCCTGCCAACACGGTTCCAGCGCCGATGTGGCAGTTCTTGCCCACGGTGGCGCGGCCGCCCAGCACGGCGCCCATGTCGATCATGGAGCCCTCACCGATGACGGAGCCGATATTGATGATGGCACCCATCATGATGACGGCGCGATCGCCAATCTCGACGCGGTCACGGATGATCGCGCCCGGCTCGATGCGGGCGTTGATGCCCTTAAGGTCGAGCATGGGCACGGCGGAGTTGCGGCAATCGTTCTCCACATCGTAGTAATCGATGGAATCGGCATTGGCATCAAGGATGGCTTTGAGCTCATCCCAGTCACCAAAGACGGTCTTGCCACGACGACCGCCGTAGACGTGCGCATTGCCCCACTGGACCTTCATGCCGGGCTTCTCGCGCACGTACAGTTTGACGGGCGTCTTTTTGGGCGCTGTGGCGATGTAGTTGATAATCTCCTGGGCATCCATCTCGGCTGCATTGCTCATTTGCTGTCTCTCCTTTGGGTGGATCCGGTTGATACCTGGTTAGGCAAACATGACCTGGTCGAACGTATAGAAGCCGTGCTCGCGGGTGACGAGCTTCTGCGCGGCTGCCAGGGCGCCGTTGACGAAGATCTGACGGCTTGTGGCGCGATGCGTGAGCGTGACTTCTTCGTCCTGGCCAAAGAAACTCACTTCGTGCACGCCGGCGACAGTGCCACCGCGCAGCGAGTGCATGCCGATCTCCTTGGGGTCGCGCGCTCCGCACATGCCCTCGCGGCCATAGACGGGGTGGTAGCCTGCCTCGGGCTCGGCCTCGACTACGGCATCGAGCAGCAATTTGGCAGTGCCGCTGGGGGCATCGACCTTTTGGTTATGGTGCGTCTCGACGATTTCGCAGTCAAAGCCGGGCAGCTCGCGTGTGGCCTGTGCTACCAGATGACGCAGGGCTGCGATACCGATGGAGTAATTGCCGGAGTGCATGACACGGGCGTTCTGACCCAGCTCGCGCAGGCGATCCATCTGCTCGGGTGTGTAGCCTGTAGTGCCCGAGACCAACGCCGCGCCCGTGCACTCGACATAGGCGACGACGGCATCGAAGGTCGCGACGTTCGAGAAGTCGATGATGACGTCGGCTGCCGGGGCGCTCTCGAGCTCGGACAAGTCGAAGCCGATGTGGGCCACGATATCAAAAACGGGCTGCCCGGCGGCGTCGACAATGCCTTCGGCGGTAGTGCGGATGAGCGAGCCCATGCGGCCCGTTCCCATAATGACGGTCTTAATCAAGCAGACCAGCTCCCTTCAGAGCATCGGTAAGTGCGGCTCGCGTGTCGTTGGCCATGGGGCACAGCGGCATGCGGTAGTTTGCCTCGATCATACCCATCTGGGCGAGCGCTTCCTTAACTGGGATGGGGTTGACCTCGCTAAAGAGGGCATTGATGAGCGGCTGGCCGGCAATCTGGATATCGCGGGCGCGCGCTACGTCGCCGTCCAGATAGGCGCGGCACATGTCATGCACGAGCTGCGGCTGAACATCTGCCCACACGCTGATGGTGCCTGAGGCGCCTAGGCTCATGAGCGGAACGGTGAGTGCGTCCTCGCCCGAGTACATGCGGAAGTCATCGGACAGCAGGTGGGCGATCTTGGCTGCGTAGGCGACGTTGCCCGAGGCCTCCTTGATGCCCATGATGTTGGGGTGCGCGGCCAAGCGCTCCACGTTGTGCACGCTGATGCCGCAGCCGCAGCGGCCGGGGATGTTGTACAGGATGCAGGGGATGTCCACGGCGTCGGCCACGGTCTTAAAGTGCTGGTAGATGCCCTCTTCGTTGGACTTGTTGTAGTAGGGGGTAATGAGCAGCAGGCCGTCGGCGCCCAGTCCCTGATAGGTGAGCGACTTGGTGAGCATGGTCTGCGTGGAGTTGGAGCCCGAGCCGGCAATGACGGGGACGCGTCCTGCAACCTGCTTGACCACTGCGGCGACAACGGAGTTGTCCTCGTCGTCGGTCATCGTGGCGCTCTCGCCGGTGGTGCCCAGGGTGAGGATGGCATCGGTGCCATTTTGCAGGTGGAAATCGATAAGGCGCTCGAGCGCGTCAAAGTCGACACTGCCGTCCTTTTTAAACGGCGTGACAAGGGCGACGATTGAACCCTCGAGATTGCGGATGTCCATGTTCTTCTCCTTCGCTTCCGCGATCTGGATGCGTTTGTTCCACTGAGCGGCGACGGCCAGGCGCTCGTCCTGAGCGCGGCGGCGGGCACTTTCGGCGCGCGACTTGGCCAGCAACTCTCGGCCGCACGGCAGCACGTCGAGCGTGGCAAAGTAATCGACCGGGCGCTCGGCGCGGCGGATGAGGTCGGCCGAGCCATCGGGGCGCAGCAGCACCTCGGCGGAGCGCAGACGGCCGTTGTAGTTGTAGCCCATGGAGTAGCCATGCGCGCCGGTATCGTGGATCACGAGCAGGTCGCCCATGTCGATATACGGCAGCGAGCGGTCGATGGCGAACTTATCGTTGTTCTCGCACAAGTTGCCCGTGATGTCATACGTGTTCGTGACCGGTGCTGCGGTCTTGTCGGCGCCACCCGGCTGTCCCATCACCGTAATGTGGTGGTAGGCACCATACATAGCGGGACGAATGAGGTCGACGGCGCTTGCGTCCACGCCGATATAGTCCTTGTAGATCTGCTTTTCGTGGATGGCCTTGGTCACCAGGCAGCCGTAGGGGCCCATCATAAAGCGACCCATCTCGGTGCAAATTGCCACATCGCCCATGCCGGCGGGAACCAGGATCTCGTCGTAGGCCGCGTGTACGCCCTCGCCGATGGCACGGATGTCGTTAGCCTGCTGCTCGGGCAGGTAGGGGATACCCACACCGCCGGACAGATTGATAAAGGCGACATGTGCGCCCGTTTCACGCTCCAGGCGCACGGCAAGTTCAAAGAGGATGCGTGCGAGCTTGGGATAGTAGTCGTTAGTGACGGTATTACTGGCAAGGAAGGCATGGATGCCAAAATTCTCGGCGCCCTTGGCCTTGAGCATGCGGAAAGCCTCGAAGAGCTGTTCGGTGGTCATGCCGTACTTGGAGTCGCCCGGGTTGTCCATGATGCCGTTGGAGAGCTGGAACAGGCCGCCCGGATTAAAGCGGCAGCTGACTGTCTTGGGGATGGGCCCCGCAACGCGCTCAAAGAACTCGATGTGGCTGATGTCGTCGAAGTTGACGATGGCGCCCAACTTGTCGGCGAGCTCAAAGTCGGCCGCCGGCGTGTCGTTAGACGAGAACATGATGTCGTGTCCCGTGATACCCAGCGAGCGGGCGATCATGAGCTCGGTATAGCTCGAGCAATCGCAGCCGCAGCCGTATTCGTTGAGAATGGAGATGAGCGCCGGGTTGGGGTTGGCCTTGACGGCAAAGTATTCCTTAAAGCCCGGGTTCCATGCAAAGGCGTCGCGCACCTCTTGCATGTTGCGGCGGATGCCCGCCTCGTCGTATAGATGAAACGGCGTGGGGAACTGCTCGACGATATGCTCGAGTGTCTCCTTGTCCAAAAACGGCTGCTTGGCCGCATATGCCTCGTTGGGGGTCAATGCCATGTCCCGTAAACCTCGCTATCCAGACGGCGCCATCTGCGCATCGAATCCGCATAGCGTGGACCCAATGTCCGGATAGCGCTCCCGCATTGCTGCAGACAGTCCTGTGGGTGTTTCCCACAGGCCCACCAGGTTGTTCGTGCCCGAAAAACCCAGTTCGGCGGGTTTCGCCTCCCCGCGGGGTCAAAGCCTGCCGGCTCGCCCGCGGCTCTTCGTGCCCGCGCCTCTATCAAGTGGTAA
>CABUVF010000021.1 GCA_902494945.1 uncultured Collinsella sp.
CGTTAAGAATGGATCCACGACCGAAACAGGTATTCGCTCGGCAATCATCACGGTCAAGACCATGCCCGATGGCATGACGATGACCGTGAGCGGACCTGCGGCGGATGCTGCGGAGGGGTCGGATCTTGGATACGACTCTTCGGTTGAGCGCACGGCGGGAAGCCACCTGACGCTCTCGGCGATTGGCCATGTGAAGCAACTCGGTGCCGACGATAGCGAAACAGGGCTGGCACCGACCTATATGTGGTACCGCAAGGGCCGCGGCGAGACAGAGTTTAAGCTCGTGGGTGCCGATGGCAACCTCGCGGCTGGAACGGCCTCAAAGCTCGAGATTGACCTGACCGCAGACGATGACGGTGCGCAGTATTACTGCCACGTGGGATACAACGACGTGGGCCTCGACACCGGCACGACGCTCGTGAATATCGAGGCCGAGGAGACGGCGCCCACAACGGTGAACGCCACCCCGATCCGCACGCGCCGCCTGTTCTCACAGGCAAGTGCGGGCGCCAAGAAGTTCCTGGACCATACGCTGGTAAACACCGCCGGCCCAACCGATTCCGAAGGCTCAAAGGACCCCGAGACTCCTGAGACCCCGACGAACCCGGACAAGCCCAAGTCCGACAACGGAGCTAAGACCGACACCAAGGTCAAGACTACGACCACAGCGAAGAACCTCACAAACACCGGCGACCAAACATTCGCCCTAGTCGCCACCGCAGCAGCAGCGGGAGCAACGCTCGTAGTGATAGCCCTCATCATGCTGATCAAGCGCCGCAAGACCCACTAGTAGCCAGTCGAACATATCGACAACCCAAAAACCCGGGTAGCCAAAAAACAGGCCACCCGGGTTTTCTGTTGAGTGGAGACTCCGCAAGCGGAAACTGCATCCCACAATTAGCGCCCGGAACGGGACACATTTTCCGTCAAGCCCTCATCCGGAAAATCCATCCCAGTTTGAGCGCCCAGACCGGGACGCACTTTCCCAACGAGCCTCAACCGGAAAATACATCCCGGAATCCAGCTGAATAGTGGGACACACTTTCCCAATCAGGTCCCAAGCGGAAACTGCATCCCATTCCAGACAAGAATTCCGGGACACACTTTCCGCAAACAAAGAAGGCCACATAACGTGGCCTTCAACTTATATATGTTCGGCGATACACCCAAGACAAGCCACGCCCCAACATCAGGGCGTCTGTCCAGGCGAAGGCATATAAGGTTCATCGCGAGTTCCGCACGCAAAGGAGGCCACTTAATGTGGCCTCCGTCTTGCGCAGGACAGTCCGAGCAGGGAACCTTACATACCTCCGCCCGGACAGACGTTTCAGTTATAAACTCGCAGCTAGTCGCTACTTAATCTTGGTCGTACCCGGTGCCAGGTTGGGGTCGGTCTCGTTGGCCTCGGTCTGGAAGTGCTCCGTATAGACGTTCTTGCCGTCGCGGAACATCTCGTAGTACTGCATCTTGGCGTAATCCTCGCGCGCCTTGGTGGCGGCTGCGGCAGCGGCGTCGTCACCGGTGACGTTGGAGGAGAGCGCCCAGCGCAGGCTGGCGTCCTCGTAGCCCACGGAGTTGATGGCGGGCAGCGACTCGCGCAGCGTCATATGCGCCTTCTGGTAGTCGGTCAGCGGTGCGCCGATCAGCTGCATGAGCTGGGTGGACAGGTAGTTGGTGGACAGGTCGTCGGTCTCACTCGTCTGGTCGCAACCGGCAACGTCGTAGTTAGCCCAAATGATGTAGTCGGTCTGCCACAAGCGCTCCTGGTGGGTAGCGTCGTCCTCGTCGGTAAACCACTTGTCGTTGAACTTGGACGGGAAGAACGGCTGGTGGTCGCCCCAGAACACCACGACCACCTTGCGGTCGAGCTTGCTCAAGGCGTTGAGGAAGTAGCGCAGCGCCTGGTCGGACTGCTCGATGCACGAGACATACTCGTCGACATCGGAGAGCGTGCCGTCCTCGACGGTCTTGGTGTCCAGATCGGTTGTGTCAATATCCAGGTGCATCTGCTTGTCGGCGGGCACCAAGCCCGTGTCGTAGCCCGAGTGGTTCTGCATGGTCACGTCAAAGATAAACTGCGGATCGGCGTTCTGATCGAGCAGCTCAAGAATCTTGTCGTAGGTCGCCTGGTCAGTCACCATGCCACGCGAGGTATCGGCGCCCTGGAAATCGTTGATGGACAGGAACTGGTCAAAGCCAAAGTCCTTATAGACGTTCTCGCGGTTCCAGTTGGTCGCGTGGTTGGGGTGCATGGCCGTGGTGGAATAGCCGAGCGATTTGAACTGCTCTGCCAGGTTCCCGGTCGTCTCCATGTTGTAGATGGTGTAGGGGTACACGCCCGAACCCAGGTTGGCCATGGAGTTGCCGGTCATAAACTCAAACTCGGTATTGGCCGTGCCGCCGCCGTAGGCGCTCACATAGAGCTTGCCGCGGCTGAGGCAGTTGGACAGGTTCTTAAAGTACTGCGGGCCCTCGTAGCCGGCGCGCATGTTCTGGTAGATGGACAGGTCCGAGAAGGTCTCGTTCATGATGGCGATGACCGTGGGCTTCTCGCTGTCGAATTGGTCCTTTGCGGCGGTGCGCTCGTCGCTCTTGGCCGCGTTGGACTTGTCGTAGGCCTTGGCGTACTTTTTGAGCGTGGCCTTGGCATCGTCGACGGAGTAGTCGGCGGGTTTGGGCGGCTTAATGGACTGCGCTGCACTAATAAAGGCGGGCAGGTAGCCCTCGCGCCAGTAGCTCTCGAGCGGGCGCCAGGTGTAGACGGTGATGCCGAGGGTGTTGTAGTAGTCGATGAGCGTGACATGCGCGGTCACGCCGCCCAGGCACAGCACCGCCACGAGCAGGTTGGTGAGCAGCATGCGCTTGGCGCTGGCCGCGCCCCTCTGGCGATGCGGCGCCACGATGCCGGCGTACTCGCATAGCAGCATGGCGATGGCGGTAAAGCCCATGGACAGCACGCAGAACAGCGAGATGGAGAAGGTGTAGCCGTTGCCGGCGACTGCGGCGGCAGTGGAGATGGCCGAAAGGTCGCCCGGCTGGATGGGCATGGATTTAAACGTGATGACGAAGAACTCGGCAATGCCCAGGACAAAGAGGGCAAAGGCCAGGACGGCGGGAGCTGCGCCGTGGCGCTGGAATAGGAAGAACAAGCCGACCATGAGCGTGGTGATGATGGCCCACTCGAGCAGGATGCACAGGGGGTAGACCCAGGTAAAGTCGTGGTTGGACGAGACCTCCATGCCCAGCAGCGCAAAGACGCCGGCGAGCAGCAGGCACAAGACGGCGGCGACGAGCGGTTTGCCCACAAAGGCGCCGCGCAGGCGGGCGAGCTTGCCGGCGGGGGCGGGGGCGTCGGCCGAGGCGAACGCAAAGATGCGCGGGGCGATGCGGTCGCGGGCGATGCTGGCCCAAGCGCAGCCGGTGAGGATGGCGTTGGTCAGGATGAGCATCACAAAGGCGAGCGGCTCGTTTTGGGCGACGAGGCCAATGGCGCCCCAAATGGTCAAAAAGAGCTGGAACAGGCCGAAGGCGACGCTCCACCCAAGAGCGCTTTTGGCAACGGTGCCCGACTTTGCGCAAATGGCCTTGGCCTCGCGCAAGACAAGGTAGACGGTCGCCGCAAGACCGACGAGCGAGATGGCGGCTGCGAACATGCTGAGACTCCTCACAAACTTAAAACCTACGAAAGCGGGGGTTTACCCGATTGTTACCAAGATATGCGCTGCAATTGGTGGCTGCGCACAACAACCAGCCATATTAACGCGCGCGTGTGGCGGTGTGGCGCAATGTAGTGGCGACCTGCGCGATAATGGACGGGAATTACACGGAAACGTAAAGGCTTCTTAAAGAAATGGCGAGGGTAGGGCGATGAGCGAGCAGGTTTGCAAAGCGGACATGGGTGGCGACGGAGCTGCGGTCGTGGATACGTACGGCTATCCGGTCGAGACTACGGGCAATGCGGCGCTGGACATTTTGGAGCATCGCTCGTCTACGCGTGCCTTCGCGCGCGATGACAACGACCGTCCCGTGGCGGTGACCGACGAGCAGCGGGCGGCGATTTTGCATGCGGCGAGTCGCGCGCCGTCGGCGGGCGCCATGATGATGTATTCCATCGTGAGCATTCGCGAGCAGGCTACACTGGACCGTCTGGCCGACCTGTGCGACCACCAGCCCATGATCGCCAAGGCGCCCTGGGCACTCATATTTGTGGTCGATTATGCCAAGTGGATCGATCTGTTTGAGCACGTGGGCTGCTTTGAGCCCGAGTTTGTCGAGCGCACGGGCAAGGCGCCCCGTCGTGCACCGGGTCTGGGTGACTTTGCCATCGCGGCGCAGGACGCCGTGATCGCCGCGCAAAACGCCGTGGTTGCCGCCGAGGCCCTGGGGCTGGGGAGCTGCTACATCGGTGATATCGTCGAGAATGCCGAGGAAGTGGCCGAGCTGCTGGATCTGCCTCTCTATACCATGCCGCTGTCGATGCTCATCATCGGCACGCCCCGCAAGGAGCGCCCGGCAATCGCGCATCCCGTGGTGAACCTGGTGCACGAGGAGCGTTACCGCCGCGCCGATGCCGCGACCATGGATGCGCAGGTGGCCGAGATGGATGCGATGTTTCGCCCGCACGCCCGCGAGGTGGGCGAGCGCGTCGTCGACATCTACACCCGCAAACACACGAGTCCCTTTATGGCCGAGATGAGCCGCTCCATGGAGTGGTGGTTCAAAAACTGGCTCGGAAAATGACGAATGTGACAAAGGGGGCGTCCCTTTGTCACATTCCATATCGCCGCGGTGGCCTAAAGGCCGCATAAATGTTTATCTAGCTGGGAAAACGGTGCCATTAAAATATGGGCTGATTACATATAATCCCGTCGAACGTTAAAAATGGGAGGAAACTGGCTTATGGAACAAAAGGCCAAGGAGGCAGCTTCGCACGCTGCGATTCCTGTGAGCATCTCGGCGATGCTCGTCACGCTGGGCGTGGTGTACGGCGATATCGGCACCAGCCCTATGTATGTAACTAAGGCGCTCGTTGCCGGCAACGGCGGCATCGGAAGCGTCACGCAGGAGTTCGTGCTCGGCGCGCTCTCCCTTGTCGTGTGGACGGTCACGCTGCTGACGACCGTCAAGTACGTGCTGATCTCGCTGCGCGCCGACAACCACGGCGAGGGCGGCATCTTTGCCCTGTACAGCCTGGTCAAGCGCTGCGGCAAGTGGCTCATCATCCCCGCCATGCTGGGCGGCGCGGCGCTCCTCGCCGACGGCATCCTGACGCCTGCCGTTACCGTCACTACGGCCATCGAGGGCCTGCGTACGATCCCGGCGGTCCATGCCGTGCTCGGTGACGACCAGGGTCGTGTCGTCGCCATCACGCTTGCCATCATCATCGCGCTCTTCTTGGTGCAGCGCATCGGCACGGCCAAGATCGGTCACGCCTTCGGCCCCATCATGACGCTGTGGTTTTTGTTCCTGGGCGGCACGGGCCTGTTCTTTGTCTGCCAGTATCCCGCGGTGCTGCTGTGCCTCAACCCGTTGCGTGGCATCGCTTTTCTGCTGAGCCCCAACAACCATGCGGGCATCATGATCTTGGGCAGCTGCTTCCTCGCTACCACCGGTGCCGAGGCGCTCTATTCCGACATGGGCCATGTGGGCCGCGGCAACATCTATGCCACCTGGCCGTTCGTTAAGTGCTGCCTGCTGCTGTCCTACATGGGCCAGGGCGCGTGGCTTATCAACAACGCCGGCAATCCGGAGCTCATGGGTATCGCCGACCTCAACCCCTTCTACCAGATGCTCGCCCCGGGTCTGCGCCTCTTTGCCGTCGGCCTTTCCACCGTCGCGGCCATCATCGCCTCGCAGGCGCTCATCACCGGCGCATTCTCGCTGGTGTCCGAGGCCAGCCGCCTGGACCTCATGCCGCATATGCAGGTCTTCTATCCTGCCGAGACCAAGGGCCAGCTCTACATCCCCATGGTCAACAACGTAATGCTCGTGGGGTGCGTCGTCGTGGTGCTGCTGTTCCAGAACTCGGCGCACATGGAGGCCGCGTACGGCCTTGCCATTACCCTGACCATGATGTGCACGACAATGCTGCTCTTCTTCTATCTGCACGTGGAGCGCAATCTCAAGGTCGCGCCGTGGATCTTTGCCGCCTTCTTCCTTTTGCTCGAGGGCTTCTTCTTTGTGAGCTCGCTCACCAAGTTCTTCCACGGTGGCTACTTCACCATCCTCATGGCTGCACTCATCATGGGCATTATGGTGTGCTGGTACAACGGCACGGCGGTCGAGCAACGTCAGTTTACGCTGCTGCCGCTGCGCAGCTACCTGCCGCAGCTCAAGCGCCTGCGCGACGACGACCGCTACGAGCTCATGAGCGACAATATCGTGTACCTGACCAAGGACACCAACACCGACTATATCGACCGCGATATCGTCTACTCGATCTTGGATAAGCACCCCAAGCGCGCTCGCGCCTGGTGGTTCGTGAATGTCGAGACCATGGACGAGCCGCATACCTTTGCCTACTCGGTCGAGACGTTCGGCACCGACTACGTGTTCCGCGTGCATCTGTACCTGGGCTACAAGATCAACCAGCGCGTCAATGCCTACCTGCGCCAGGTTGTTCAGGACCTGGCTGCCAGCGGCGAGCTGCCGGCGCAGACGCACGATTACTCGGTCTACAAGGATCCGGGCAACATCGGTACGTTCAAGTTCGTTATGATCCGCAAGCTTCTGGCACCCGAAAGCGACGTGGAGCCAAGCGAGCGTACGGCTATCACGCTCAAGTACATCATCCGCCGCGCCGCAGGCACGCCTGCGCGCTGGTATGGCCTGGAGAACTCCAACGTGAGCTTTGAGTACGTGCCGCTGTTCACCAAGTTTAAGGCCGTGAGCAAGATGCAGCGTCTGGCTCCCGACGAGCGGCCGTAGACGTCGGCGGCTACACGGAGTTGGTTTTCGATGGACAAGATTGAGACCGGGGAGGCAAACATGGATGCAAAGATGCTTGATGGTCGCGAGGTGGTTGCCGAGCTGGTACGTGAGGCACGTGCCGACGCCGCCGAAGATCGGTTCTTTACGAATCGGGCCAACATGGACATGGCCGATCGCGTGATTTCGGTCGTGGCGCTGGTGTTTGTCGCGGCGTGCGTGTGCGCACTGCTCGCGCACGCGCTGTTTGTCTAACGACCGCAGGCTGCAAAGGCTATACACTTGGAACCACCACAAGGGGAAACCACCACAAAGGTGCCTGTCCCCTTTGTGGTGGTTTTTGCTTTTGAGAGAGGGGCGGGGCGCTGATGGACGTCCATGCGGACGGCGATATTGCCGAGAACTTTTGGTGGCGGCGCACGACGCTGACGCGTCGCAGCCCTCTGTATGACGCCTGCGTATCGGCGGGGCTGCTGGTCGCGGCGACGATTGTGGGCGCGCTGCTCGACCATCCGGGTCTCGCGCCGAGCATCATGATCGTCTATGTGTTCGCCGTGCAGCTGTGCGCGTTCTTTACCTGGAGCCGCCTGTATTGCTTGCTGAGTTCGGCTGCCGCCGTGGCGCTCTACAACTTCCAGTTTGTCGACCCGCGCTACTCGCTGTCGTTTATCGACCGCGTCTATCCTGGCATGTTCTTCATCATGTTTTCGGTCTCGCTCGTGTCGAGCTCGATTGCGTTGGCCCTGCGCCGTGCCTTGGCGCAGGCCGCCGCTAGCGACCGCCGCACGCAGATGGTGCTCGAGACCAACCGCATGCTGCAGCGCTGCGCCGATCAGCAGCAGATTGTCCATGCTATGGCAACGCAGCTGGCGCGTCTTTCGGGCTGTCCTGTCGTGTGGTACAGCGCCGACGCCGAGGGCGATGACCTGCTGCCGCGTGCGACATACACGGCCGTGGGCGATGTCGCGCCGGTGCATGAACTGGCGCCGCAGATGCCGCCGCGGCTCTCGGCGTCCGCCTATGTGGGAACGCCGCTCGATGCCACCTACGGCGGCTCGGCGTTCTACGGCATCTACCTGACCGTGCGCTCGGGCGACACCATGGTGCGCGCGGGCGATCCCGCCTCGGTGGTGGGCGTGCTGGCTATCGTTGCCGAGCCCGACGTGCTGACGCACGAGGAGCGGACACTTGCCGATGCCATCGTGAGCGAAGGCGAGCTGGCACTCGATCGCGCTCGCGCCATGGAGGCCCGCGAGGAGGCGGCGGTGCTTGCCAAAAATGAGCAGCTGCGCGCCAATCTGCTGCGCTCCATCTCGCACGATCTGCGCACGCCGCTTACCAGTATTTCGGGTAATGCCGACGTGCTGCTCGACCAGGGCTCGACCGGCACCGCGGTGCTCGATGCCCAGACGCGCCGCGGCCTGCTCCTGTCCATTCGCTCGGATGCGCTGTGGCTCAACGCCACCGTCGAGAACCTGCTTGCCATCACCAAGCTCGAGGGCGGCGGCATGCATCTGTCGACAACGCTCGAGCTTATGGACGATATCGTCGAGGAGGCACTGCGCCATGTAAATCCGGCCGTGCGCGAGCACGACCTTAAGGTGGTGGCGTGCGATGAGCCGGCGCTCGTCAACGTCGACGCGCGCCTGATGGTGCAGCTGGTGGTAAACCTGGTGAACAACGCCATCACCTATACGCCCGAGGGCTCGCATATCGTGATCTCGATTGACGTCGACGGCGGACGCGTAGCGTGCTCGGTTGCCGATGACGGGCCGGGCATCGCACCCGAGGACCGCGAGCGAATCTTTGAGTCGTTCTACACCGCCAACCACGGTCTTGCCGACAGCCATCGCAGCGTGGGCCTGGGTCTTTCGCTCTGCCGCTCCATTGCGTTGGCGCATGGCGGTAGCATAGAGGTTGCCGCGGCGGACCCGCACGGCTCGGTCTTTACGATTGAGCTTCCCGCCGCCGATGTTTCGTTTGATAAGGAGTAGCGCTGTGCCGAACTCTGCCGTAAAACCGCTCATCTTGGTCGTTGAGGACGATCCCGCCGTCCGCAATCTTATCGTCGCCGCGCTCGAGGCGCACGGCTTGCGCCATATGGCTGTGGAGACCGCCCATGCCGCCATCGCCGCCGCCTCATCGCAGGCGCCGAGCATTGTGCTGCTCGATCTGGGCCTGCCCGATATGGACGGCGTCAAGGTGGTGGAGTCGGTGCGTGCATGGTCGGGCATGCCGATCATCGTGGTCTCGGCGCGCAGCGAGGACGCGGACAAGATTCGCGCGCTCGATGCCGGCGCCGACGACTACCTGACCAAGCCGTTTTCGGTCGAGGAGCTGCTCGCGCGTATTCGCACCACCCTCCGCCGCCTTTCGTATGCGCAAACGGGCGGTGTTGCCTCCGAGGGCTCGTTCGATACCGGCGAGCTGCATATCGACTTTGATGCCGGCATCGCCACGATGGATGGCGAGGAACTGCATCTGACGCCGATCGAGTACAAGCTCTTGTGCCTGCTGGCGCACAACGCCGACAAGGTGCTGACGCACCAATATATCCTGCACGAGATTTGGGGCACGGCGACTAAGAGCGACCTGGCGAGCCTGCGTGTCTTTATGGGCACGTTGCGTAAGAAGATCGAGTCCGACCCCGCGCATCCGCGCTATATCCAAACGCACGTGGGTATCGGTTACCGATTGGTCACCCAGGGATAGGTCGGCGCCACCATCCCACTATGAGTTGCGGTGGAATACGGTCTATATTTGCCCAATTCCAGGCAAAACGGTCCGTATTCCACCGCAACTTTGTTATTTGCCCTTGGGCTTGCTGGCGTAGAACTTCTTCTTTTTGGGCTTGCCGGCGGGGGAGGGCTTGCCGTCGCCGCGCGGCCCTCGGTCGCCGGCCTGCGCGTGCGCGGGCGCTGCTGCACGAGGCTTACGGGCTTCGGGGCTGCGCAGCTCCTCGGTTCGCTCGGCAATCTCCTCGGCGCTAAAGCCGACCTCGGCCATGGCGTCCTCGATGGGCAGGCGGCGCACGATATAGCAATGGTGCACCTTCTGGTTGCGTGCGAAATCCTCGGGGATGGTCTGCGTCGTAATGTCCTCCAGCACGACGCCTGCGCGCGCAAGCTTGCGCGTTTCGGGGCGGAAGCCGCGCAGGTTGCAGCTAAAGATGGCATGGCCGCCCTGCGCGAGCAGGCGCGATACGCCAGCCAAAAGCTCAACATGGTCGCGCTGGACATCCCAGGTGCGGCGGCCCATCTTGGACGAGTTCGAGAACGTGGGCGGGTCGACAAAGATCAGGTCCCAGCGGTTGCGCGTCTGGCGCTGGTCGCGAATCCAGGCGAGCACGTCGTCGCGCACAAAATGATGCTGAGGCCCCACAAAGCCGTTCTGGCGCATGTTGCGCTCGGCCCAGTCCAGATAGGTATTGGAGAGGTCGACCGTCACGGTCTCCTCGACGCCGCCATCGGCCGCGTAGCAGGTGGCAGTGCCGGTGTAGGCAAACAGATTGAGGAAGCGGCGCGCCTGCTTGGCGTGCTCGCGCACCAGGTTGCGGGTGACGCGGTGGTCCAAGAAGATGCCGACGTCCAGGTAGTCGTCAAAGTTGACGGCAAAGGTGAGGCCGCCCTCTTCGATGAGCGGCAGGCGACGACGCGCGATATTGGCGCGCTCACCCGAGCCGCCCTTGCCGGCGCCCTGCTTGCCGTACTGCGAGCCGCCGCGCGAACGCATGCGGGCCTTGGCGTGCACATGCTCGGCGGGAACATCTAGGATGCGCGGCGCGATGGCCAGAATGTCGAGCATACGGGCCTGGGCCAGTGCGGGGTCGATGGTCTTGGGCGCGGCGTATTCGGCGATGACGAGCCAGCGGCCCGGCGTCTGCGGGCAACCCTCGTACAGGTCGATAGCGGCGGAGTAGTCGGGCAGGTCGGCATCGTAGACGCGGTAGCAGCTCACGCCCTCGCGCCTGGCCCACTTGCGGCGCAGACGGGCATTCTTGCGCAGGCGGTTGGCGAACTGCTCGGACTCGGGGATGAGCACGGGCAGCGGCTTGCCGTCGCCCAGGTCGAGCATGGCGGCAGGCTCGGGCATGGCGGAAGCGGCGGCTTCATCGTTGACTTCGTTGGCATCCGCAGCCT
Organism: uncultured Collinsella sp.; assembly: GCA_902494945.1. Taxonomy (GTDB): domain Bacteria; phylum Actinomycetota; class Coriobacteriia; order Coriobacteriales; family Coriobacteriaceae; genus Collinsella. Next base: position 11,067 of record CABUVF010000021.1, read on the forward strand.
CGGCCTCGGCATCCGCACTGGTCGCAGCCTCAAACGCTGCGGCGGCGTGGTCGAGCGAAGGCCAGACTTCGACGGTCGCCTCTTCGTTGTTGGGCATGACGGCGATCGAGCGCTCGGGCTCGGTGTGGAGCGCGCGGGCCAGCAATCCGTCGCGGGTGAGCGCGGCGACCGGCGCCGCGGCAAGCTCGGGCGCGCGGCGCAACTCGCCGATGAGCGTCATGGTGTCATGCATGAGCGAAAGCGGTGTCTCGTTCGTATCCGCGACCACGGCGGCGCCGGCGACAGCGCCCGCGTGGTCCAGTACGGTGGCGGACTTGGCGGCGCAAAAATCGACAAAGCGCTTGTAGCCGGCACATTTAACCATGCGCTCAGCGGTCTTGCGGGCGGCGGGGTCAACATCCACGGCCACGATGCGCGCCTGGCGCTCGCGCGCTGCCGCCTCGCGCCCGCGCGCCTCGGCAAGCAGCTGCTCCCACAGGGCGGCATCGTGCAGCTGCCAGCCCTCAAAGCCCCAGCGCTCGCGTGCGACGCCCGGGGCGCGGTCGGTCAGAATGTTCACGGCCTCCAGCAGCAGGCCGCCGCCGGCGCACGAGGCATCGATCAGCGTGGGAAGGGCTTCGTTCTCGTAATCGTCGGCCGTCAGCTCGCGCTCGCATAGTGCGGTCCAGCCGACCTGCGCCAGCACCAGGGCGGCGTAGTCGGGGCGCAACACGTGTGCGCCCTCGCCGGCACGAGTCGCAGCGGGCGGCAGGCGTTTGAACAGCGGGTCGCCCGAAAGGTCTAGGCTTATGCTCGCGCGGCGCTGGCGCAGCGAAAGCAGTAGGTGAACATCGGGGTCGGCGGCATCGACATCGGCGCGACGTCCCGTGGTCTCGGCCAGGCGGTCGCACAGCGCGTCTTTGGCACGCAGGGCCGAGAAGCGCGTGTTGCGCAACTGCTCGGTCACGCCGCGGGCGGTAATGGCGATGGTGGCGCCGGGGCGGACGATGCTCTCCCAGGCGATGTCGTAAACGCTATCGTACAGTTCATCGGCATCCTGCGCCTCAAAGCGCCCGAGCACCACAAACACGCGGCTGGCCAGGCGCGACCACAGGCAGGCGCGGTAGCCTTCTTCGAGCTCGCCCTCAAATGTAGCGCGGCCCTTCAGGCGGCGGACATGCGAAAGCCCGAGGCGTTTAAGCTCATCGGCGAGTGCGGACTCAAAGCCCTCGGGGCAGCTTGCGTAAAATTCCATGGGTGACCTCTCTGGTTGCGTCGCTCCATTATATATGGATGCTTCGTTTGCCATCGCCCTCGAAAGGAACCCATATGATTGATGCGCGCTCCTTGATTCCCATTTTCATTGCAACAGCCTCAGGACTCGGGGCCTCGCACAGGCTCCCGCCGCCTTACAGAACTGAAAGCTGGGCGTAGGGCAAATCCATGGCACGTGACCTGCGATTGCTCGGCCATAGATGGCGTAATCGAGGCCAAGGGAGGGCATCATGTGCGAGGGAAACGAGAGCTGGTTCTGGCACGCGAACGACATGGTGGTGGCGGGCGACATGAGCCTCGTGGTCCGCGTCCTGTGGGTCGCGCTCATCGTAGGCATCGGCGTCGCGACGATGGCCACGCTCTGGATCGTCACGAGGTAGCGCGCCACGAACGGATGACGAGGCACGCGGCGCATGCCACGCTGGCGGAACCCTAGCCTCGCTGCTGGACAATCTGTTCGATGAGCTTCGCGACGGAGTCCTCGGCTGCGTCCCCGATCAGGTGATGGGCCGCGGCCTTCGCCTCTGGCATCGCGCCCGCGACTGCGTAGGAGTTCGGCACCTTTTCGAGGAGCGTCACGTCGTTTTCCGAGTCTCCGATAAAAGCGACCTCGTCCAGCGTGACCCCAAGGCTGCCGAGAAGCGCGTCGAGTCCGTTTACCTTGCTCCAGCCAGCCGGAACAACATCGAGGAAGAATGGGACGGGCGAGGGGAAATCAAGCTCTGGGCAGGCTTCCTTGCATCGACTCCGAACGACTTCCGTCGGGGCGGAGCTGACGTTGACGAAGATGCCGGCGGTGATGACGTCACGGTTCGTGGGCACGTCTCCGAGCGCCATGTCTCTTCCGGAGTCCTTAACGATTTCCAGGGCGAATTCGTCGCCAGGCTCGACGGCGCAGAGGAACTGCTCGCAGCGTTTGCCTGTCTCATCGACATCGGCGACTAGCCAGAGTGACGTCCCCGCGTAGGGGCGTACGGCGCTATCGAGCTTGACGAGGGCCTCCGTCGAGAGCGTCTTTTTGAACACGAGTTCGCCGCTGGAGAAGACCTTCTTTCCGTTGGCCATGATGCCGGTCGAGAAACAGCGCGCGTCGCCGTCAAAGGCATCGGCCAGGTCGGCGTAGTCGCGGCCGCTTGCGGGGCCGAACGCGATGCCCGCATCAAGCGCCGAAAGAATCGCGCTGTGCGTGCGCTCCGATACGACCCTTGAGCCAAACGGCAGCAGGGTCCCGTCCATGTCTGCGAGGATGAGCTTTATCAAGGGGTCCTCCCGTTTCGGTCTGGGCGTCGGTGCGCCGGTGTGCGTCGTCCTAGCTGTATTGCCTGTCTCCCAAGAGATTCTTCGAGATGATCCTGTTAAACTCTACCGGGTCATCCCAGCAAGAGGTCAGGAAGAGGAACAGCAGCTCGATGACGAAGTTGATCGAGCTGTGCGAGAAGGCGACCTCGGTTCCGGTGATGGCCTGATCTCGCGAGATGGCTCGGATGATATACGTGGCACGCTTCGCGAGCGGCGTATCTGGGTTGTCTGTGATCATGATGATGGGGGTGTTCGAATCCTCGGCAGAGTCGAATATGTTGACGAGGCGCTTCGAGTATCCGGACGTCGAAATGACGAGCAGGATGTCATTCTCCTTGAGGCTGGTTGCGGCGGAGACCATGGCATCGGTGGTACTGGGGCAAAACGCCCTGACTCCAACCTGTGAGAGCTTGAACGCCGCGTTTACGCCCATGCTAATCGAGTTGCCGACGCCCGCAATCAGGACGAGGTTGGCGTTGTGGAGCAGATTGACGACTGCCGAAAAGTCATCGGAGTCAATGAGCGAGGCGGTTTGGGAGAGCTCCTTGACCTTGTGAGACAGGACGTACTTAATGGAGCCCTCGACGTCGTCCAGAGTAACCTTGCCGCCCGTGGCCTTTTCCTCGCCGGAGGCCCTGCTGATGGATATGCCGAGCGCCAGACGCATGTCCGAATAGGTTCGGTAGTCAAGCGTCCTTGCGAACCTCGAAACAGACGCCGGTGACGTACCGGTTCCTGCGGCGAGTTCGCGGACGGTCATCGTTACGACGTCCGACGGGTGGTCGAGCACATACGTTGCGATTGCCTTCTCCGAGGGGGATAGGCTGTTCATGACCGCGCAGATGTGGCTGAGCACATCCCCTGTCTTATCCATGGTTACTCCTTGGCCCTAGTTTGCTTCGTATCTTAGGTCAAGAGAGGTGAAAATAAAGCAAAATGTTTCATAAGCGGTGAAATAGCGTTTCACCGCTGATTTCCTACCGTTCACGGTAAATCGGTGCTTCCCCGGCGCAATCTCATCTTGAGCTGCTATCTTATGAGCCGTGAAACAACGGCACGAAAACGATAAAACAACAGAACATTGTTCCAACGCCTCACAACTTTGTTTCACGCTAGATGGCGAATCACTTCGAAGCCCAGACAGGCACCCGGCGAGCAAGAAGGGAGAAGCACGATGCACAACGCCAGGACAAACGCAAGCATGACTTCGCTGTTCTTCGCGAACGTCCTCTACTGGGTCTGCGCGGGCGTGTACTCGCCGTTCCTCTCCGCTCACTACACGAGCCTCGGCCTCAGCGCAGCCCAGACCGGCATCCTCCTCGCGGCGACCCCGGTGTGTGCGCTCGCCATCCAGCCGCTCTGGTCGACGATCGCCGACAAGCTCGGGCGCCGCCGCGCGGTCATCGTGATCCTCTGCCTTGCGGCGGCGGTACTCGCTCCGCTGTATTACCTGGCGTCGACGTTCGTCCCGGTCCTTCTCGTAACCTTTGCGTTCTCGGCGTTTTTCTCGGGGCTCCTGCCCCTGAGCGACTCCCTCGTCATCGAGCTCGCGGATCGCTCTGGCCTGGACTTTTCTCGCATTCGCATGGGTGGCACTATCGGCTATGCCATCGTCGTCCTGATCGTCGGTCGGCTGCTCGACATGGCTCCTCAAATCCAGTTCGCGGTGGTCTCTGCCGCGCTGGTGGTCTTCGCGGCTCACATGTGGCGCCTCCCCGAGGCGGGAATTCGCGCCAATGCCGCGGACGATCCCAAGGTCTCCCACGGAAAGGGCCTCCTCTCGCTGTTTACCAGCAATGAGATCGCCTTCGTCTTGGTCTTCGCCTTCATCAGTTCGGCCGCGATTGGCTTCATCGGGGCGTTCTTGGGCCGCTACGCGGTCGAGCTTGGCGAGGGTCAGAACCTCGTGGGCGTCCTGAGTGCGGTCTCCGCTGCGAGCGAGATCCCCATCCTGCTCGTTTCCTCCAAGCTGGTCAGGCGCTTCGGCGAGATGAACCTCCTGATCTTTTCCTGCTTCATGGCGGCGCTCAGGCTCGTGCTCGTGGGCACCGGCATCGTCCCGGTCATGATCTGCGGCCAGCTGCTGCAGAGCGTGAGTTACATGACCGTCTACTACTCCTGCGTTACCTACATTGCCAACCACACTTACGAGGATTGTCGCGCTCGAGGTCAGAGCGCCTTCGCGATGGTTCAGAGCGGTCTGTCCGTCGTGGTTGCGAACCTGTTTGGCGGTTGGGCGTGCGACACGCTCGGCACGCACGCGGGTTTTCTGGCCTTCGCCCTCGCTTCAACGATTGCTGCGGTCGTTGCTTTTGTGGCGTACGTACTGTGGCGTCGAAGCGCAGCGCCACAGCCTGAGGGCCAGTCGGCCGCATAGGTTCCACCGCGTTTTGCAAGCGCCTGCCTGCTTCGCGCTTCTCTTCGTGTTCAACCAGCTGACGAGCTGAGAACTGTCCAATCCAATGGTTATCCAAGTGAAAGGAAGACAAAGATGTCTCTCATCAAGGTCAACGAGCTTCTTCAACATGCGACCGAGCACCACTATGGCGTGCCCGCGATCAACGTCATCAACACGGAGACCATCCGTTATGCGATCCAGGCCGCCGAGGATGAGCACATGCCTATCATCATCCAGTACTGGCCCGGCTTCGAGGACCACTGTGCCCTCGACATCATCGCCTTCGCCGCCCGCTATTACGCCGAGCGCGCGAGCGTGCCCGTCGCCGTCCACCAGGATCACTCCGCTGGTTACGAGATCGCCGTCAAGGGCGTCAAGGCCGGTTTCCCCTCCGTCATGGTCGACGGCTCCTCGCTTCCCTATGAGGAGAACTTCCAGCTCACGAAGGACGTCGTCCAGGTCGCCAAGATCTTCGACGTTGACATCGAGGCCGAGCTCGGCCACGTCGGCAACGGCTCCGACGCCAACGACTTCGTGAACAGCGACCACTATACCGACCCGAACCTCGCCGAGGAGTTCGTCGAGGGCACCGGCTGTGGTTCGCTCGCCATCGCCGTCGGCAACGCCCACGGCCCCTACGTCAAGGTCCCGAACCTCGACATGGAGCGCATCAAGGCCTGCAGGGAGGCCGTCAGCGTCCCCCTCGTCATGCACGGATGCTCCGACATCCCCGACGAGCAGCTCCAGGAGGCCGTGAACCTCGGCATGAGCAAGTTCAACATCGCCACGGAGTACTTCCGCTCCATGTACCGCGCCTTCGAGAAGGACATCAGCTCCGGCAAGAACGACGGCAACGGCGTTGGCCTCCTGATGGACGCCGCCCCCGACATGCGCGCGTTCGTCGCAAGCAAGATCCAGCTTCTGAACCCCAACCACTATTCGCTCTAGGAGAGACTCGATGAAGAAAGTTCTTGTCGCGTCGCACGGTCACCTCGCAAGCGGAATCAGGAGCTCGATCGAGATCCTGACCGGTATGGCGGACATGGTGGAAGCAGTTGACTGCTACGTGGACGACTCCGATTTCACCCCTCGCATCCAGGCGTTTATTGACTCGGTGGGCCCTGAGGACGAGGCCATCATCTTCACCGACATCTACGGTGGCTCCGTCTTCCAGAAGGTCGTCCTCATGGAGCCGGAGAAGCGCGGGATCGTCCATGTTACCGGTATGAACCTCGGCCTCGTGATCGAGGCGCTCCTCGGCGCTGAGCCGGTCACGGCAGATTCGATCAAGCAGAGCGTCGAGCTGGCGAGGGCGACGATGCAGGTCGTCGAGCCTCCGAGCAAGGCCGCGGACAACGAGGGGTCCGACGGAGACTTCTTCGATTAGAGAGCACTAATAAGTAAGGAGAGGAAACAATGATTGTTCAGGTTCGAGTCGATGACCGTCTGATTCACGGGCAGGTCGCCCTGGTGTGGACCAAGGAGCTCAACACCACCAGGATCATCGTCGCCAACAAGCACGCCGTGGAGAGCGATGCCCTTCGCATGACGCTTTCCATGGGTACGCCGGCGGGCCAGAAGCTCCTCGTCAAGGATGTTCCGGATGCTTGCCGCATCGCGAACGATCCGCGTGCGGACTCCATGCGCATCTTCGCGCTCACCAACTGCGTGCGTGACGTGCTTGAGCTCGTTAAAGGCGTACCGGGCAAGATCGAGGGCGTGAACGTTGCCAATGTCGGCCGCTTCGACAAGTCCGATCCGGATAGCAAGGTCGCCCTCAACTCCACGATCATGCTCAACCCGGATGAGCTCGAGGCCGCGAAGGAGCTTTGCGAGCAGGGTATTCCGGTTTTCCATCAGCTTATCCCGTCCAATCCCAAGACTCCTCTCAAGAGTCTGATCGAGGCGGCGGAAAAATAAGGGGATTTGGCCAGGCGGTCAAATGAAATGAGAGAAAGGAAGTCAAATGATTGGGTTAGCAGTAATGGCCTGGTTGACCGTGCTGATTTGCTACGGCGGCAACTGGGTTCTCGGTCAGTGTATGATCGAGCGTCCTCTCGTGGTCGGCCTCGTTGCGGGCCTTCTGATGGGCGACGTCAAGACCGGTGTCATCATCGGTGCCTCTCTCGAGGCAATCTTCATGGGCGCGGTTAACATCGGTGGCGCCATCTCCGCCGAGCCCGTTACCGCGACCGCCCTCGCCGTCGCCTTCACCGTTGGCGCCGGCATCGACCAAGGCGCCGCCATCACGCTGGCCGTTCCCGTTGGCGTCGTCACCGCGTTCCTCTCGATCTTCATGAACAACGTGTTCCTCGCGTTCTTCGCCGCCACCTTTGACAAGATGGCCGCCGAGGGCAACGAGAAGGGCCTCGCGCTTCAGCACTTCGTTCTCTGGTTCGTTAAGTACGCCGCCTTTGGCCTCATCGCCTTCCTCGGCGTTTACCTTGGCGCTGAGCCCGTTGCCGCTATCGTCAACCAGATTCCGGCCAATGTCATGAGCGGCCTCAACGCCGTGGGCGCCCTCCTGCCCGCCGTTGGTATGGCGCTCCTGCTCCAGATGCTGTGGAGCACCGAGCTCAGCATCTACTTCTTCCTGGGCTTCACGCTCTACCAGTACCTCGGCCTCCCGATGATCGCCATCGCGGTTCTCGGCGTCATCATCGCGGTTGCCTCCGCCCTCCGCGACAAGGAGATTTTCGATCTCACCAAGAAGGGCTTGGCCACCCAGGCCGTTTCCAACGACTCTGTAACCAGCGACGAGGAGGATTTCTTCGCATGAGCAACCTGACCAAGAATGTGAGCCCTGAAGACAAGAAGATGCTCAACAGCATTTTCCTGCGCTCTTTCTCCGTGTTCGCCTCCTGCGCCGGCGGTTCCGTCAAGGCTGGCGCCGACGGCTGGCTGTACTCCGTCCAGCCCGCGCTTAACCGCTACTACGCCGATGACCCCGAGGCCCGTGCCGAAGCCATGAAGCGTCACACGACTTGGTACAACATTACCCAGAACGTCGGCACGTTCGCCATGGGCCTCGTCGCCTCCATGGAGAGGGAGAACTCGCAGCACGAAGACTTCGACACCGAGTCCATCGACGGCATCAAGGTTTCCCTGATGGGCCCGATGTCCGGCATCGGTGACGCAATCTTCTGGGGCGTCCTGCGTGTCATCGCTGCCGGCATTGGCATCAACCTCGCCATGAGCGGCTCGCCCCTCGGCGCGATCATGTTCCTGCTGATCTACAACATCCCGTCGATCCTCTGCCGATACTTCATGACCTACCTCGGCTTCAGCATGGGCACCAACTTCATCTCCGAGATGTACGAGGGTGGTCTCATGAAGCTCATCACCAAGGCGACCTCCACGGTTGGCCTCGTGATGATCGGTGCCATGACTGCGGCGAACGTCCAATTCAACACGATCCTGTCCATTCCGGTTCAGGACTCTGACCCCGTCATGATCCAGACCTACCTCGACTCGATCTTCAAGGGCATCGTGCCCCTGGGGCTTACGCTCGTCGTCCTCTGGCTCCTGCGCAAGAAGAACGTGAACGTCAACATCATCCTGGTTGGCATCATGATTCTGGCGCTCGTCCTCGGCCTCGTGGGCATCGTGTAGGGCGGCTTCCGGATCATTCGAAGCTTGTTTAAGGCAATTCCCGGGGGCCCGCGATAGAGGGCATTAGCCGCGTGCCGCCCCAC
>CABUVF010000022.1 GCA_902494945.1 uncultured Collinsella sp.
ATCCAAAAGTTTAGATTTTCCCACAATGCTTATCTTTTGGTCTTTGGTTCGGAATAGTGTAGTGCTGGCGGTCTATCTCTTGTTTTCGGTTGCTTGCTTCCTTACCGTACATGAGCATTGAGAGAAGGAGACAAGCAGATGTTGGGTTACGAAGAAAAGATATAGCGCCTCGAACTGCTCGACGCGGTGGCAGATGCCGGGAGGCTGGCGAGGGGCCTGGACCAGCTGCTCGAGTCCCTGGCTCACGCCGACCAGCTGGACCCGCTCGACGTCGAGGGGGTCCTGGCCCTGAGGTCTATAAGCGAGAGGTGTGCCGAGCGCATCGGCGACGCGGCGCGCATCCTGGAGGCTCAGAACGAGGTCCTCTATGCGGAGGAGCGGGCCAAAGTCAAACCGCGCGATAACTGAGGAACGAAACCCGGTCCGGAAACTGTTCCTTGATTCCGGCCGGATGATCTTCTCCGCCGCCCGGTGTCGCATTGTGTCCGAGCGGCTGATGTCCCCCTATTCCCAGTGCCGCGGCGTACCGCTGCGTTATAATTCAGAAAACGCATTTGTATTGCATTTCGAGGGATAGAGGCGCGAATGTCTAACGGCTATAAGGAGCTCATCAAGGGTAACCCCGGCGAGACCGAGATCAGGAGCTTCCTGGTAAACGGCGACCAGGTATCTGTGACCCTGCGCATCCCCGACACCCTGCGCGACGCGGCGAAGGAGGAGGCTGCCCTTCGCGGCATGAGCTTCTCCGCCTTTGTGCGCACTTGCATGATCGAAGAGCTCGCGAAGAAGGGACAATAGCCCGTGACGGAGCCAATGCACGACATCTCGGTCGAAGGCTTCATAGAGTCCTTCGACCGCCGATACCCGACTTTCATTCTCAAGACGTTGCTGTGCGACCGCACTACGGGGCGCAACATCATATGGGCCGACAACGAATACGAGGCCCTAGGCGACGGCTACATGGGCGATGACGAGATGACCGTCGAGAAGATCACGGGCATGAACTCCGGCGTCATCAAGCCGCGCATCGCCAAAGAGCAGGAGAAGCAATCCCAGCGCACCAAGAGCCGCGCCGAGGTGTTCACCCCGTCATGGCTGTGCAATCAGATGAACAACGACTTGGACGAGGCTTGGTTCGGCCGGCGCGATGTCTTCAACACCGAGATCGTTGCGGATGATGGCGCCAATACATGGACGCCGACTAGTGATCCAATCGAATTTCCAAAGTCAAAGGGACACGGCTGGCGCGCATACGTGGAGGCTACGCGGCTCGAGATCACGTGTGGCGAGGCGCCGTTTGTGTGCTCGCGCTACGACACCGTGACGGGAGACGAGCTACCCGTAAGCGAGCGCGTAGGCTTCCTTGACCGCAAGCTTCGCGTTGTGACCGAGAAGACCAAGACTCGCAAGGAATGGGTGCGCCGGGCCCTCGACGCGCTGCGCGCGACGTACGGCTTCGAGTACCAGGGCGACAACCTGCTTATTGCTCGCGTCAATGTGCTCGAGACGTTCGTCGAGCATCTCCGCAATCGCTGGGGGTCGGGCCCCCAACAGGACGAGCTCGAGCAGGCGGCATGGATCGTTTCCTGGAACTTCTGGCAGATGAACGGCTTCACAGACGCCGTGCCCACCAACAAGATGGGCGCCGAGGTGGAGTCGACCCTGGGGACGTTCGAGGAGCCCGAGCCGGAGCCGATGCAACCGTCGCTTTTCGACCTGTTCGATGACGTATTCCCCGACGAGACAACCGAAGAGACCAAAGAAGAGGAGCCAAGGGAAACGGTTCCCCTCTGCGTGATATACGACTGGCAGAACGGCGAGCCCTTCGAGTTCGCCGCATTGAAAGGTGAGGCAGCAATTATGGGAAAGAAGTTCTATGCGGTAATCGGTAATCCCCATATCAGCTTTCAGTGGCGGAACAAGATTCTGGCAATAAGACCTATGCACCGCCCATCTATCACGAGTTTATGGACTCGGCGTTCAAGGTTTCCGACAAGGTGGAGCTTGTCACTCCCGCTAGATTCCTATTTGACGCCGGCTCAACCCCAAAGGCCTGGAACAGGAAGATGCTTAACGACCCCCATTTCAAAGTGATGAGCTATAAAGCGGATGCGTCCAGCGCCTTTCCGAATACCGACATCAAGGGCGGTGTTGCCGTTACCTATCGAGATGCTGATCGGGATTTCGGTGCGATAGAAGTGTTCACACATTTCGATGAGCTTCGTACCATCAAAGAGAAGGTTGTAAAACATGGCATCCAACCCCTCGGCGATATCATCTTCGCGGCCGATAGCTACCACTTCACTGAAGCCATGCACGAAGACCATCCCGAGATTCGTTATGTTGACGACGACCATGGTCTGTTGAGCAAGAACCACGACTATGACCTTAAGACAAACGTTCTCGACAACCTTAACAATGTAGTTTTCTTTGACGAGATGCCTGGCGACGGAGATAGTTGCATCAGAATCTTTGGCAGAGGTCGCGCCGGAAGAGCTTACAAGTTCATTTCCGCCAGATATATCGCTCCGCATCCGAACCTCGACAAATGGAAAGTACTTGTTCCTGCCGCCAACGGATCGGGCGCGCTTGGAGAAGTGCTTTCTACGCCCTTAATAGGGCGGCCCTTAATAGGGCATACGCAGTCCTTCATAAGCATTGGCAGTTTCAATTCCGAAGCGGAAGCTACGGCTCTCCTCAAATACATAAAATCGAAGTTCGCTCGGACCATGCTCGGAATTCTGAAGATTACGCAGCACAATCCCGCACCAAAATGGAAGTATGTCCCCCTACAGGACTTTACTTCTGACTCCGACATCGATTGGTCGCAGTCTGTTGCTGACATCGACCGTCAGCTCTATGCGAAGTACGGCCTCGACGACGAGGAGATTCAGTTCATCGAATCCCATGTGAAGGAGATGGACTAGCAATGGCGAGCATCGACATCTCCCAGATCATCGAGACCACCGCTCCCGCGGTGCCGCAGATCTATGCCTACACCACGCCCGAGATCGTCCGCCACAACGGCTGGACCAAGATCGGCTACACCGAGCAGGACGTGCGCGAGCGAATCAAACAGCAAACGCACACCGCCGACGTGCAGTGGCATCTGGAGTGGAGCGGCAACGCCACGTGGGAGCACCGTGTGGGCACGTTCCATGACACCGACTTCCACGCCTACCTCGAGAAGCAGGGCGTCGAGCGCGAACCCAAGAAGGAATGGTTCAAGATTAGCGGCGAGGAGTCTCACCAGCAGTTCTACCGGTTCCGCGACACCGACGGCGTGCTGGACGCACCCGGCGCTGCCTCCTACACCCTGCGCGCCGAGCAGCAGCGCGCAGTGGAGCAGACGGGAGCCTTCGCCCGCGCCCATTGGGACGAGGGCGGCGCGCACGGCGGCGAGTTCCTGTGGAACGCCAAGCCGCGCTTCGGCAAGACGCTCACCGCATACGACCTGTGCCGCAGTATCGGCGCGCAGAAGGTGCTCATCGTCACCAACCGCCCTGCCATCGCCAACTCCTGGTACGACGACTACGTGAAGTTCGTGGGCTTGGAGGGCGGCTACCGCTTCATCAGCGGCGTGGACGCTCTGACCGGCAAGCCCTACTGCCTCAGCCGCGAGGAGTACCTGCGCGCCATCCGCAACGACCCGGAAGGCCCCAAGGGGTTCATCGAGTTCGTGAGCCTTCAGGACCTCAAGGGCTCCATCCGCTTCGGCGGCGTGTACCAGAAGCTCGACGAGGTGGCCGACCTCACCTGGGACGTGCTCATCATCGACGAGGCACACGAGGGCGTGGACACCTTCAAGACCGACGTGGCATTCGACCACATCAAGCGCCGCTTCACGCTGCACCTCTCTGGCACGCCCTTCAAGGCCATCGCAAACGAGAAGTTCGCCGACGACGCCATCTACAACTGGACCTATGCCGACGAGCAGCAGGCCAAGCGTGACTGGCCTGCCGACTCTGAGCAGCCGAACCCCTACGCCAACCTCCCCAAGCTCAACCTGCTCACCTACCAGATGAGCGACATCGTCGAGCAGGAGGCCCGCGGCGGCATGGAGATTGATGGCGAGCAGACCGAGTTCGCCTTCGACCTCAACGAGTTCTTCTCGACCAAGCACAACGGCGGCTTCGTGCACGACGCCGACGTGGATAAGTTCCTCGACGCGCTCACCACGCAGGAGAAGTTCCCGTTCTCGACACCCGGGCTGCGCGACGAGCTGCGTCACACGTTCTGGATGCTCAACCGCGTCGACTCCGCCCGCGCCCTCGCCAAGAAGCTGCAGGCGCACCCCGTCTTCAAGGATTACGAGGTGGTACTCGCTGCTGGCGACGGCAAGATCGACGCCGATGACGAGAACGAGAAATCGCTCGACAAGGTACGCCGCGCGATCAAGGACCACGACAGGACCATCACCCTTTCGGTCGGCCAGCTGACCACGGGCGTGACCGTGCCGGAGTGGACCGCCGTGCTCATGCTCTCGAACATGGCGAGCCCCGCACTGTACATGCAGGCGGCCTTCCGCAGCCAGAACCCGTGCCTGTTCGACCTGGGCGGCGGCAACTACGCGCGCAAGGAGAACGCCTACGTCTTCGACTTCGACCCGGCGCGCACGCTTACTATCTTTGAGCAGTTCGCCAACGACCTGTACGGCGAGACCGCGCGCGGCGGCGGCGATGTCGAAACGCGCGAGCGCCATATCCGTCAGTTGCTGAACTTCTTCCCCGTCTACGGCGAGGACGAAGAGGGGCAGATGGTCGAGCTCGACGCCGAGCAGGTGCTCAGCGTGCCGAGGCGCATCCATGCCCGCGAGGTGGTCAGGCGCGGCTTTATGAGCAACTTCCTGTTCCAGAACATCGCGAGCGTCTTCCGCGCGCCGGCAGAGGTCGTGGAGATCATCCAGCGCTTCGATCCCTACGAGCAGGGCAAGGCACAGAACGCCGAGAAGAACAAGGTCGAGATCGATGAGGGCACGGCCGACGAGCTCTCCATCAACGACGAGGGCGAGGTGGAGATTCCCGACGAGCAGGTCGTAGGCAAGGCTGCGGACATCTTCGGGCCGAAGGTCTACGGCGACATCGCCGTCGAATTCTCAGGCCACATGGACGACATCGCGAAAGCCCACGAGGCCGATGACGACGATCGGGTGATGCTCGACAACCTCAAGGAGGCCTTCAAGCAGAGCGTGACCGCGCCTCTGGTACAGGCCGCCAAGGAGAGCTACGGCAGCGAGCTCAAGCCGCGCCAGCAGCAGCAGATCGAGCGCAAGGTCCAGGCGGACGCCGACATCCAACTCAACCGCCAGGTCGGCGACTACCAGATTCAGGCGCGCCGCATCGAGCAGTCGCGCAAGGACGAGCTCAAGGCGGCGACAAGCGAGACCGAGCGCGCCGAGGTGAACAAGCGCCATGACGAGCAGAAAGCGGAGGCGTTCCAGACGCTCGCCCAGAAGCTCGAGGACTCCCGCGAGGAGCTCGTGCAACGCGCCGGCGAGACCGTGGTGCGCGAGGTGGAGACGGCGAAGAAAGAGGACGAGAAGCAGGGCATCGAGGACAAGGTGCGCGCTCATCTGCGCGGCTTCTCGCGTACCATCCCGTCGTTCCTCATGGCCTACGGCGAAGAGGGCACGACGCTCGCGAACTTCGACACCGTGATCCCCGCTGACGTCTTCCAGGACGTCACGAGCATCACCGTTGATGAGTTCCGCTTTTTGCGTGATGGCGGCGACTACACCGATGGCGAGACCGGCGAGGTAAAGCGCTTCGTTGGGCACCTCTTCGACGAGGTCGTATTCAACGACTCCGTGAGCGAGTTCATCAAGCTGCGCGAACGCCTGGCCAATTACTTCGACGAGTCCCAGACAGAGGACATCTTCGACTACGTGCCGCCCCAGAAGACCAATCAGATCTTCACGCCGCGCAACGTCGTGGTTCAGATGGTGGACCTCTTCGAGAAGGAGAACCCGGGCTGCTTCGATGACCCGAGCCACACCTTCGCCGACCTGTATATGAAGTCTGGCCTCTACATCACCGAGATCATCAAGCGCCTGTACCGAAGCGAGGGCATGAAGGCCGCCTTCCCGGACGACCGCGAGCGTTTGGACCACATCCTGGAGCATCAGGTGTTCGGCATCGCGCCCACCAAGATTATCTACGAGATTGCCACCCACTTCATCCTGGGTTTCCACGACGAGGTCGGCCAAGGATGTGACTCTAACTTCGAGCTCGCGGACGCCGCGGAGCTCGCCAAGGAGGGCACGCTGGAGGCATACGTCGAGCGCGTCTTCGGGCCCAAGCTGGGCGAGGCGTAGCGCGTGGCGGAAGTAGTCGACAGCAAACAGGATGGGCGTGCAGAGGCTGCGCGAGCGGCGGTGAGTGCGGCACGGCGTGAGGATACCGAACTTTGCGCCCGTCTAGTCTTTCGCGTCTCGCGCAATGAGCTAAGGCGCGTGGGGATCACCACGCCCATCGCTCTCTACGATGAGCTGAAGCAGGTCTTCTGGAACGCAGACGAGGGCGTCACCCTGGGCGACCACCTCTCTGTCGGGTTCGGCAAGGTCGACCGCCGCCGTCAGGTGCGCGCCTTCGCCGAGCGCCATGCGGACGAGCCCAGAAACGTCGCCGCGAAAGCCTACGAGCGCGAATACGGCTTCAGCGCAGGCATCGCCGCGATATGGCTCGACCTGTTCGCCGAGCCCGCGGACGTGAGCTTCTCGGAGTGGCTTGGCGTCGAGGTCGCTGAATGCCCGACGGGCGCCCCGGCCTCCCGTGCGGATGTGCCCGTAGCGCACGACACCGAGCGCGAGGCACCCACCCTCGAGGGCTTCCTTGCCCGGGAGCTTGCCGGCCGCATCTGCGACGAAGGCCTCGTGCGTCGGCGCTTCGCCTTCGAGTTTCCCGACGATCCGCCCGAAGCGCTCGACCGCGGCATCGAGGATGCGGGCTACTACGAGGACCGCGGCTTGCTCTTCCGAGAAGGGAGCACCCCGAACGACCACTTCACGCGGCTGCTGGCCGAGCATCCGTCTTTCGCGAAGGGCGACGCCGGCTTCGAGAACGCCGTGTGGCAGCACCCCGCCTTCCGCCAGGTGCTGCGCCAGGCGCTTTCGGACCACCGCTTACTTCTCTACGAGGGCGACAGCTACATCTCGTTCTCGCGGCTGCACGACGTGCTAGGCGCGCGCATGGCGGACATCGAGTCGTACGCGCCCGCGGTGAGCGTGGATGCGCCCGAAGGCGAGCCCTTCACCGTGGCGAGCCTGCGCGCGGGCGGCGCCACTCCGCATCCGCTGTACGGGCTGGACATGCCCGACGACTTCTACGAGGGACTGCTCGACGCGGGAGGGCTCCTGCGCAGCTGCACGCTCGCCGGAACCAAGGTGTTCGTCGCCGGAGGCGAGGGGCGGCTTTCCGCAGCCGACCTCATCGAGTGGATCGTCGCCCACCATGAGGGAATCGAGCGCGATGACCTGCCGAGACTGCTCGCGAACGATCTGGGCATCACGTGCCCGGCACCGCTTCTGACGACGACCATTTACAACTCCGACGTCTACTACGACGACATCGGGGACGCATATTACTCATCCATGGAGGCATGGAGGAAGGAGGCACGAAATGAGCTTGCTTGAGGAAGGGATCGCGACTGGCAACGTCCTGCCGACGGGTCGCAAGGAGAAGCACTCCATCGACAACGTGACGCGCGACTTCGACATCTACCGCATCAAGTGCGATCTGCTGTTCTACAACGACCAGAACGACCGCATCGCCACTTGGGTAAGCGAGTACAACTCCGCGCAGGGCGCGGATCTGCTCGCCCTTGGCCGCGACGAGTACAACGGCGTCATCGAGGACTTCATCGTCGAGAGCAACCCCGGCGCGCTCAGGAAGACCGAGAAGAGCATCGCCCTTCGCGGCCAGCTTAGGCCGGGCATCGTGCTCAACGACGGACGCGTCATCGACGGCAACCGACGCCTGACCTGCGTCCGCCGCCTCGCGCGGGCGAACAACGAGGCGGGCTGGTTCGAGGCCGCCATCCTCGACGACGCCACAGGCAGCGACCCCAAGCGCATCAAGCTGCTCGAGCTCGCCATCCAAATCGGCGAAGAGGAGAAGGTGGCGTACGATCCCGTCGACCGCCTCGTCGGCGTATACCGCGACGTGGTTAAGAACCACCTCATAACCCCTGCGGAGTACGGCAACGCGACGGGCATGACCGAGGCGGAGGTGAAAAAACTCGTCGACCGCGCCCAGTACATGGAGGAGTTCCTCGAATTCTGCCAGGCCCCCGAGCAGTACCACCTCGCCCGCGCCCTCAAGGTCGATGGCCCCTTGGGCGAGTTCAGCCGCGTGCTGAAGAAGTACGACAACAGGCGCGACAAACAGCTTGTCAAACGACTCATGTTCGCCAACATGGTGGTGCAGCCCGAGGGCGACATCACCCGATACGTGAGAGACTTCGGCAGCGTGGCAGGCACGGATGCGGAGGCCGACTTCAAGGCCGCCGAGCTGCAGGCCATGTCCGAGCTCCTCGAGAAGATGGGTCCCGACGCCCTCACGCGCGAGAAGGTGAGCGAGCTGCGCTCGGACGGCAACCTCGTCGACGGCTTCAAGCGCGCAGGCGACCGCGCAAGAGAGACCGTGCGCCGCGTCAAGCTCATGGACACGCCCGCCAAGAAATCCGCCGACTGCCTCTCCGAGCTCGAGAAGATCCTTCCCGAGATGCTCGACGTGCTGGGACCCGACGAGCTCGAGAAGGTGCGCCGCAACCTCGTTGCCGTCGCCGACAAGGTGGAAGAGCTGATCGGTGAGATCGATGAGCGCGCCTAGGGCCGTCGTCTGCTACGACGAGGCGCGCCCCGGCATGTACCTGCGCATCGAGGGGCAAGACATCGCCTCGTTCATGGCCTCGGCCGCATGGCGCGCCTGGCTGTACTACCCGGCGAGCGCCGTCGACGGCACCGATCGCGACCGCATCCTACTCGACGGCGGCATGGGCCTTCGCGAGTGCCAGGACATGCTCGAGGCGATCATGGAGGCCGACGGCCACGGCGTCGAGGTCGCGGTTGACCCGAGCTTCGGCGCCTTCGTGAACGCCGGCGAGACCTACATCCGCGAGCGCTCCGAGGTGGGGTTGGCCATCAAGGCGCAGACCGCCGAGGGCATCGCCGACGACCCCCAGCTGGGGCCGCGCTTCCGGGAGTTCCGCGACGTAGTGAACGCCTCGATGGTGCGTCCCCTGCGCGACCGGCAGATGCTCGACGCCTTCTTCATGGCGACGGTTGGGCGCGCGGCCGACTTCTCGGTGCCCGGCGCCGGCAAGACCGCGACGGTGCTCGGCGTGTTCGCCTACCTTCGCCATTTGGGGCTCGCGCGCCGCATCGTGGTGGTTTGCCCCAAGAACGGCTTCGAGTCGTGGGAGAAGGAGTGGGTCGCCACCTTCGGGGATAAGCTGCCTTTGAGCTGCTTCTCGCTGGGAGACCCCGCCATAGCGGCGATGTCGACCGAGCGCAGGCGCAACGCGCTGTCGCTCGACAGCGGCGCGTGCAACCTGTTCACGTTCAACTACGAGTCGCTCTCGGGCTACGTGCGGGAGCTGCATGCCATCATCCCCGACCAGACCCTGCTCGTCTTCGACGAGGTGCACCGGGTGAAGGCCATCGGCGGCAGGCGCGCGGAAGCCGCGCTCGAGGCGGCCGACGGCGCGAAGTTCGTGATCGCCCTTACGGGAACGCCCATCCCGAACACCTACCAGGACATCTACAACCTGCTGCACATCCTGTACCCCGAGGACTACGACACGTTCTTCGGCTACGAGCCGGGCGAGCTCCGCGCGCCCGATGCGGACCTCCAGGCAAGCCTCAACGACAGCCTGGCGCCCTTCTTCTGCCGAACGAACAAGGACGAGCTCGGCGTGCCGCGCCCGGAGCCCGACGAGATCGTGGAGGTCGAGGCGACGCCCGATGAGGACACATTGCTGCGAGTCCTGTACGCGTCTTGCCCCAACGCGCTCGCGAGGATCATACGCACCCTGCAGCTCGAGAGCGACCCCGAGATGCTCTGCTCTGCAGTGGACCCAGGCGACCTCGAGTACGTGCTCGACCAGGTCGGCGATGACTACTCGGATATCGACTACGTCGACTTCTCGCAGACGTTCTACGAGGCCATCGAGCGAAGCCGCCCGAGCTCGAAGCTCGTGGCGTGCGAGCGGCTCGTGGAGCGCATCGTCGCCGAAGGCCGCCCCGTCATAGTATGGTGCATCTTCGTACGCAGCATCAGCAACCTCCGCCGCGACCTCGCCGCCATGGGGATTCCGGCAGAGGCGATCTACGGCGCCACGCCACAGGAAGAGAGACGCGAGATTCTGGACGACTTCCGCGCGGGGCGCTTCAGGGTGCTCGTGACCAACCCGCAGACGCTTGCCGAGTCGGTCTCTCTGCACAGCGTCTGCCACGACGCGGTGTATTTCGAGTACAGCTACAACTTGGTGCACCTGCTGCAGTCAAAGGACCGCATACACCGTCTGGGCCTGCCCGACGACCAGAAGACGCGCTACTACTTCATGCGCGAGAAGTTCATGCGCGACGGCAGGGAGCTATCCCTCGACGCCGTGATCTACGACCGCTTGAAGGAGAAGGAGCAGACGATGCTCGACGCCATCGACCGCGGCTGCCTTGAGGGCGGCTACCTCGATGACGAGGACCTGCGTATCGTCTTCGAGCGCCTGCTGGGAGAAGATGCCAAGAGCCTGGAATACTAAGAGGCCGAACGGCGCACTGACGATATTGGCTCATAAGTAACAACTGCGAAGGAAAGATAGGGCTTTAAGGATGGATGCAGGAAAATCTACGATAAGCGGCGTGTTCAACGGATCGCGCCTGCTCGAAATACCTTTCTACCAAAGGGCGTACGTCTGGGGAGAAGAGCAATGGGAGCGCTTCCTCGGCGACATGGAGTTCGTCACGGCTTCGAAGCGACCTTATTTCCTGGGCTCGATCATCCTGAAGCAAGCCTCCTCCGGCAACACTTGGTCCGAGGTGTCCGAGGTTCGCACAGTCATCGACGGCCAGCAGCGCCTCACGACCATGGTCATCTTCTTCAAGGCACTCTGCGCGAGAATCGACGCCGATAGGCTGTTCGAGCGAGATTTCGTCCTGGAGACCGGCGAAGTCGCCTTGAGACATGGCAAGTACGACCGGCAGGATTTCGAGAAGGTCGTCAGCGCCACGGGCTGCGAGCCTGTCGAGGGCTCCTCGTCCATCGTCCTTGCCTACAACTATTTCCTCAAGAACATCGACCCAGAGAAGGTCGACAGGAACACGATCAAGTCGAACGTCCAGTTCGTCTGCATCGATCTCACCGAGGGCGAGGACGAGCAGCAGATATTCGACACCATCAACTCGCTCGGGGTGCGCCTGACGACGGCGGAGCTCCTCAAGAACTACTTCTTCAACCGCGAGAACGAGCAGGCGTTCAAGGAGTGCTGGGAGGACGTCTTCGAACCCACGGCGGAGAAGAGG
Source organism: uncultured Collinsella sp. (assembly GCA_902494945.1). Classification (GTDB taxonomy): domain Bacteria; phylum Actinomycetota; class Coriobacteriia; order Coriobacteriales; family Coriobacteriaceae; genus Collinsella. The sequence goes on from CABUVF010000022.1 coordinate 11,519, forward strand.
GAGTATTGGGAGCAGGAGGTCGTTACCGGGCGCATCAAGCGCACGCTCGTCGACCTGTTCTTCGACGCGTTCCTCCAGATCCTGGTTCAGGACAAGAAGCGCGGCGTCACGACCGAGGACAAGCTCTTCTATTCGCGCACGTCCAACCTCTTCCAGTCCTACAAGGACTTCATCGGCAGGTACTGCAACGGAGACAAGGACGAGATCCTCGACAGCATGAAGGCGTATGCCGAGGTGTTCGAGTCCACGTTCGACCCCGGCTACTGCGACGCGGACATCCCCTCCGCTCCCGGCGTCGAGCGCCTGAACGTGCTGATATTCGGCCTCAAGAACTCGACGCTCATCCCGTACGTGCTCTACGTTCGCAAGAACGCGGAGTCTTCGGGCGAGGAATCCGAGGTCTTCGCCCTGCTTGAGAGCTACATCGTCCGCCGAACGCTGGTTCAGGCGACCACGAAGAACTACAACAGGCTGTTCACCTCGCTGATCCTGAACGAGGTGAAGGACGCGGAGACGCTGAGGAAGGCTCTTGGAGCAAACGAAGAGGCGACGACGTACATGCCCGGCGATGACGAGGTTCGAAGGGCGTTCGAGGAATCGTGTCTGTACAACCTTCAGTCCAAGGGCGTTCTCTATCTGCTGGAAAGCGCCATTCGCCCAGGCATGAGCAGCACGGCCCTGCTCGGGTTCAACCAGTACACCCTCGAACACATGATGCCCAAGAAGTGGCGCAACAAATGGGGAGCCCTCGACGATGAGGCTGCCACGCGAAGGGACAGGAAGCTCCTCACGCTCGGCAACCTCGCCATCATCACGCATTCGCTCAACGCCTCCATCCGCGATGCCGATTGGCCCACCAAGAAGCAGGGAAAGGGATACAAGGACGGTCTTGCCCTCTGCGCCGCCGGCCTTGCGACCATGGCCGGCGCCCTGGAGAAGGAGTCTTGGGACGAGGGCGATATCGCCGATCGCGCCGAATGGCTTGCGGACAAGGCGTTGGAGGTCTGGCGTTAAACCTTACATGCGCCCCATCTCGAAGATGCTTGCGGTGTCGGAGCCCGCATCCATGACGGATGTTGTCGGCTCTTCCAAATGCGAGGTTTGCGGTGGCGCTTCCGTCACTGGTGCCTCAACCCCCTCGCCGAGCGCCAGGAAGAACCTCATCACGAGCTCGATCCTCTGCTGCAGGGACTCGCTCAGCTCGCCGTAGGAGGCCGCCAGCCGTACTTCCTTGGACAACTCCGCCATCGAGTCCTTCAACGCCTTCTGCACGCTTACAGAGGGCCTCACCTCGACCTGGGTATCGGTGAGCTTGGCGATGATGTAGTCCTGCCTGCTCATGCCGCTCCAGGCTGCCATCTCGCATATGAGCTTGTGCTCCTCGGGCGTGCAGCGAAACGCCATCGTCTTGCTGCGCTTGCGGGCGCTGTTCTCGCACGGCATCTTGCTTACCCCCTCGCTCCATCGAGCGCGGCGGCCATCTCGTCCTGCTTCGTGGGGAACAGGTGCGCGTAGCGGTAGGTGATGTCCACCGCCTCGTGGCCCATGCGCTCGGCGATGGCCAGCGCGGAGAAGCCCATCTCGATCAGCAGGCTCACGTGGCTGTGGCGTATGTCGTGTATGCGGATGCGCTTCACGCCCGACGCCTTGCACCCGCGCTCCATCTCGTGGGCCAGGAAGTGCTTGGTCACGGCGAACAGGCGCTCGTCGGGGGCGACGTCGTCGCGCATCTCGATGAAGTCCGCCATCTCGTCGCGAAGGAAGGCGGGCATGACGATCGTGCGCACGGACTTGGGCGTCTTGGGGTCGGTCACGGTGTCCACGCCGTGGAGGCTCTGGTACGACTTGTTGATGCGCAGCCGCGAGCTATCCAGCATGAAGTCGGACGGCGTGAGCGCCAGGAGCTCGCCGCAGCGTATGCCCGTCCAGTACAGCAGCTCGAAGGCGTGGAACGACAGCGGCTTGTCCATGACCGCCTCGCTGAACCTCAGGTACTCGTCCTTGGTCCAGAACTGCATCTCGCCGCCCTTCTTCGAGCCTATCTTGTCGACCCTGCGCACCGGGTTGTCGGTGAGGCCGTAGTAGCGCTCGGCGTGGTTGAAGATGGCGTTCAGTTGGTTGTTCACCGTGCGCAGGTACGTCGGCGCCCAGGGCTTCCCGTCGGCGTCCCGGTGCTCGGTGAGCTCGTTTTGCCACCTGATGAGGTCGATCGGCCTCACGTCGCACATGCGCATGTCTCCGAAGAACGGCACGAGCTTGTCGTTGATGATGTACTCCTTGGTGATCCACGTGTGCTCGCGTACGCGCGGCTTCACCTCGGAGGCGTACACCTCGACGAACTCGGAGAACGTCATGTCCATGGCCCCGCCGTTAAGGCTCTTGAACTGGCTCTCCCACACTGCGGCCTCCACCTCGGAGGAGAAGCCGCGCTTCGTCTTGTGGCGCTTCGAGCCGCGGGCGTCGCGGTAGTAGCACTGCACGTAGAACGTGCCGTTGTTGCCATCCTTGTACACGGGCATGTCAGTCCACCTCCGGGAAGTACAGGGCGTCGAAGACGTCGCTCCGGACGCGTCCGCGGATAACCACGCGCCCGCGCGCCTCCTGCTCGGCGTTTATCTTCCTGATCACCTCGTAGGCGCTGCCTTTCTTGATCCTCAGCAGCTCCGCGACCTCGTCGGCGTCCAGCATGTGCGGCCTCGGCGTCTTCGCCACCTTCTCGTCCATGGCTCCTCCAATCAATGGCGTACGAATACGTACGGTTTACAGATTCAGAGTAAACGTACGTATCTGTACTGTCAATAGAATTGCGTACATTTACGTACGCTGATAAGATGTGCTGATACGTAATTCCAGGAGGAGGGCGCATGTCCGTAGGCAAAAACATAAGGCGGTACCGCAAGTCGCGCGGCATGACGCAGGCTCAACTCGCCGAGGCCGTCGGCCTGACCGAGGGGGCCGTGCGCCACTACGAGAGCGGCATCCGCGCCGTCAAGCCCGAGCTGCTCGAGTCCATCTCCGCGGCGCTCGGCGTGTCCGTCAACGCCCTCAAGGACTATGGCGTCGAGACCGCGGGCGACCTCATGTCGCTGCTCGTGCGGCTCGAGGACTCGTTCGGCATCGTTCCCTCCGCCGACGGCACGGGCCTCTCCCTGAACCCCAAGGCGCCGCACGCGCCCAAAGCCGCGATGGCGATCGAACTGTGGGCAGAGAAGCGCGCGCAGCTCGAGAACGGCGAGATCGACGCCGACGAATACGAGGACTGGAAAGCCTCGCTGTAGCGGCTCCCCGCATTTCGCAACCAGCGCAACCGAATCAGGACGCCAAGCTAGGCGGTGAGCGCCGCTCACGCCTGCGTATGTTGAGTTTTTACTCCCCATTGCATGCAAAGGCATTTTCGGCGCACCTGGGGAGTAAATGACGCGGTGGCTTACATGGCGGCACACGGCGGTACCCCGCGGCATTTCCCCTGATTACTCCCGCTTTCCTTGAGACGGTGAGATTCTTTACTCCCCATTAACGACCTGGGAAAACGCCGCACAGAGACCGTCAAAAGGCCTATTGAGTTCGATTTGAGTTTCAAAGGACCTAAAACGGCCCCTTTTCGTTCTCGGGGACAAAAATCGCGCGTCTACTCACTCGGGATAAATCCTTACTCCCATTCCTCCGAATACCGCCCCGTGCCTTGCCGTCTCGAAACACGGGGAGTAAATCGCGAAATTGCAGGTGAAAGGGAGTAAATAGCCAAAGAAAAAGCCTCCGTTCCGACGCGGGAACAGAGGCTCGATAATCGGATTTACTCACCAATGTCGCTGGCGGCTTTGCCGTGACTCTCGTACAAAACGAAACTCAGCAGCACAGTGCGGCACTCAAAAATACAGGTCAGAACCCTGTCAGACTACTCCCACTCAATCGTCGCGGGCGGCTTGGACGTGATGTCGTAGCACACGCGGTTGGCGCCGGGGACCTCGGCCACGATGCGGCCGGAGATGCGGGCCAGGACGTCGTAGGGCAGCTTGGCCCAGTCGGCGGTCATGGCATCGCTGGACTCGACGGCGCGCAGGATGATCGGGCGCTGATAGGTGCGCTCGTCGCCCATAACGCCGACGGACTTAATGTCGGGCAGGACCGCGAAATACTGCCAGCAGCTGTGCTCGGAGTTGCGCTCGCCGGTCTGCTCAAACAGACGCTGGTTGTAGGCGTCGAGCTCCTCGCGCACGATGGCGTCGGCGTTCTTGAGGATCTCGAGCTTCTCCTTGTCGACCGCGCCGATGATGCGGATGGCCAGACCCGGGCCCGGGAAGGGCTGACGGAACACGATGTGGCCCGGCAGGCCGAGCGCAAGGCCAAGCGCGCGGACCTCGTCCTTAAAGAAGTGATCGAGCGGCTCGATAAGGTCGAAGTGCACGCCCTCGGGGAACGGAATCAGGTTGTGGTGGCTCTTGATGGTGGCCGTCTTGCCGCCCGTCTTGCGAGCGCCGGACTCGATGATGTCGGGGTAGATGGTGCCCTGAGCCAGGTACTTGACCGGCTTGCCATCGGTCTCGAGCTGCTGAGCAACCGCGAAGAACTCTTTCCAGAACTGCGTGCCGATGATGCGGCGCTTCTCCTCGGGCTCGGTCACGCCGGCCAGAAGCTCGGCATAACGGTCCTCGGCGTGGACGTGGATAAAGTCGACGTCAAACTGTTTGGTGAAGACCTCCTCCACCTGCTCGGGCTCGCCCTTGCGCAGCAGACCGTGGTTGATGAACACGCAGGTCATCTGCTTGCCCACGGCGCGAGCGCCCAGCGCAGCCACGACGGAGGAGTCGACGCCACCGGACAGGGCCAGAATCACGCGGTCGTCGCCGACCTTCTCGCGGAACTCGGCCGTCATGGTCTCGACCAGGTTGTCCATGCTCCAGTTGGGCTCCAGGCCGCAGATCTCAAACAGGAAGTTGCTCAGCAGCTGCTGACCGTACTCGGAGTGCTTGACCTCGGGGTGGAACTGCGTGGTGAAAATCTTGCGCTCGACGCACTCCATGGCGGCAACCGGGCACACGTCGGTGCTGGCGGTAACGGTAAAGCCCTCGGGCACCTCGGACACGGCGTCGCGGTGGCTCATCCACACGGTCTGCTCCATGGGCGTGGAGTTAAAGAGCTTGGCGCCGGCCGTGCGCGTGATGGTGGCGCGGCCGTACTCGCCCACCTCGGAGTGGCCGACCTTGCCGCCGAGCGTCACGGCCGTGATCTGATGGCCGTAGCAAAAGCCCAAGACGGGAAGGCCCAGGTCAAAGATGGCAGGATCGATGGATGGAGCGTCCTCAGCATACACGGAGGCCGGGCCGCCAGAAAGGATGAGCGCAGAGGCGTTCATCTCGCGAATCTCATCGGCCGAGATGTCGCAGGGAACGATCTCGGAATACACGTTGAGGTCGCGGACGCGACGGGCAATGAGCTGACCGTACTGCGCACCAAAGTCGAGTACGAGGACCTTTGCGGAAGCCTTTTGATCCATGGTTCCCCCTCTTGTTGGCGGGGAGCCGGTGCCCACCCGCGCGAATAAACGAGAATAACTTTCATAGTGTACACGTTATATGGGGTTTCTCGTCCCTCGCAGCCATCAGCGCACGGCAAACGCACGACCTGGGCCCGTATTTGACGGCAATTGAAGTGTTACCAAACGTTGCAGATGATGTAATACGTTTGAACATTGGACGCCCTGTGCCACAATACTGCCGAACGACTCCGCCCCTGCGGCGGCAAATACGATAGGAATACCAGAATGAAGCGCATCCTTCTCATCGCCACGGGCGGCACCATCGCATCGACCGAGGACGGCAACGGCCTCTCCCCCGCCCTGACCGGTGAGGAGCTCGCCCAGAGCGTCCCCGAGATCTCGGGCCTCTGCGAGCTCGACGTCGTGCAGCCCATGAACATCGACAGCACCAATATGCGCCCCAGTGACTGGATGCGCATCCGCAACGTCATCGTTGAAGGCTATGCCGATCACGACGGCTTCGTGATTCTGCACGGCACCGACACCATGAGCTACACCGCGGCAGCGCTTTCCTACCTGATCCAGGACAGCCCCAAGCCCATCGTGCTCACCGGCTCGCAAAAGCCCATGGGCAACCCCTTTACCGACGCCAAGCTCAACCTGTACCAGAGCCTGCTCTATGCGCTCGACGAACACTCGCACGACGTCTCGATCGTGTTTGGCGGCGTGGCCATTGCCGGCACGCGCGCCCGCAAACAGCGCACCATGAGCTTTAACGCGTTCATTAGCGTCAACTATCCGCCCATCGCCTATATCCGCAACGACCGCATCGTGCGCAACGGGCTTCACGGCACGCATCAGGGCGAAAACCCGGTGCGTTTCTACGACAGCATCGACCCGCGCGTATTTGTACTCAAGCTTACACCCGGCGTAAACCCGGGCATCCTCGACGCCCTTGCCGATAGCTACGACGCCGTGATTCTGGAGACCTTTGGCATTGGCGGTATTCCCGAGTTTGGCGAGTCCGGCGAGTCATTCCAGGAGGCAATTTTCCGCTGGGTCGATTCGGGCCGCACGGTCGTTATGACCACGCAGGTTCCCGAAGAGGGCCTTGACCTGGGTGTTTATGAGGTCGGCCGTGCTTACGCCGATCATCCGGGTATTTTGCGCGGCGATGATATGACCACCGAGACACTCGTGGCCAAAACCATGTGGGCACTCGGCCAGTCACGCGATGCAGCCGAAATCCAGCGCTTGTTCTACAGCCAGGTCAACCACGACCGCATCCCGATGGCGTAATTCAGTTGTCGACGGGTATCCCCTATTCGATGCCCTCGAGAAGCTCTGATACCGTCATGCCGAGTGCGGGCGCGATCTTAAATAGAACCTTGAGCGTGAAATTTGCCGTCCCATCTTCGATTCGGTCGAGGTAGGGTCGGCTGATTCCTGTCGCCACACAAAAATCGACCTTGGAGATACCAAGGTCCCTGCGCGTCTGCTCGACTCGCTTGCCAAGAATCTGTTTCGCACGTTCGTCCATGCAGCCGAGTTTGAAATGGAGCTGAACAAAAACGTAAACTATAGTTTACGTTTAAACGAATACACAGGAGTTTTCTATGTCGGGTTCTTCGGTCCGTATGTACCGAGCCATGCTTCGCACAAACAGCGCACCGCCCAAGCTCGTCGTCGTTGAAGCCGAATGCCTTTCGCCCGATGAGCGCACAGCATTTGCATTGCTATCAAGTCGCGTCACCGCCGTTCTGGTCCCTTGCCCGGCGCAAGGTGAACTTGCCATCCAATGCCAAGCGCACAGCTGCTCGCTCAATCAGGCTGCCGTAATCGCAACCAGCCAACGTGGTCTGCCCCTTCTCCTGGAAGCCGGTATCGCACTCTCCCTTCGCGGCGCCGGATACGAAAACGAGGCCGCCGCCGACATGGTCTTTAAACCACGATCGAGCGGCGGCCTCGCAGCAGCCCTTGAATATGCGTGCAGGCTCGTTGCCTAAAAGGACAGGCTAGAAACCAAAGCCAAAGCCCGTTCCGGTAATCGCCGAGTACATAAAGTAAACGTTGACCACGTTGAGGAACACACCCGTGATGCAACCGTTGCGCAGGTAGCGCTCGCACACGATGCGCGCCATGGCGGCGGAGTCATCATTGTTTTTAGCCTGGCGTCCTGCCGTAAAGTACGTCGCCACGCTCAGCAGCAGGTTGAGCACCGGCAGTGCCAGCAGCTCGTAGCTCTTGCCCCAGCGCGTCACCTCGCCGGCTGCGTTAAACTTCGTTGCCACCTCAGGACCAATGTTGGGGATAACACACGCTGCGACCACCAGCGGAAGCACCGCGAGCACCAGCAGCGCGACGCCCATGTAGCCGGCTTTTTTGCCATATTTAAACATGCGCGTCGTCCTTACACGTTAAAGCGGAAGTGCACGACGTCGCCATCGGCCATGACATAGTCCTTGCCCTCAATGCGCAGCTTGCCGGCGGCCTTGGCACCCTGCTCGCCGCCGAGCTCGATGTAGTCGTCGTAGCCAATGACCTCGGCCTTAATAAAGCCGCGCTCAAAGTCGGTGTGGATAACGCCGGCGGCCTGCGGGGCGGGCGCGCCCTGACGAACCGTCCAGGCCTTGACCTCCATTTC
>CABUVF010000023.1 GCA_902494945.1 uncultured Collinsella sp.
CTACAAATCCGAAATCTGACTACTGAATAGACTGTCTAACTAAATTGCGAGCGGCACTAACCAGTCCTTTTGCTTGCGCCCGGGAGGGCGCATATGAAGTTTATCGCGAGTTCCGCACGAACAGGAGGCCACTTAATGTGGCCTCCGTCGTGAGCAGGACTGTAGAGCAGGAAACTTCATCAGTGCCCGCCCCACGGGAAACCGGCGGGATAGACCAGTTCAGATGGGGCTTTGATGCATGGGTGGTCTGTTGTTGTGCAAATGGGTATCATACTGTAGTTATTGCATCGACTCTGCGATGCATGTTTGTACGTTCCCGACGGTCGGTTTGCCAGAAGCGCCCCGTCGGTTGTTCCAGACCCGTTTCGAAGAAAGGAAACCACACTAACCTATGGCAGCTAAAAAATCATCTCCCTTGAAGATCATCCCGCTCGGCGGCCTTGATGGCATCGGCAAGAACATGACGGTCTTCGAGTGCGGCGACGACATGGTGCTCGTCGACGCCGGTCTTATGTTCCCGGATGACTCCCAGCCCGGTATCGACCTGGTGCTTCCCGACTACACCTATGTTCTGGAGAACGAGGAGAAGCTCCGCGGTATCATCGTTACTCACGGCCACGAGGACCACACCGGTTCGCTTCCGTACCTGCTGCAGGACCTCAACAACAAGGTGCCCATCTTCTCGAGCAAGCTGACGCTCGGTTTTATCGAGGGCAAGCTTTCTGAGTTCCGCATCCGCGCACCCAAGTTCCGCGAGGTCAAGGGCGGCAGCCATGTCAACCTCGGCGGCATCTCGCTCGACTTCTTCTCGATGACGCACTCCATCCCCGGCGCTCTGGGCGTGTTCATCCGCACCAATCAGGGCACCGTTATGCACACCGGCGACTTTAAGCTCGACCAGACGCCCATCGATGGCGTCACGCCCGACTATGCCGCTATCAGCCGCTTTGCCAAGCAGGGCATCGACCTGCTGCTTTCCGACTCCACTAATGCCACGGTTCCCGGCTTTACCAAGTCCGAGGCCGAGGTTGGTCCCAACCTGCTGCACGCCATCAAGAACGCCCCGGGTCGCGTGTTCGTCGCATCGTTCTCGAGCCACATCCATCGTTTGCAGCAGATCTGCGATGCCGCCCGCAAGTGCGGCCGTAAGGTCGTTGTGACCGGTCGCTCCATGCTCACGAACACCCGCGTGGCGCGCGAGCTCGGTTATCTCAACATCGATGATGCCGATATCATCGATGCCTTCGATATTGATAACCTGCCTGACGACAAGATCGTCGTCATGTGCACTGGTTCGCAGGGCGAGCCGCTGTCGGCCCTGTCCCGCATGGCCAATGGCGAGCACAAGACGCTCTCCATCCACGAGGGCGATACCGTTATCCTTTCGGCAACTCCCGTTCCTGGCAACGAGAAGGCCGTCCAGCAGGTCGTCAACAGCCTGGCCAAGCTCGGCTGCGACGTGTGGGATAAGAACCGCGCTCTCGTCCACGTCTCGGGTCACGGTAGCCAGGAGGAGCTCAAGCTCCTGATGGCCATGGCCAAGCCCACGTACTTTATGCCGGTTCACGGTGAGGCCGTGCATCTGCGCGCCCATGCCCAGCTGGCCCGCAAGATGGGCATCAAGGACGATCATATCTTTATCCTCGATAACGGCGACACGCTCGAGATGCGCGGTGGTATCGTCAAGCGCGGTACGCCCGTCGAGTCCGGTGTCGTTTACGTCGACGGCCTGCGTATCGGCGATACCGACCCCATCGTCCTGCGCGATCGCCAGAAGCTCGCCAACGACGGTATGGTCACGGCCGTTGCCATCGTCTCCCTCAAACACAAGAAGATCGAGGCCATCGAGTTCTCGGGCCGCGGCGTCTCGTTTGCCATCGACGACCAGTTCTCCGAGGATGCCTCCGCGTCCATTATGAAGACGATCGAGAAGGGTAAGTTTAGCTTTACCAGCAGCGGTTCCGATGCCATTCGCAAGGCCGTGCGCGATTCGCTCTCTAACTTTATCTGGAGCCGTACGCGCACCCGTCCGATGATCATCCCGGTCGTCATGGAGGTTTAGTTTGGCGCGCGGATCTGCACAAAACGCCAAAGGCAATAAGGCCAATAACCAACCGGCATCTGCTAAGGGTGCCGGTTCCCATCTGCGTGCCAATAAGGGCCATGAGGCAGACTTCGACGATTTTGAGCCCTTGGTCGAGCCTTCGGCCAATCGCGATATCGCCGGCGTGGTCATTGCCGTTTTGGCGATCGCTTCCTTCATTGCCGTGATCTCACCGGCAACAGCGCCCGTGACGGCTGCTGTTGCCGGGTTCTATCACCTGGGCTTTGGCCTGGGCGCCTACGTGCTGCCGATCGTCATCTTGCTGTTTGCCGCCACGCTCTTTTTGGGTGAGGACTCGCCGCTCAACGTGCGCTCTGTTGCGGGCGGTGCCGTGGTCTTTATCGCCGTCGTCTCCATTCTTTCGCTGATGGTGCCGGGCACGAGCGATTCGTGCGACCTTATGTTTACGCCGCAGAACCTTTCCGTGTCGGGTGGCTACATTGGTGCGTTTATTGCGAGTGCGCTGCAGAATGCCCTGGGTAAGCCTGTCGCGATGGTGGTCCTGTTGGGTCTGGCCGTCGTTGGTTTTGTCATCATTGGCTTTTCGGTGGGCGGTGTGCTGCGCTCTGCCCGCGATCGTGCGGCAGATTTTGCCGAACGCCGTCGTGCCGATGTCAACGCCAGCCCGTGGGGTGACGACGAAGCCCTGTCGGTGCCCGGCGTTGCCCGTCCGCACCTGAGCATTCTTCGTCAAAAGGGCTCCGATGCTGCCGTGACCACGGTCATGGGCAACGATGTGGACCCGGTTTTGGACGATGACGACGAGGACGATGACCCATTTGTCGACGTATCCGAGTCGGTTGAAGCCGAGCGCGCCAAGACCACGCTGCTGCCGCGCCGCCATGCCAAGAAGGGCAAGGCTGCGCCCAAGCTCAACACAAGCGAGCCCGACCCTTCTTGGTCCGATAGCGAGATTGAGCTCACCGAGGGTGACGACGAGGACGACGAGGCTCCGCTCGAGACCGCCAAGACAACCTTGCTGCCGCGTCGCCACGCCAAGCGCGGGCAGGTCACTGGACAGCTTTCGATGGAGGACGATCCGGACAAGATCGACGAGTCCGAGCCGCCGTTTGCCGTGAATCCCGTCTCGGCCGCACCTCAGATTCCCGACTTCCTGAAGCATCCCAAGGTTGCCGATGCGCCTGCCACGAGTGCTGTCGAATCGGCTGCGGCTCGTGATGGGGGAGTGGACGACGGCGCCGCAGATAACGAGGGCGAAGAAGAGGACGGCCTCAAGCTTCCGCCGCTCGAAATCCTACATGCCAACCCGCAGTCGGCTTCTGCCGCGTCTTCGGATAAGGAGCTGGAGCAGACCGCTGAGTCACTGCAATCCACCTTGCTTGAGTTTGGCCGCAGTGCCCGCGTGGTCGGCTGGATCGCCGGCCCCACGGTGACGACCTTTAAGCTGCAACCTGGCGAGGGCGAGCGCGTGAGCAAGATTTCGAGCCTCGAGGACGATATTGCGCTTTCGCTCGCCGCCCAGTCGGTTCGTATCTTTGCCCCGATCCCCGGCACCTCGCTCGTGGGCATCGAGATTCCCAACCGCAAGCGCCAGAACGTCAATCTGGGCGACGTACTGCCCTATGTGAAGGGCGGTCCGCTCGAGCTTGCCATCGGCCGCGACGCCGAGGGCACGCCGGTCGTCGCCGACCTCGCCAAGATGCCTCACCTGTTGATCGCCGGTACGACCGGTTCTGGTAAGTCGGTGATGATCAATTCCATCATCACGACCTTGCTCATGCGCGCCCTTCCCGAGGACGTTCGCCTGATCATGGTCGACCCCAAGCGCGTCGAGCTTGCGGGCTATAACGGTCTGCCGCATCTCTATGTGCCCGTGGTGACCGAGCCCAAGCAGGCCGCGAGCGCCCTGCAGTGGGCCGTGTCCGAAATGGAGCGCCGCCTGAAGGTATTCGAACGCCTCAACGTCCGTAAGATTTCGACCTATAACGAAAAGCAGGCCGCCGGCGAGTTTGAGCATTACGACAACCCGCCTCAAAAGATGCCCTACCTGGTCATTATCATTGACGAGCTCTCTGACCTGATGATGGTTGCCGGTAAGGATGTCGAGGCCTCGATCGTGCGTATTGCACAGCTGGGCCGCGCCGCCGGTATTCACCTGATCGTTGCCACGCAGCGCCCCAGCTCCAACGTGGTGACGGGCCTTATCAAGGCCAACATCACCAACCGCATCGCCTTTAACGTCGCCACGGGCATCGACTCGCGCGTCATCATCGACCAGATGGGTGCCGAGAAGCTCACCGGTTTGGGCGACATGCTGTTCTCCAAGGTCGACTGGGGCAAGCCCCGCCGTATCCAGGGCTGCTTTGTCTCGGACGACGAAATCAACGAGATTGTCGAGTTCGTTAAGTCGCAGAGCGAGCCCGACTACCACGAGGAGATTCTGTCCGCCGTGGCGCCCGCTTCCATGTCCATGGCTGGTGGCGGCATTGTCCGCACCGGAGGCGCCGAGCCGCAAGACGATGATCCGCTCATTTGGGAAGCCGCCCATATTGTGGTGGAATCGCAGCTGGGCTCCACATCTGGCCTGCAACGCCGCCTGAAGGTTGGCTATGCGCGTGCCGGGCGTATTATGGACATGCTGGAAGAAAAGGGTGTCGTCGGCCCGCCCGACGGTTCCAAGCCGCGCGAGGTCCTGTTGGACGAGGAGGGGCTTGCCGCGCTGGAATCTGTCGACGCCGAGATGGCACGTGAAGATCGTGAGTTTGGAGGATTCTGATGGCTGCACGCTTTGGTGACATGCTGCTCGAGCAGCGTCGCCGAATGGGCCTTTCCATTCAGCAGGTCGCCAACACCATCAAAATCAGGCCGCAGATCATCGAGTTTTTCGAGACCGGTAACTTTGCTTCGATGCCGCCGCGCGGCTATGCGCAGGGCATGATTTCGAGCTATGCTCGTTTTTTGGGCCTCAATCCGCGCGAGGTCGTCAATGCCTACTTTGACGAACTGATGGCATACGAACGCGAGACGTCGCAGCAGGGCGGTCGTTTCCAGGACGCCGCCGGCTACGTCAATTCGCGTTCCTCGGTCGATAACGGGCGCTTCCTGATGGTTCAGGGCGGTCGTTCGACTCGCTATGGACAGCGTCCTCAGCAGGCCGGTTATATTACCGAGACGGGTTCGGGCGAGGAGATTCGCTCGCAGCGTGACCGGTTCCGCAGTACGCCGATGCCCGAGGACCGTGCACTTCCCGCTGCCCGCGGCGTGGCGCGTGACCCTCGTGCCGGCTACGGCGACGGCGGCTATTCCGATCGCGGTTACCGTTGTGCCTCTACGGGACGCTCTCGCGGTGGCTATGCGGATGCCGATACCACGCAGGTGACGCCGCGTCTTCGCTCTCAATCTCAGCCGTGTGGCCAGCGCCCTTCGGCTCCGCGTTCGGGCCAGCGTGGCTATCAAGGCCGCGGTGAACTTGCGCCCCGCTCGGGTCAGCGCGGCCTTCAGGGCCAGGGTGGCTATCGTGGCCGTTCCGATAGCAATCGTGGTCGTATGCCTCAGGGAGGTGGCCGCAGCAGTTCCAGTCGTGGACGCGGCGGATCTCGTACTCCTCAAAACAACGGGCTCGATCCGCGTATCGTCTACGCTGGCATCGGTGCCGTGGCGTTGCTGCTGATCGTGCTCATCGTGGTACTTCTGCGCGGCTGCGCATCTTCGACGCCCGAAACCACGCCCGAGACGCCTGCTGCTACCATGACGACGACCAAGAAGTCTTCTAAGAAGACCGAAACGGTCGACGAGGACGAAGACACCGATGAGGCGACGGATGAGTCGACCGGTTCGGACGCCACCAAGACGACGGCTAAAAAGGAAGAGAACGAGGCGACGAAGGTCAAGGTCTCCGTTGCCAAGGGAAAGACCGCGTGGATTGAGGTCAAGGTCGACGGAAAGTCGGTCTATGGCGCCCAGGCGACTGGCCCCTTTGAGCAGGAGTACACGCCCGAGTCCTCGATCGAGATCACCACGTCCAAGCCTTCCGATGTCACCGTTACCAAGAATGGCGAAAAGGTCCGTTACGATACCAAGACTTCGGGCGTGGCGCGTGTGACGATCACCGTTCCCAAGAAGGAGACGACCGATTCCGAGAATGGTGAAAGTTCTGATGGTGCCGACACCACCGACGGTACCGATACCACCGACGGCACCGATGCCCAGTCCACGGATGGCGCCGATGCCGCAACTGACGGTCAGACGCCCACCGATTCTACCGACTATTCGTACGATAGCTATTAAGCCGCTCGTACGCGAAAGGAAACATCATGGCTAAAGATTCCAGCTTCGACGTCGTGTCCGAGGTCAATATGCAAGAGGTCGACAACGCCTTCCAGCAGACCACGCGCGAGATTTCCCAGCGCTATGACCTGAAGGATTCCGGCGCCACGATTGAGCTTTCGAAGGGCGACAAGCTCTTTACGATCAACGCCCCGGCCGACTTTGTCTCCAAGCAGATCATCGATGTCCTGAGCTCCAAGCTCATCAAGCGCGGCATCGACCTCAAGGCTGTTTCGTGGGATGCTCCGCAGGCGGCATCGGGCGGCACCGTGCGCGTGCTCGGCCATATCGTCGAGGGTATCGACCAGGCGACCGCCAAGAAGATCAACAAGGACATCAAGGACCAAAAGCTCAAGGTCAAGGTGACCATCGAAGCTGACAAGCTGCGTGTTTCCTCTGCTTCGAAGGACGCGTTGCAGACCGTGATTCAGTTCCTGCGCGACCAGGACTACGGCCAGCCGCTGCAGTTCACCAACTACCGCTAATATCATTCGAAAGGACCGCTCTCCAACATGGATACACCGTTGGGCTCCGTGCTCTACATCACCCTCGGGTGCGCCAAGAACGAGGTCGATACCGACCGCATGCGTTCTCTTTTGACCGCCGCAGGCTACGAGGAGGCATTCGACCCGCAGGAGGCCGATATCGCCATCGTCAATACGTGCTCGTTCCTCGCCTCCGCAACGTCCGAGAGCATCGAGACCACGCTCGAGCTCGCCAACGAGGTGCAGGACGGCGTTCGTTCTTGCCCCATCGTCATGTGCGGCTGTGTGCCGTCGCGCTATGGCGACGACCTGCCTGACGAGCTGCCCGAGGTCGCTGCCTTTGTGAAGGCCGACGAGGAAGACGGCATCGTGGCAGTCATCGATGGCGTGCTGGGTGTCGAGCGTGAGATCGCGGCCTATATCCCTCAGGTCAAGCGTACCGTCGAGGGTGCCGTTGCCTACGTCAAGATTTCCGATGGCTGCAATCGTTTTTGCAGCTTCTGCATGATCCCCTATATTCGCGGTCGTTATCACTCGCGCAATGCCGAGAGCATTATCTCCGAGGTGCGCGACCTGGTTGCCGGTGGCGTGCGCGAGATCGTGCTGATCGGCCAGGACACGGGCATCTGGGGCACCGACTTTGCGGATGAGGACGTCGCCGAGGGCTCGCCGCGCAATTTGGCGCAGCTGCTGCGTGCCGTCGCCGAGGCCGTGCGCCCGCAGAACGTCTGGGTCCGCGTGCTCTACCTGCAGCCCGAGGGCATGACCGATGAGCTCATCGAGACGATTCGCGATACGCCCGAGGTGCTGCCCTATATCGATATCCCCGTGCAGCACTGCGACGCGCGCATTCTCAAGGCCATGCGTCGCTCCGGTTCGCGCCAGGAGCTCGAGGATCTGTTCCGCGACCTTCGCGAGCGCATCCCCGGCATCGTGATTCGTTCCACGGCCATGGTCGGCTTCCCGACCGAGACCGACGACGAGTTCCGCGACCTTATCGACTTTATGGACACCGTCGGCTTTGATTACACGCGCGTCTTTGCCTACTCGCGTGAGGAGGGTAGCCTGGCCGCTAAGATGGAGGGCCAGGTCGACGAAGAGGTCAAGCTCGAGCGCGCCCAGGAGGCCATGGACCTGGCCGAGTCGCTCGGTTTTGCCGCCACCGCCGCACATGTGGGCGAGCGCGCCCAGGTGATTGTCGACGGTATCGAAGAGACCGAGGATGGCGCCGAGCTGATCGGCCATGCCTGGTTCCAGGCGCCCGATTCCGATGGCGCGGTGCATCTGGACGCCAGCGAGGCGTCCGTGGGCGATATTCTGACCGTCGAGTTTACCGATAGCTTCTGCTACGAGCTTATCGGTCATGTTGTGGAGTAGGAGAGCGTCGTGGCTAACGAGAGCAATAAGGAACTGACGAGTGTCTGGACGCCCGCCAACATCGTGACGTGCGTTCGCATCGTCTTTATCCCGGTGTTCATGATCGTGTCGGCGCTTTCTCACACGAGTGTTGCCGGTACGGATTGGAGCATCTTCGACGGCCCGCTCGCCGCTGCTGCCTTCATTCTGTATGTGATCCTGTCGTGCACCGATAAGGTCGACGGTTATCTGGCGCGTTCGCGCAACGAGATCACCGACTTCGGTAAATTCTTGGACCCCATCGCCGATAAGCTGCTCGTGTTTTCGGCCCTGCTGCTGTTCTTGGATTTTGGCGCGGTGACCGTGTGGTCCGTGTTCATTATCCTGTTCCGTGAGCTGCTGGTGAGCGCCCTTCGCATGGTCGCGAGTGCGGCCGGTGTGGTCGTTGCGGCCGATAAGCTCGGCAAGTACAAGACGGCAACCACGATGGTCTCCATTTGCGGTTACCTGTGCGTTTTTGCTATGGCCGGCTTGCACCTTGGCCCGGTGGCGCTGACGCTCGGCATCTACTCGGTGTCGCGCTTCCTGTACGCCGTTGCCGTTGTCCTGACCGTTATCTCGGGCGCCCAGTACTTCTGGAACTGCCGCAAGATCGTCTTTTCGATCTAGGTCCTGGTGGGTATGACGGACTCTTTTGATCAGATTTCCGCACATAACGAGGAGCTGGCGCGTGATATTGTCGAGCGCGCGAGCGCTCGGGGCGTGACGGTTTCGACGGCTGAGTCGCTGACGGCGGGTATGATCGCCTCGACGATTGCCGATATCCCGGGCGCCTCGGCGGTGCTGCGTGGCGGTGCGGTGACCTATTGCGATGAGATTAAGCATCGTGTTCTTGGTGTTGATCAGGAGACGCTCGACCGCTATACCGCGGTGTCGCATCAGGCCGCGCGCGAGATGGCGGTGGGTTCGCTGGAGCTGTACCAGAGCGATATTGCAGTGAGCGCAACGGGTTATGCCGGCCCCGGCGGTGGTACTGAGGACGATCCTGCGGGCACTTTCTATATTGGCTGGGCGCATCGCTCCGCCGATGGAGGAGTGCCGGTCGTGGACTCTGTGCGCTGCCACTATGAGGGCGACCGTTCGTGTGTTCGTGCCCATGCGGTCACGGAGGCATTGGGTCGCATTGCCCTTGTGCTCAACTCTATGGAATAGACGTGTTTTAAGGGGCCTCCGGGCCCCTTAATTGTGGAGATAGGGACCTTAGGCTCATTTGGCGTTTGTGCTGGTTGTAGACGTAATTTTGCCTGCCTTGTTCATATTTGGTCCTTTGTGGTCAAGCATTTGGTCAGTGTTTGGTCGGCGTTTGGTTGGGGTTTGGAAAGACCGCCTGCATATGATTTATCTGAACGGTTGACCACGAACAGCCGTTCGTTTATTATCGATGCAGGTTATTAAGAGGAGGGCTATTCATGGCCAAGAATTCAGGTCCCGTACGTACCGTTCATGCTCGCACGACGGGTAAAGAGCGCGATGAGATGATCGCCACCACCAAGGCCGAGATCGAGAAGAAATTCGGCCAGGGTTCCATCATGAGGTACGGCGACGGTGGTCCCGAGCTCGAGGTCGAGGCCATTCCCACGGGCGCCCTGGCCCTCGATGCCGCTCTGGGTATCGGCGGTGTGCCGCGCGGCCGTATCGTCGAGATTTACGGTCCTGAGTCCTCCGGTAAGACGACGCTTTCGCTCGAGATCCTGGCCGAAGCCCAGGCAATGGGTGGCGTGGTGGCATTTATCGATGCCGAGCACGCGCTCGATCCCACGTATGCCGCGCGCATTGGCGTGGATATCGACGAGGTACTGATTTCCCAGCCTGATACGGGTGAGCAGGCGCTCGAGATTGTTGACATGCTCGTGCGTTCCGGCGCCATCGATGCCATCGTCGTCGACTCCGTCGCCGCGCTGACCCCGCGTGCCGAGATCGAGGGAGAGATCGGCGATACCACGGTCGGTTTGCAAGCTCGTCTGATGAGTCAGGCGCTCCGCAAGCTCGCCGGCTCGCTGTCCAAGTCCAACACGACATGCATCTTCATTAACCAGCTGCGAGAGAAGATCGGCGTTATGTTCGGCAACCCCGAGACTACGACGGGCGGCCGCGCCCTTAAGTTCTTCTCTTCGGTGCGTATCGACATTCGCCGCATCGACAGCATTAAGCTTAAGGATGAGGTTATCGGTAACCGCGTGCGCGCCAAGGTCGTTAAGAACAAGGTGGCAGCTCCGTTCCGTTCTGCTGAGTTCGACATCATGTACGGTACGGGCATCTCTAAGGAGGGCTCGATTCTGGACATGGCTGTCGAGTGCGGCATTTGCAAGAAGATGGGCTCCTGGTTTGCCTATGGCGAGGACAAGCTCGGCAACGGTCGCGAGGCCGCCAAGGCGTTCCTGCGCGAACACCCCGATTGCGCCGACGAGATTGAGCATAAGGTCCGCCTTGCCTGCGGGCTTGAGTTTGATGACGATGCTCCGTCCGAGGTCGAACTGACCGATCAGCCTGCGCCTGAGGAGTTTGACGAGCTTTACGCCATCGATGGTTCCGCCATGCTCGATGATGACGACGAGTAGCGGTTACGCTCATGTCGTATACGGTAACCGAGGCCACGGTCGTCTTTCCCGATAAGAAGGCGGCCTCCTCGTTCTCGAGCGGGTATGCGTCCAAAAAGCCTTGCGCACATATCGATTGTGAGCTTGAGGGCGGTTTTGAGCGGTCCATTTGGATTCCCGTGCGGGTCGCGCGCCTGTATGTCAAAAATCGCCCCGATCTTCCCTGTGATTGGGATAACTTTCGTGAAGCGGTGCAGCTCATCGAGCGTAAATGTGCACTTACCATGGTGACCGAGATGCTATCGCGACGCGACCATGCGACGGGTGAGGTCCGTGACAAGTTGGCACGCTACGGCTTTCACCAGTCCGCGATCGATTTCGCCGTCGAGCGCGCCACCGAGTATCGCTTTTTAGACGAGAACCGCTTTTGCTCGTACTTTATCGAGGAACGCAAGCGGCGCGGTTGGGGACAGCGTAAAATCGAGACCGAGCTCAAGCGCCGTCATGTCGTGCTCGATGACATTCCCGGTTATCCCGAGGATTATTTTGCCGTCGAAGACGATTTGGCGCGTGCGTCAGCCCTGCTCGCCAAGCGGCGTGTTCCAGAGACGCGCGGATTCGAAAAACTGGTTCGGTTTTTGATGGGCAAGGGCTTCTCGTATCACATCGCCGCCGATGCCGTTAAGGCACGTCTCGATGCCGAACGTGAGGAATGTGCGGTTTAGGCGTATGCGTTTTGTGGCCCTGCCGTTCACCGCGTTTTAGCCGCCGTGTTGGGGGCATTTATTTGACAGTTGTTGTGGTTCAACGTACGATAAACAGCGTCATTTGCTTTGTGATATGTGCTCATCTGTGATGAGTTTGTTTATATGTTTATCTGTATCCGACCCGCATAAGCTGCGCCCATATTACTCAAATGTCGCGAGCCGTTCGTAAGGACGGTTCGCTTTGTTGTGTAACGAATCCATAAAAAGGAGTGAGCATGCCTATCATCGCAGCGCTCGTTGGCATCGTTTTGGGTGCCATCGCCGCCATTGCCTACATGCGCACCGCCAAGCAGGGTAGTCTTCACGAGGCCGACGAAAAAATCCAGTCGGCACACGCACAGGCTGAGTCCCTGATCGGTGATGCTAAGCGTCAGGCCGAGACCCTCAAAAAAGAGGCTCTACTCGAGGCTAAAGAGGAGATCATCAAGAACAAGCAGGCCGCCGAGGCCGAGGACAAGCAGCGTAAGAACGAGATTCGTACGCTCGAGAACCGCGTGATGCAGCGCGAGGAATCCCTCGATCGCCGCAACGACGCTCTCGACAAGCGCGAGCATCAGCTGTCCAGTCAGGCCGGTCAGGTCGAGAAGCGCTCCCGTGAGCTCGAGGAGCTCTGCGCAAAGCAGACCTCCGAGCTCGAGCGTATCGCCGATCTTACCCGCGAGGACGCCCACAAGGAGCTCCTCGATAAGGTTCGCGGCGAGGTCACCCACGAGGCCGCCACGATCATTCGCGAGTCCGAGCAGCAGGTTCGCGCCGAGTGCCACAAGACCGCCCAGGAGATTCTGTCTCTGGCGATTCAGCGCTGCGCTGCCGACCACACTGCCGAGGTCACCGTTACCTCCGTGCACATTCCCTCTGATGACCTCAAGGGCCGTATCATCGGTCGCGAGGGTCGCAACATCCGGACCTTCGAGCAGGTTTCCGGCGTCAACCTCGTGATCGATGACACGCCCGAGACAGTCGTTCTTTCGAGCTTCGACCCGGTCCGTCGTGAGACCGCCCGTGTCGCCCTCGAGAACCTCATCGCCGACGGCCGCATTCACCCTGCCCGTATCGAGGAGATGTATCACAAGGCCGCCGACCTGGTTCAGCAGCGCGTGCGCGAGGCTGGCGAGCAGGCTGCCTTCGATACCGGCATCCACGATCTGCACCCCGAGATCGTCAAGACCCTTGGTGCCCTGCGCTACCGTACCTCGTTTGGTCAGAACGTGCTTCAGCATTCCCTCGAGGTCTCTGATCTGTGCGGCGTGATGGCTTCCGAGCTTGGCCTGGACGTTGTGACCGCCAAGCGCGCCGGCCTGCTTCATGACCTGGGCAAGGCAATCGACCACGACGTCGAGGGCCCGCATGCCGTCATCGGCGCCGAGCTTGCCCGCCGTTATGGCGAGAAGCCCGTTATCGTCCACGCTATTGAGGCTCACCATGCCGATGTCGACCCCAACACGGTACTCGATGTCCTGGTGCAGGCCGCTGATGCTGTCTCTGCCTCTCGCCCCGGTGCCCGTCGCGAGTCTGCCGAGAACTACATCAAGCGTCTTGAGAAGCTCGAGGAGATCGCCAACTCCCATGACGGCGTCGAACGTACCTATGCCATGCAGGCCGGTCGCGAGGTCCACGTCATGGTCCAGCCGGACAAGATTTCCGATGCCCAGTCCACGGTTCTGGCTCACGATATCGCCCATCAGATCGAGGAAGAGATGGAGTATCCCGGTCAGGTGCGCGTCGTCGTGATTCGCGAGAGCCGCGCTGTCGATATCGCTAAATAACATGAGCGACGCGAACGAGCTCATCTCATTTATCGCGTCGATGTCGGGGGAGGGCAACCTTCGTGTCGAGGAGAACCTTGGCGAGGGGTATGTCCGCCTCCGCGTTTCGGAGGCCGAGCGGCGCCAGGCTAAGCACGACATCCAGCATGTCGAGGACATCGTCATCGAAATGCTCCGTAATGCTCGCGATGCCGGCGCCGACAAGGTCTATCTCGCCACGACCAAGGAAGATGGCGTCCGCACGCTTGTCTTTCTGGATAACGGTTCTGGCGTTCCGCAGGATATGCAAGAGCGAATCTTTGATGCCCGCGTTACCTCCAAGCTCGAGAGCATGAAGATGGACCGTTGGGGCGTTCACGGTCGTGGCATGGCATTGTTTTCGATTAAGCAGAACACCGACGAGGCCCGTATGGTCACGTCCGGCGTCGATCTTGGTTCAGCCTTCAAGGTAAGCGTTGCGGCCGACCGCCTCAGTGAGCGTGCCGATCAGTCCAGCTGGCCCCAGGCCGTCAAGGATGAGGACGGACGTTATGTCTGCGCTCGCGGTCCACATAATATTATTCGCGCTGCTTGTGAGTTTGCGCTCGAGGAGTTGCGTGGTTGCGATGTCTATCTCGGTTCTCCGTCTGAGATTGCCGCGACCCTTTATGCTCAAGCGTCAAGTCGGCTCGATACGTCTCGTCTCCTGTTCATTGATGACGAGAGCGAGCTTCCGGTTGTCGATCGTTTAGGCCTTGCTTCTGATGCCGAGGACTTTATCCGTATTTGTTCGGGTTTGGGTCTTGAGATGTCCGAGCGCACGGCCCATCGCATTTTGGCAGGGCAGATTAAGCCCGTTCGCGGTGTGACCGCGCGTCTGCTGCGCGAGCGTGATTCGTCCTCGCATGCGCCGGCTCCTGTCGATCTCGCGAAGGATCGTCGCGGGCTACGTATTGCCAAGGATGACATGGCACAGTTTTCGCGCGCTGTGGAACGCGACTTTAATGACCTTGCCACCCGGTACTATCTCAACCTTTGCGGCGACCCAAAGATCCGTGTTTCGCGTGATCGAATCACCGTGACCTTTGATCTTGCCAAAGAGGAATAGTGCCTTTACCGAGTCCACTCGGTACGATACAGTTATTGCAGTTAAAACGTACTTTTAAATGCAGGAGTTTCTTCATGGATTGCCTGAAGGTATCAAGCAAATCATCGCCCGCGTCCGTTGCCGGCGCCATCGCCGGCATGGTCAAGGATGGTGTACCCGTCAACATCCAGTGTGTCGGCGCCGGTGCCGTCAACCAGGCTATTAAGGCCGTTGCTATCGCGCGCGGTTTTTTGATTCCAACCGGTTTTGATATTTCCTGCGCGCCCGTGTTCTCCGACATCCTCATTAACGGGGAGTCGCGCACGGCCATCCGCCTTTCTGTCTACGTTCACCAGATCAATCGAGCTGCTATGGATAACGTCGTCATGGATGATGTTAAGCCTGTGGCATAGCTTCTGCTTGCCTTGTTTCGCTCCCCATCGTTAGGACTTATGCACATGGACCAGCGTTCCGTACGCGATATTCTTGCCGGTAAAACCTACTATATCCGCACCTTTGGCTGCCAGATGAATCAGCACGACTCCGAGCGTGTGAGCGGTCTGCTTGATTCGTATGGCTGCCTCATGGCGCTCGATCCCGCGCATGCCGATATCGTTGTCTTCATGACGTGCTGCGTGCGCGAGGCCGCCGATACTCGCCTGTACGGTCAGTGCAATTCCTGCAAAAGCCTGCCGCCTTCGCCTTCGGGCAAGCGCGTGGTTGCCGTTGGCGGTTGCATCGCGCAGCGCGATGGCGAGGGCCTGCTCACCAACGTCGATAACGTCAATGTCATCTTTGGCACGCATTCCATTGCACATGTGGCCGAGCTCATTGCCGAGGCGTTCCTTGATGGTAAGCGTCATATCCGCACCAATGAGCATGAGGATACGGACGCCATGAGCATGCCGTGGCATCGCGAGACCCAGTATCACGCCTGGGTGCCCATCATGACAGGCTGCAATAATTTCTGCACCTATTGCATCGTGCCGTACGTACGCGGTCGCGAAAAGAGCCGCCCCTTCGAGGAGATTGTCGACGAGGTGACCGGTTTGGTGCGCCAGGGCGTGCGTGAGATTACGCTGCTGGGCCAAAACGTTAACTCATATGGTCGCGATCTGTTTGGCAAGCCGCGTTTTGCCGATCTGCTGCGTGCCGTGGGCGATACGGGCGTGGAGCGCATCTTCTTTACGTCTTCGCATCCCAAGGACCTGTTGCCCGAGACCATCGACGCCATGGCCGAGACGCCTGCCGTTATGCCGCAGCTGCACTTGGCCGTCCAGTCAGGTTCGACGCGGATCCTCAAAGAGATGAATCGCCGTTATACACGCGAGGACTATCTGGGCCTTGTCGATCGCATTCGCAACCGCATGCCCGATATCGCGCTCTCGACCGACATTATCGTTGGCTTCCCGGGTGAGACTGAAGAAGACTTTGAGCAGACGCTCTCACTTGCCGAGACGGTCCGCTATGCTCAGGCCTATACCTTCATCTATTCCAAGCGCGCCGGTACCCCGGCCGCCGAGATTGACGATCCTACGCCGCATGAGGTTATTCTCGAGCGTTTCAACCGTCTGGTTAAGGTTATCGAGACCACGGCACACGAGTATAACCAGGGTGAGCTTCATACTGTGGTTCCGGCGCTCATTGAGGGAACGAGTAAAAAGAACGACGCGGTCCTGCTGGGCAAGAGTCCCAAGAATCAGACCGTGCATGCGCCTATCCCCGAGGGTTACAGCATCGATCAGCTTGTTGGCAAGATCGTTGATGTTGACGTTGACGTTGCCAAGACCTGGTATTTGTCCGGCTCCGTTGTGGGCGAGCCGCGCTAATGGTTTCTCCCGGGTCAGGTCTTTCCGCCGTTGCGATCGTCGGTCCGACGGCGGTTGGTAAGAGTGATGTTGCCGACCGTTTGGCAGCTCGTCTTTCGTCCGAAGTGCTGTCGTGCGATGCGATGCAAATCTATCGCGGCATGGACATCGGTACCGCAAAGATGGCGCCCGATGAGTGCACGGCGCCGCTGCGTCTCGTCGACATTGTAGAGCCGGGTGTGGCATATTCTGCTGCGCTTTATCAGGCCGACGCTCGCGCGCATGTTGAACGTCTCCTTGGTTCGGGTTGCCTGCCGGTTTTTTGCGGAGGTACGGGGCTGTATCTCAAGGCCGCCCTCGATGAGATGGACTTTCCCTCGGGTGAACTTGAGGACGATCGTCGTGCGGGCTATCAGGAGCTTGCCGAGCGTATTGGCGAGGAAGAACTGCATGCCTTGCTTGCCGAGCGCGATCCAGAATCGGCTGCTGTTATTCATCCCCATAACGTGCGCCGTGTGATTCGTGCGCTCGAGATGAATGATGATGGTATCTCCTATGCACAGCAAAAAAGTCAGTTTAGTGTTCCGCGCGAGCATTATCATGCCCTATGGTTTGGTTTGATGCGTAATCGCGAGGTGCTCTACGAGCGCATTAATCTGCGCGTCGATCTGATGTTTGAGCAGGGTCTTGTCGATGAGGTCCGCGGTCTTATGGCCCAGGGTCTGGGAGATGCCCTGACGTCGATGCAGGCAATTGGCTATAAAGAGATCATTGATGCTTTCAATGGCGTGATGAGCATGGATGAGGCCCGCGAACTCATTAAGATGCGTTCGCGTCGCTATGCCAAGCGTCAGCTTTCGTGGTTTAAGCGCGATGACCGTATCGTGTGGTTTGATATGGATGAATGTACGATCGATGAGGTCGTTGAGGATATCCTGCATCGTATTGAGGCTGCCTAATGGCCCGTTTCCCCCTTGTTCCCACGGCACCCGAGCCCGAGCGTGCCATTTTAGTTGGTGTTGAGTGGCGCGACAATGCATGGCCGCTCGATCGCTCGCTTGATGAGCTGGAGCGTCTTGCCCACACAGCTGGTGCCCGGTGCGTGGCACGCTTGTCGCAGCGTTTGGTAAAGCCGTATCCTAAATCGTTTATCGGTTCCGGTAAGGTTGAAGAGCTGTGCGGCCTGGTGCATCGCATGGATGCCGATGTCGTTATTTTTGACGACGACCTGACCCCCTCGCAGCAATCCTATTTGGAGAAAGCCGTGGGCGAGCCGGTAAAGATTATCGATCGTACAGCACTGATCCTGGATATCTTTGGCCTGCATGCTCAGACGCGTGAGGGACGCCTGCAGGTACAGCTGGCACAGCTTCAATATTTGTTGCCTCGCCTGCGTGGCATGTGGAGCCATCTCGCCAAGGAGCAGACGCGCGGCGGCATCGGCTCACGTTTTGGTCAGGGCGAAAGTCAGCTCGAGGTCGACCGTCGCCTCATTCGTAATAAGATCGCTGCGCTTCGTCGTGAGCTCAAGCAGGTTGAACAGCGTCGCGATGTTCAATCCAAGAGTCGCATTGAGTCACCGGCGTTTCGCGTCGCGTTAGCCGGTTATACCAATGCCGGTAAATCGACGTTACTCAATCGTCTGACCGGCTCTACGGTACTTTCGCAGGACAAGCTGTTTGCTACGCTCGACCCGACGACGCGTTCGTATCGTCTGCCCGGCGGTCGCGGCATGACGATTACCGATACCGTCGGCTTTATTCAAAAGCTGCCCCATGGTCTGGTCGATGCCTTTAAATCGACGCTGTCCGAGGTTTTGGGTGCCGATCTAATTCTCAAAGTCGTAGATGCGTCTGACGAGGACTATGAGCGGCAGCTGGAGGCTGTCGACCGCGTGCTTGATGAGATCGGCGCCGGAGAGCGTTTAACGCTGACCGTATTCAATAAAATCGATCTTCTCGATAGCGTTGATCGATTGAGTTTCCGTCGTCGCTATCCGGAGGCCGTTCTGTTCTCGGCCCAAACGGGCGAGGGGCTCGACGATCTCGTCGATTGCATTGCTCGCGAGGCAGCTGCCACCGATGTGTTGCTCTCCGCTGATATCCCGTATCGCGAGGGCGCTCTCATCACGCTGGTGCATGAGCAGGGAACCCTTCTGCATGAGGAATATCTCGAGGACGGCGTTCGCATTGTGGCGAAGTTGCCGGCTCGTATTGCACCGCGGCTCGAGCGTTATCGCACCGAGTAGACGAGCTCCAAAATGCCCAGAATGATGGGCTGATGCAGCAGATAAAAGGGGAGAGCGTGACGTCCAAGGCTGGCGAGCGCCGGCAGGGGGTTGGCGTAGGCCCAGCTAGGGACGGTCTTATCGATACTCTGCGCTATGTGCGCGGCAAAGTATCCTGTAAGATACATAAAGATAAACGGGATGATGGGGTAGTAATCACCTGAGACAAACCCAGGGCTCGGAAATCCCAGCCACGCCAGGTAGGGGACAGGGTAGATCGTTTTGGGGATGCTCCAGGTGATTGCGAACAACATAAGGCATAGGGGCATGCCCCATCTCGCCGTTATCTTCTTAAGGACGGGATCGGTCAACGCCACGATGCCGGTGCATGCGGCCATGCAGTAGATGATGCCAAAATTAACCGAATCGTCGACTGAGACAAGTGTTGTTGCCAACCAGACGACGAGTGCTGCTAACGCGTATTTGGCGGCACGTTTGATATTATTGCGCGAAAGGGTGCACATCCAACCCGCGATAAACAAAAATACCCAGCTGATGCTGGCGCGCCAGATGTCTTGAAAGACTGACTGGGTAAACCAGGGCATATTCCAGCCGTACAGGTAGGCGAGATCATAGCAAGCGTGAAAACCTGCCATGGAAATCATCGTAAACCCGCGGACGGTATCAAAGATGGTGATGCGTTTTTGCATTACGAGAACCGGCGCATTAATCCGACAACCTTACCCAAAATAACGGGGTTCGTCGCATAGATGGGCTCCATAGTGTCGTTCTCGGGCTGCAGGCGCACGCGCCCCTGCTCCTTGTAGAACGTCTTGACGGTCGCCGAGCCATCGATCATGGCCACGACGATTTCGCCGTTCATGGCGCTCTTTTGCTCGCGAACGATAATGTAGTCGCCGTTGTAGATGCCGACATTGATCATTGAGCTGCCGTGCACTTCAAGGATAAAGGAGCCCTGGTCTGTGGCGATTTCGGTCGGGATGGTAAAGGTGTCCTCGATATTTTGCTCGGCCAGAATGGGAATCCCAGCCGCGACGCGACCGACGAGCGGCAGCGAGACCGTTCCGCGGGGCGCTGTGGGTTCATC
>CABUVF010000024.1 GCA_902494945.1 uncultured Collinsella sp.
ACAACATTTTGGGGGTGGTATGGTGGGGAGGGGTGGGGGAAGGGGTGGGGAAAGGTGTTGAAAAATGGGGCGGTTCCCCATATTATTGATGACGTCGACAGGCGGGGTGGTTCCCCGCGTACGTGCCATCTGAGTAACCGAGGGGAGGGCGCACATGGGAATGACTGGTGCATACGAGCGCAATCTCGATGCAAAAGGTCGTCTGTCCCTGCCTGCACCCCTTCGCGAGGAGCTTGGAGAGCACGTTCGCGTGTTCAAAGCCCTGGATGTCGATGCTCTGTACGTGTTCTCTGCCGAGGCCTTCGATAAGTGGGTCGAAGGACTCTTCGCGGGTCGTGAGGGCCACGAGGGTTTTAACCCGCGTGACATTAACGACCAGAAGCTCATGAGGGCGATCAACAAGCGCACCACGTCGATGGATGTGGACAGCGCCGGTCGTATCGGTCTTTCCGAGTCTCTCCGCAAGCAGGCGAACCTCGACCGCGAGGTCACGGTTGTGGGCAACTACGACCACCTTGAGGTTTGGGATCGCGCCGCGGCCGATGAGGACGATGACGATGAGGCCCTGCTGGACCTCTTCTTCTCGTAAGGGCAAGGCACGGGTAACGGATGGAGCGTGGGATCTTGACACAAGAATATCGGCATGAACCTGTCATGCTCGGCGAAGTGCTTGAGTCGCTGCAGCTAAAGAGCGGCTCCGTTGTCTGCGATTGCACCCTTGGCGGTGCCGGCCATTCGGTAAAGATGGCCGCGCAGGTGGGGGAGACGGGCCTTTTGCTCGGCGTCGATCAGGACGACATGGCCCTCGAGGCCGCTGGCGCCCGTCTGGACCGCGAGGTTCCCGGCGTTCCGCACCAGCTGCTGAAGGGCAACTTCGGCGACTTGGACGAGCTGCTTTGCTCGGCCGAGGTGCCCGGGGTCGATGGCTTCCTGTTCGATTTGGGCGTTTCGTCACCGCAACTCGATATCCCTGGCAGGGGCTTTTCGTATAACGAGGACGCCCCATTGGACATGCGGATGGATCCGGGTAATAACACCTTAAACGCAGCTGAGGTCATCAACACCTATAACGAACACGACCTCGCCCGGATTCTACGCGTCTACGGCGAAGAGAAGTTCGCCTCGCAGATCGCGCGCGAGATCGTGCGCCGCCGCGAGCAAGAACCGATCGAAACCACCGGCCAATTTGTCGAGATCATCAAGGCTGGTATCCCCGCTGCCGCTCGTCGGCATGGCGGACACCCGGCCAAGAAAAGTTTCCAGGCCATTCGCATCGAGGTCAATCACGAACTCGATGTGCTCGAGCGAGGGCTTGATGCCGCCACCAGGTGGCTCAACCCGGGCGGGCGTATCTGCGTCATCTCGTATCACTCGCTCGAGGACCGTATCGTAAAGAACCACTTTAAGGAGATGAGCCAGGGGTGCACGTGTCCGCCGGAGATTCCGGTATGCGTGTGCGGCAACGTGCCGATACTCAAGGTCATCACCCGCAAACCCCTGGTTGCCCAGCCTGATGAGGTTGAGCGCAACCCTCGGGCGAGATCAGCCAAAATCCGCGTGGCGCAGCGTCTGTAGGCGCGACCGCGCGATATTGGACCTCCCGCTCGCACCATAAACGAAGCTTAAACACACTACCAACGTACTCGGGATGGGAGGCGGCATATCATGGGCTACAACACTTCAAGCGCAGCACTCGCCTATGATATGAACGCCATGCCCGCCTATCGTGAGACACCGCAGGCTCCCGTTGCTCCCCGCGAGCAGCGCACGCCGCGCTTTGATGTCTACACGGGCGCGGGCCGTCAGGCAAACCAGGCAGTAAGCCCGGTTTTCATGAGCGTTCTTAAAACGTTTTGCATCATTGCGGCCATCTCCATGACGATCGGTGTCGCCCGTGTGGCGCTCGCCGGCGTTACGGCCCAGGTGCTCAACAGCAACGCCGAGCTTACCAACACGCTCGAAAAAGCGACCGATGAGAGCTCCGACCTGGAGGTCATGCATTCGGTCTATGGCGCCGACACGCGCATTCGCGACCTTGCGGGCGCTTATGGCATGGTGGAGCCCAGCGAGAGCGTTACACTTGACTTTTCGCAGGATGCAGCCGCGGGCGCCAACGCGACCGCGACCGCTCAGTAGCAAGACGGTAGCTGAGTATGACAAATGACTATCGCCGCGGTTCCGATGGGGGCCGCGGTTCTGGACGTCCCTCGTCGCGGGGACGTTCTGGTTATCAAGGAACGGGTCGGCAATCTTACAACGCCGGGCAGTCCCGTGGCAACGACCCGGCGTCGCGACTTCGCGGCTCGGACGGCCCTCAAATGCATAACACCAGGTCGCGCAAGAGTTCGTCGACCGAATGGCTCACAGGCACGCCTCTGCCTCGCCGCAAAGCCGTCATGGGCTTCATTGGGCTTGGCTTGGGCTTGGGCGTCTTTCGCCTTGCCGACTATCAAATTGTCGAAGCCGATAAACTGCGCGGGCGTGCCGATGCGCGCCGCCTGCTTGCGCAGACCCTCTATGCCAAACGTGGCACCATCTACGACCGCAACGGTAACGTGCTGGCGTCGTCGGTCGAATGTCGCAACATCGCCGTGAACCCCCAGCTTGTCGAGGATGTTGACAAGACGGTGTCGGCGCTGGTCAAGGCAACTGGAATCGATAAAAAGACCTGCCGCAAGCTCGTTGAGTCCGATGGAACCTGGGTGTATATCAAGCGCCAGGTGGACGAAGACGACGCTGCGGCGCTGGAGAAGAAGAACCTGCCCGGCGTGCTTTTTGAGCAGGCCATGAAGCGCGTATATCCATACGGTAATCTGGCATCGCAGGTGCTGGGTGTAGTGAATGTAGACAACGACGGCTTGACGGGTCTCGAAAAGCAATACAACAAGCTTCTGACCGGCACGAACGGTTCTCTCGTACGCGAGCGCGCGAGGGACGGCAGCTATATCGCGGGCGGTGCCTATAAAAAGGTGGCTGCGGTCGACGGCGTTGATATCGTGACGACGCTCGACGTCAATATCCAGCGTGCGGCCGAGGATGCCCTGGCAGAGGCTGTCGAGAAGACAAAGGCCAAGAACGGCTCGGCGCTGGTCACCGATCCTACGACAGGCGAGATCTTGGCAGCCTGCTCGTATCCGACCTACGACCAGACCAATTTGGAAAACGCCAAGACCGAGGATATGAACTTGCGCCTGGTCACCGATGCCTACGAGCCCGGCTCAGTCTTTAAGACGCTTGTGGCGGGCGCCGGCTTCGACTTGGGCGTCGTGCGATCGAGTACGTCGTTTGAGGTGCCGGCGAGCATCAAGGTGGGCGACGATACCGTCACCGATGCCGACAAGCGCGACTACGCCATGACCATGGATGTACGCGAGATGATGCGCCGTTCGTCCAACGTGGGTTTTGTCCTGGTGGGGCGCAAGATCGGTGCCGACGACTTTGCCGCCTATGTGGACAAGTGGGGCATCGGTCACAGCTCGGGTGTCGATTTTCCGGGCGAGAGCCTGGGCATCGTCAAGGAGCGTGACCAGTATGACGGCGCCACGCTGGGCTCGATGAGCTTTGGACAGGCGCTGTCTGTCTCGCCGATTGAGATCGCACGTGCCGTGGGCGGCATCGCCAACGGCGGCGTGATGATGACCCCGCACTTCTATAAGTCCAGCAAAGGCGACGAGAAGGACTGGGGCGAAGGCGAGCGCGCGATTTCGGAGGACGCCGCATCCCAGGTGACATCGTGCATGCAGACGGTCGTGTCGGAGGGAACGGGCGTTGGCGGCGCTGTTGACGGCTATGACGTGGCGGGTAAGACCGGTACGGCCGAACGTGCCGACGAGAACGGCGGCTACCTCAAGGAGAACTACATGTCGTCCTTTATGGGCTTTGCACCGGCACAATCGCCCAAGGTGCTGTGCTATATCACGCTCGACGGAACGCCGAGCGGCTCAGATGCCGCTGCGGTGCCGTTCCAGTCCATTATGGCCAACGCGCTCGACGTGCTGGGTATCCCACACACGAAGTAGGGGGTTACAATCTTTGGGGCGTGGTTTGTTGTCCCATATGAGGGGTGTTCACATGCCCTGCACCACGCATGCGCGGCGCTGGGATACAATACGCCGATAGCATTATTTAGGTTTACAGGGGAGCTGCAATGATAGAGATCGCCGTCAACAACCTCGCGGCCGCAACAGGGGCCCGAACCGTGACGGGAGAAGTCGATCGGGTATGCCGCGGGTGCGTTATCGACTCGCGCCAGGTCGAGGAAGGGACGATTTTCGTCGCCTTTCCCGGTGAAAACGTCGACGGCAATGATTTTGCTTCCCGTGCCGTCCAGTCGGGTGCCGGCGCCGTCGTGATGACGCGTGAGCCCGAGACCGAGCTGGTCTCGCTGGCGCAGGACAAGGGCTGTGCCATCTTGCTGACCGATGATCCCGAGGAGTTTCTGCTGCGTTTGGCGCACGCGTATCGCCTGGAGCTTGGCTGCCTGGTCGTTGGCATTACCGGTTCCATCGGCAAGACGACGACCAAGGACGTGCTAGCCGCTGTGCTCGCCAAGCGCTATCGTGTCTGGGCCACCAAGGGCAATTTCAATAACCTGATCGGCATGCCGCTCACGGTGCTTTCCGCTCCGGCCGATACCGAGGTCCTGGTGCTCGAGATGGGCATGAACCATTTCCACGAGATCGAGCGCCTGTCTCTGTCTGCCAATCCCAACCTTGCCATCGTGAGCAAGATCGGCACCTCTCATATCGGTATTTTGGGCAGCCGCGAGAACATCGCCCGCGCCAAGTCCGAGATCGTCCAGGGTATGTGCGCCGCCGGCGACTATTTGCCGCTGCTGGTTTTGGGTGGCGAGGACGACTTTACGCCGTTCATTCGCGATACGTTCGCCCAGCCTGCTGGTATCGATGTGATGCTGGCCGGCGTCTCGGACGATGATGAGGTCCGTGCCCGCGACATTCGTGTTGATGACGAGGGACGTCCGGTCTTTACGCTCGATTTTGGCCAGGGCGAGACAATCGATACCATGCTTGCCATCCCCGGCGTGCAGTCCGTTCCTAATGCCGTTAAGGCCGCCGCGGTTGCCTATCGCCTGGGCGTGACGCCCGAGCAGATCGATGCTGCTTTTAGGGGCCTCACGATCACCGGTCACCGCCAGGAGATCAAGCGCGCCAAGAGCGGTGCACGCATCATCGACGATTCCTATAACGCCAGCGCCGAATCGATGGCAGCCGGCCTCGATCTGCTGTGCTCGCTTTCGTGCACGGGGTCTCGCATGGCGATCTTGGGCGAGATGGGCGAGATGGGCGATGAGGCTCCTCGCATGCATGAGCTCGTGGGCGCCTATGCCGCCGCCAAGAAGCTCGACATGCTGGCGTGCGTGGGTGGTGAGCTGGCCCAGCTTATGGCCGATGCCGCACGCATGATGGGCATGGACGAGGACCGCATCCAGGTGTTCTCCGATTATCAGCAGGTGCTCGACCGCATGGGCGGCGCGCTTGAAAAACATGATGTTGTACTGGTCAAGGGTTCCCGCTTTGTTGAGCTCGACCGCTTTGTGGAAGGTGTGTGCTAGCCCATGTTCGGCAATCCCTCGTATCCAACGTATCAGGCTTTTTTGGGGCTTGGCATCGCCGCAGCCATTGCGCTGCTGCTCATGCCGTGGTGGATCAAGCTGCTCAAGGTCGAGGGTATCGGCCAGCAGGTTCGTGCCGACGGCCCCAAGCGTCATTTGGTTAAGCAGGGAACGCCCACCATGGGTGGCGTTGTCATCCTCGTCGCGATCTCGCTGACCTGCCTGCTGATGGGCAAGCTCACCACCGAGCTCGTACTCGTACTGCTCGCCACGCTGGCGACCGGCGTGCTGGGCCTGATCGACGACCTGACCTCCGTTACGCATGGGCGCTCGCTCGGTCTGACGCCTCATGCCAAGATGATCGGCCTAACCATTATCTGTGTCACCTTTACGGTACTTGCCGTCAACTGGTGCGGCGTCGCCCCCGAGATTCGTTTTCCCGGTGGGTTGACGATCGACCTTGGCGTGCTTTCGACCACCATCTGCGGCTATTCGTTCCCGTGGCTCTATATTGTCTTTTGCTGGCTGATGATTGCCGGTCTTTCTAATGCCGTGAACCTGACCGATGGCCTTGACGGTCTTGCTGGCGGCACCTCCATGATCGCCATGCTCGCCATGGCTGCCATGGCGTTTTTGCACGGAGACGTGAACCTGTCCATCTTCTGTACCGCGTGTGCCGGTGCCTGCTTGGGCTTTCTGTGGTTCAACTGCTATCCGGCGAGCATCTTTATGGGCGATACCGGCTCGCTTGCTCTGGGCGCCGCGTTTGCCTGCACGTCCATCATGACCAACACCGAGGTCGTCTCCCTCATCATCGGCGGCCTGTTTATCGTTGAGACCCTGTCGGTCATGATTCAGGTTGTCTACTTCCATTTTACGCACAAGCGCGTCTTCCTTATGGCGCCCATCCATCATCATTTCGAAAAGAAGGGCTGGGCCGAGACCAAGGTCGTCATCCGTTTTTGGATTATCGCTGCGGCCTTTGGTGCCGTTGGCCTTGCTCTGTTCTTCCAGTTGGGATAGTGGTCTTTCATGCCTCTTGCTGATGTCTTTAGCCTGCTCGTTTTGGGTCAGGGCAAATCCGGTCTCGATGTCGCCCGCTGGGCGCTGGCACATCCCGAGCGCGTAAGCGCCGTTACCGTGTATGGCGGCGGCACCTCTGAGCCCAATGACGCCACGCGTGCGCTCGAGGCTGCTGGTGCGTCGTTTGTCTATGGGACCGAACAGGTCGAGGGCGCCTATGACGTATGCGTGACGTGCCCGGGCATCTCGGAGTTCTCGGGCTTCTTTAAGGCCGGGCGCGAACATGCCGCTCAGATTATGGGTGAGCCAGAGTTTGCCTATCGCCTGTCGCCCGATAACTGGATTGCCATCACGGGCACCAACGGTAAGACGACCACCACGTCGCTGACTGATTATCTGCTCAAGGCTGCCGGCGAGGCCAGCGTAGCTGTCGGCAACATCGGCGAGCCGCCGGTCAACGAGATTGACGGCCGAGCCCACAACGAGTGGTTTGTGGCTGAGCTCTCGAGCTATCAGATTGCTACGACCACCGAGCTCCACCCTCGCGTGGCAGTGCTGCTCAACATCACTCCCGACCACTTGGGCTGGCATAAGAGCCATAAGAACTATGCGCTTGCCAAGATCAAGCTGTTTGACAATATGGTCGATGACGATCTGGTGGTTGTCGACGTCGAAGACGCCGGCATTCACGAGTTCGATGAGTACATCTATACGCCGGGTCGCCGCATCTGCAAGGTCGCTTTTGACGAGCCCGAGGGTGCAGACGCCGCCTTTGTGCGCGACGGCAAAATGGTCGTGCGCCTGAAGGGCGTCGAGACCCAGCTTGTCGCCACGTCCGAGCTCAAGATCTCGGGCCATCACAATGTCATCAATGCCTTATGTGCCGCCACGGCTGCTCTGGCCGTCGGTGCCGATGTCGATGGTGTCCGCCGCGGTCTGGCCTCGTTCCAGCCGCTCGAGCATCGCGTGGAGCCGTGCGGCGAGATTGACGGTGTGCGCTACGTCAACGATTCCAAGGCGACCAACACCGACGCGGTCGAGAAGGCACTGACGGCATTTCCCGATGACGACGTGATCTTGCTGCTCGGCGGCCACGATAAGGGCACGCCGCTCACGGACTTCGCGCGCGTTGTTATGGATAACGTGCGCTCGGTCGTCTGCTTTGGCGATGCGCGCGAGCGCTTCACCGCCGCTATGGACGAGGCCGATGTCGATGGCGATGTGGATATCGCCCAGGCGGATGACCTACGCGATGCCGTGGACGTTGCCCGTTCGCTGTCGAGCCGTGGCGACGTGATCTTACTTTCTCCTGCCTGCTCTTCGTTCGATGAGTTCTCGGGCTATGAGGAGCGCGGCCGCGTGTTTAAGGACTATGTGGCCCAGCTTGCCGCTGCAGCGAAATCGCAAATGGAATAGGGGTTGCCGGTGAGAGAGGAGAGCCCCCGACAAGGTATGAGGAGGCCCGACTCGGACCGTGCTTCCTCGCGGCGTAGCACACCGCGTTCCGGTCGCGGCGGGCGGTCGTTTAGCGAACGCTATATTGCCGGCGTTCCCGCCCGCATCATGCGCCCCCGTCTGATATTCATGGCCTGTCTGTTTATCTTGGTGTGTTTTGGCCTGCTGATGGTGTACTCGGCGTCTTCGGTCGAGGCGCTGCACGAGAATGGCTCAGCGACGTTTTTTCTGGGTCGACAGGCTGCGTTTGCCGTGGTCGGTGTTCTGGCGCTGATTGCCATCGTGCGCGTTTTGCCGGACAGCTGGTTTGGGGAGGATGTGCTCAGGATC
The DNA here is from genome assembly GCA_902494945.1 of uncultured Collinsella sp. Lineage (GTDB taxonomy): Bacteria > Actinomycetota > Coriobacteriia > Coriobacteriales > Coriobacteriaceae > Collinsella. Next base: position 8,381 of record CABUVF010000024.1, read on the forward strand.
TTCCTCATAGGCATGATAGGGCTACTGTTTCTGGTGTTCTTGGTGGGCAGCGGCAGCCGTGGCGCCACGCGCTGGCTCAACATCGCCGGCATTCAGTTCCAGCCTTCCGAGTTTTTAAAGCCATTTGCCATTGCGTATTCGGCCATCATGCTCGATCGCTTCTTTTCGCCCGGTGGCAACATCAACGAATTCCTTCGCAAGATGGGCATCTACCTGGGCATTTCGCTCTTTCTGATCTTTATCCAGCCCGATTTCGGTACCGTCCTGATCATCCTGTTGACCCTCATGTGCATGGCGTTGTTTGCGGGTCTCGACCCCAGATTTATCATCGGCGTGCTAATCTTCGGCATTCTCGTGATCGTGATTGCGCTTGTCGCAGAGCCATACCGTATGGTGCGTATTCAGGTTGCCTTGAACCCTTGGGCCGACGAGTATGGTGACGGCTATCAGGCCACGCTTGCCATCATGGCCTTTGCCTCGGGCGGTCTGTTCGGCCGTGGCATCGGCAACTCAACCATGAAGTACTCGTATCTGCCCGAGGCGCACAATGACTACATCCTGGCCATCATTGGCGAGGAAGTCGGTTTTGTCGGAACCGTCCTGTTCTTCTTGGTGTTTGCGATGCTGATCTACTCGGCGTTTCGCATTGCCGAGCAGGCGACCGATCGTCGGGGCGCGCTCATGGCGTCTGGCTCTGCGGTCATTCTCGCGGTGCAGTTTTTGATCAATGCGCTGGGCATCCTCAACGTGTTTCCCATGACGGGCAAACCGTTGCCGTTTATTAGCTATGGCGGTTCGTCGATTATTGTGTCGCTTATGCTTGCCGGTCTGATCCTACGCGTTTCGTACGAGAGCGCCCGTCGCGATGAGTACGACCGTCGCCGCGAGAGCTTTGCCGTTATGGATGAGAGTACCGCCGGCGTGCCCCACGTGCGCGGCGAGCGGTCTTCGCGTAACGGCTTTACCGTTCTGGATGGCTCTGCGACCGAGCCGGCAGCCCGTCCGCGTCAGCGAACGGCGCCGCAAGGTCGTCCGCAGCGCCCAACTCCTCGCAATGCGGGCGGCGGATATAATCGAATCGATTTGAACTCGGACCCGTCGGCGCGTTTGCGCACCGACGACCAGGGACCGCGTGTACGAAGGGACTACCATGACCGATAAGATGACCGTTGCTATTGCAGCCGGCGGCACGGCAGGGCATATCAACCCCGCGCTCGCCTTGGCCGAAGAGCTGCGTGACCGTGGCCACCACGTTGTGTTCGTGGGCCAGTCGCGCAAGCTCGAGGGTCGTCTGGTCCCCGAGGCTGGGTTTGATTTTGTGCCCATTACGGTTACGGGCTTCGACCGCTCCCGTCCTTGGACGGCGCTGACCTCGCTGTGGCGTGTCAACAAGGCCAAGCGTGCGCTCGCCAGTCATTTCTCAAAGGTCGGCAAGCCCGATGCCGCCATCGGTTTTGGTGCCTATGTCGAGGTTCCGTTGCTGGGGTGGTGCAAGGGCGCAGGCGTTCCGTATCTGCTGCATGAGCAGAACTCTGTTCCGGGCCTGGCCAACAAGATGATGAACTCCCACGCCGCTCGCGTGTGCATCTCGGTGCCGGCAGCGCGTTCGGTCTTTGAGCGCGAAGGTGACCCTGACCACGTGCTCATGACCGGCAACCCCGTACGTCGCTCGGTGATCGAGGGCGATCGCGCTCGCGGCCGCAAGGCACTTGGCGTTCCCGAGGACGCTACGCTGCTGCTCGTCTTTGGCGGTTCACTTGGCGCCCAGCACCTCAACGAGCGCGTGGCTTCGCTCAAAAACGAGCTGCTTTCGCGCAAGAACCTCTATGTGTTGCATTCGACGGGTGCCGACGGCTTTGAGGAGACCGAGCGCGCTTTGGCGCTGACGCCCGAGGAGGCGAAGCGTTACCGCGTCCAGCCTTACATCGACAACATGGGCGACATGCTGGCTGCTGCCGATTTGGTGCTATCGCGTTCGGGCGCATCGAGCGTGGCCGAGATCGCTGCGCTCGCCGTGCCCTCGGTGCTCGTGCCGTACCCGCATGCGACGGCCGACCACCAAACCACCAATGCCCGTTATCTGGTCGACGCCGGGGCCGGCGTGCTCTGTGCCGATGCCGATATCGACGGTTCTGCCTTTGCCGATGAGCTGCTGCACCTGGTCGATGACGCGGCGGCACGCGACGCCATGCGTCAGGCGGCGCGTGGTCTGGCTCAGGATAGGGCCGCCGCTCTTCTGGCGGATGCGGTAGAGGGTTTGCGTTAGTTAGACGGGATATCGTCGGTCGCCCTCGCGCTGATGCGGTAGGTGCGGTACAGTTAACGGGTTACAGGCAGTGTTTACGCAAGGAGTACACGAGCACATGGCTGATTCCCAGACTGCAACCTCCGCGCCCGAGTTTAAGAGCGCCCACTTTATCGGTATCGGCGGCGCCGGCATGAGCGGCATCGCCCTCGTTCTGCACGAGCGCGGTTATGCCGTTACCGGCTCCGACCTTAAGACGTCACGTTATATCCGCCAGCTTACCCGCGCTGGTGTGAAGGTGCATGTGGGCCATGAGGCCGCCACGATCGACGAGGTCAAGCCCGACGTGGTTGTTGTGTCCACCGCTATTCCGGAGTCCAACCCTGAACTCGTGCGCGCTCGCGAGCTGGGTATTCCCGTGTGGCCCCGTGCCAAGATGCTCTCTGCTTTGGGCCACGGCTACACCACCGTCGCTGTTGCCGGCACGCATGGCAAGACCACCACGTCTTCGATGTGCGCCACCATGCTCGACCGCATGGGTCTGGATCCGAGCTTCCTGATCGGTGGCATCGTCGAGGGCTATGACACGAACGGCAAGAACGGCTCGGGCGACTACTTTGTCGCCGAGGCCGACGAGTCCGACAGCTCCTTCCTGTTCCTGAACCCCAACGTGGTCATTGTGACCAACGTCGAGGCCGACCACCTCGATCACTACTCGGGTATCGAGGAGATCGAGGCAACTTTCGCCAAATTCATGAGCCTGGTGGGCGAGGACGGCACCGTCATCGTCTGCGGTGAGGACCCGCATCTGGTCGAGCTCGCCAAGTCGACGGGCCGTCACGTGCTTTCCTACGGCTTTGCCGAGAGCAACGACATCGTCTGCGTGCACCCGGATGTCAAGGGCATCCAGAGTGACTTTATCGTTCGCTTTGAGGACGGCACTGAGCACGCTGTGGAGATCAAGAGCAACCCCGGTCGCCACAACATGCTCAACGCCACGGCGGTGCTCACCGTCGCCCATGTCCTGGGCCTTGACATCGACGCCGCCGCCAAGGCGCTCTCGAGCTTTGAGGGCGTCCGCCGTCGCTTTACCCACGTGGGCGATATCGATGGCATCACCGTGGTCGATGATTACGGCCATCACCCCACCGAGATCAAGGCGACGCTTGCTGCCGCTTCCTCGCTGGGCTACAAGCACGTCGATGTCGTGTTCCAGCCGCACCGCTATTCGCGCCTGCAGGCCCTGTGCGACGACTTTGCCGATGCATTTGCCAATGCCGATAAACTGCTGCTGATTGATGTGTTCTCGGCTGGCGAGATGCCCATTCCGGGTGTCACCTCTAAGATGCTCGCCGATACCGTGCGCGCCAAGCATCCTGGCAAGGAGGTCGTGTACTGCTCCAGCCGTCTTGAGCTCAATCAGGAGCTCGAGCAGATGGTGGGCGAGGGCGACCTGCTGCTCACCATGGGTGCCGGCGACGTTACGACCGTCGGTCCCGAGTTCATTGAGTATCTGACTGCCAAGAAAGACGCTTAAGTCTAATGGGTCTGTTTAACGCCGTCATGGCGCTCTCGGGCATGATCGACACGGATGTGATCGAGGACGAGCGCCTTGCGCGTCATACGAGCTATCGTATCGGCGGCAAGGCCGACCTCTTTGTGACGTGCCATAGCTATCATGCCCTCCGCCGCGCCGTGGCGGTGCTCGATCGCGAGCAGGTGCCGTGGGTCATCATCGGCAAGGGCTCCAATCTGCTGGTTGCCGATGGCGGTTATCGCGGTGCCGTCATTTCGCTCGGACGTGAGTTTCAGCGCACGGTTGTTGCCGATGACGGTTGTACGCTGACGGTCGGTGCGGGCGTGATGTTTGCGCGCCTGGTCAACGATGCCCTGTCGCGTAGCCTCTCGGGCCTTGAGTTTGCCGTTGGCATTCCTGGTTCGGTCGGCGGTGCGATATCTATGAATGCCGGCACACGGACCGAGTGGATTGGCTCGCTGGTTGAGGATGTCGTAACGTTTGACCCGGCATCCGGTATCAAGCATTATGCGGGGTCCGAGATCACTTGGGGCTACCGCGAATGTAGCCTTCCCCGCAATGAGATCATCCTCGAGTGCGTGCTCAAGCTTAAACCGGCGCCCAAGGCCGACATTCGCGAGCGCATGGAGCGGTACCTTACAAGGCGCAAGCGTACGCAGCCCATGGGTCGCGCATCCTGCGGGTCTGTCTTTCGCAACCCGCCCGATGCGAGTGTGGGCAAGCTTATCGAGGATTGTGGATTAAAGGGTTTTTCGATTGGCGGCGCGGAAGTTTCGCCCGTTCACGCTAATTTTATCGTTAATAACGGAACTGCCTCGGCCGATGACGTTGCCGCGGTTATTAGACATGTGCACGGAAAGGTGAGGGAGGCGTATGGCATCGAGCTCAGACCGGAAGTTAAATTCCTCGGCTTCTAGAGCATCGAAACCCACCTTCCGCCGCGCCGGAGGGCGTTCCGGCGCGCCTGCCAAACCTCAACGCAATACCGTCGCGCACTCTAAGTCTGTCGGGCATGCTCGACAGACCAGTCGTCCGGTCGTCGGCTCGCAGCTCGGTAATCGTCCGGCCGCAAAAAAGTCCTCGCGTCCCTCGACGACGTCAAAGCCTGTTATGGGCGCCAAGCCTGCCCGTCCCATGGCAGCTCCCAAGCCCTCGACGGGAACTAAAGCGGCGCGTCCAGGTCGCACGCTGGGCGCATCGAAACCGCGCTCGCTGACATCGGTGCCGGCTACCGCCAAGAAGCCTTCGAGTAAAAAAGGTTTCAACCCGTTATCTTCACTTGGAGCGATGGCAAATAAAACATCAGACGCCGCTTCTGTCGTTACAGGCAAAGGCAAAATCGTGGGCGGCGTTCTGGCCGTCTTGGCCGTGCTCGTCGTCGTTGCCATCGTGGTGATCAACTCTGGACTGTTTACTGCCACTGATATTCAGATTCAAGGCAGCGAGCATGTGACGAAGCACGATGCTATCCAGCTGATCGACTTGCCCGAGGGAACGTCGCTTTTTAACGTCGATCCCGACCAGATTACCGAGGATCTCAAGCAGAACCCGTGGGTTTCGGGCGTGGATGTCCAGCGCCAGTTTCCCCATACGCTTATCATCACGCCGACGGAGCGTAAAGTTATCGCCATTGCGTATATCAGCTCCGACGACCTTGCCTGGGCTATCGGAGACGATGACACCTGGATCGCCCCGCTGTCGACGTCGGTCGAAGTGGACGACCAGGGCAACGTCATCACGACAGGGCAGGGCTCAAATACCTTGACCGGAATCGATGCCGCGCTGGCGCTCGCCAAGCATTATGGCGCGGTGTTGTTGACTGATGTCTCGGCGGATGTCGCTCCGGTTTCCGGCCAGGCGGTGAACTCCAAGGCCGTTAAGGCCGGCCTGGATTATGTGCGTGGTTTTTCGAGCGAGTTCTTGGGACAAGTCAAGGATATTTCTACGCCTTCGGTCGAAGCCATCTCGGCAAACCTCAATAACGGCATTGAGGTGTCGCTGGGCGATTCGAACGATATCGTCAAGAAGGAGCGCGTAGTCACCAAGCTGCTTTCGCAGGTAGAGGGCGTAACGTATATCAATGTGCGCTCTCCAGGCAACTACACATTTAGGAATGCTCCGACCTCGTAGCGCTGGTTGATGCTTTGTTGAGGGGCCATACCACGCCGTTTATCTGGTTTGTTTGGTTTTCACGGTCAATTATTTGACTGATACGTTCATAATGTGCAAACATAATACGGTTTACCTTTGCATTTACTTTCAACCTGAAGGTTAATGTGCGCAGGGGTCGACCCATGCTATGGCTATAACCTTTGTTCGGAGGACCGACATGCACGAGACAGAGATCAACAACTACCTTGCCGTCATTAAGGTGGTCGGCGTCGGCGGCGGCGGTACCAACGCGGTCAATCGAATGATCGAAGAGGGCATCCGCGGCGTCGAGTTTGTTGCCATCAACACCGATGCTCAGGCACTCGCGATCTCTGATGCCGATATCAAGGTGCACATCGGCACCGACCTTACCCGCGGCTTGGGCGCCGGCGCCAACCCCGAGGTTGGCCGCAAGGCTGCCGATGAGTCCCGCGACGACATTGCCGAGGCGCTTGCTGGCGCCGACATGGTGTTTATCACCTGCGGTGAGGGCGGTGGCACCGGTACCGGCGCTGCTCCCATCGTTGCCGATATCGCGATGAACGAGGTCGGCGCACTGACCGTCGCCGTCGTGACCAAGCCCTTCACCTTCGAGGGCCGCAAGCGCAAGAAGAGCGCCGAGGAGGGCATCAAGACCCTCTCCGATTGCGTCGACACCATGATCGTCATCCCTAACGATAAGCTGCTCGACATCGCCGAGAAGAAGACCACCATGCTCGAGGCCTTCGCGATTGCCGATGGCGTCCTTTCCCAGGGCACCCAGGGCATCACCGACCTCATCACCGTCCCCGGTATCATCAACCTGGACTTCGCCGATGTTAAGACCATCATGAAGCAGGCCGGTACCGCCATGATGGGTATCGGTACCTCTTCTGGGGATACTCGTGCCGTCGACGCTGCCCAGCAGGCCATCTCCAGCCCGCTGCTCGAGAGCTCCATCGATGGTGCCACGCGCGTGCTGCTCTCCATCGCCGGTTCCAAGGACCTGGGCATCCAGGAGATCAGCGACGCCGCCGACGTTGTCGCCAACGCCGTCGACCCCGAGGCCAACATCATCTTCGGTACCGTTGTCGACGAGTCCCTGGGCGATCAGGTGCGTATCACCGTCATCGCTACGGGCTTCTCCGACTCCAACGTCAACCGTCAGGATGAGCTCTTTGCTGCTCAGCAGTCTCAGAGCAAGGCCGCTGCCTCCGCTGAGCCGCAGCGCACCGCTCCGGCTGCCAGCCCGGCTCAGGCCGCTCCGACCCGCAACGTCGGTGGTACCGAGCTGCCCAACTTTGGCAACGACCAGTTCGAGCTTCCCGACTTCCTGAAGCGCGGTAGCTTCTAGTTCGTTTTTCTCAACGACCTGCACGGGGTGTGTCCATTTGGATGCACCCCGTTTTGTTTCTCGTTTGTAAACGAAAGCCTCCAATCTCCTTACGTTCCCTTTACGTTTGGTCCCTACCGCTGCGGGTATCCTTTTAAGGAAGTATGACAGCCGTATAAACGCGGACTGCGCGGCGACGCCGCGGTACTTGTGTTATTAGGAGGCTTTAGTATGGCAGCACGTGCGGACAGGGTTTCGCGTGTCGACCATGATGGAGTTACGTTGGTGGAGGGCGCGACATCCGATGTCCGCTTTGCCTTTACCGAGCGCACCGGTGGTGTTTCCGAAGATGCGTACTCCTCGCTCAACCTGGGCTCGCATGTAGGCGATGACCCCTTTGCAGTTCAAGAAAATCGTCGTCGAGCGCTCGAAGCTATGGGCGCCACTGAGTGCGAGCATAATCTGCTCGTGCCCAATCAGGTACATGGTGACCATATCGTTACGGTGACTTCGAACGGCGCCGACGATCTTGAGGCTGTTCGCGAGCAGATTGCCGAGGGCTGCGATGCCATCGTCTGTACGGCGCATAACGTGCCCGTGCTGCTCTGCTTTGCCGACTGCGTTCCCGTGGTGCTGGTGGCCCCCGGCGGATTTGCCGTGGTGCACTCCGGTTGGAAGGGCACGATTGCACGTATTTCTGCCAAGGCGTGCCAGGCGCTTTGCGATGCTGCCGGCTGCGATGCGAGCGACGTTTCCGCCTATATCGGGCCCCATATCCTGGGTGACGAGTACGAGGTTTCCCAGGAGCTCATGGATCGCTTTGCCGCCGAGTTCTCTTGCATCGATGCGAGTGCCTCTCGCATGCTCGATCTTTCCGCTGCCATTTGCGAGGCGCTGGTAGATGTCGGTGTCGACGCGGATAATATCGTGGATACCCAGCTTTCGACCGTGCGTCAGAATGACCGCTTTTATTCCTACCGTAATGAGGGCGGTACCTGTGGGCGCCATGCTGCGATCGGCGTGATGCTATGAGAAAGATCGTATCGGTCCTGAGCGCCGCTGTGCTTACGCTTACGCTGTGCGCCTGTTCTTCGGGATCTTCTACCTCTTCCATTACCGTGGCCGGCTCCACGACCTGCCTTCCTATCGCCGAGATTGCGGCAGAGGGCTTTAAGGAGGAGACCGGCATCGACGTGCTCGTTTCCGGTTTGGGTTCTTCCGCTGGCATCGAGGCCGTCAGCGCCGGCACAGCCGATATCGCCAGCTCCTCCCGTGGACTCAATGCCGACGAACAGGATCTGGGCCTGACTCCCATCGTCATTGCCCACGACGGTATCGCGGTCATCGTGAACGAAGACAACCCCGTCGATAACCTCTCGACCGAGCAGCTCCGCGATATCTATGCCGGCAAGATCACCAACTGGAAAGAAGTCGGTGGCGAGGACCTGAGGATTCAGGTTATCAACCGAGATGAGGCGTCTGGCACGCGTGAAGCCTTCCGCACCATCGTGATGGACGGCACCCCGTTCGATCGCCGCTCCGCCGTTCTTTCGGGCACGGGCCAGGTGCGCGACGTGGTATCTCGTTCGCGCGGGGCTATCGGCTACATTTCGCTGGGCTTCGTCGATAGCCTCAACGCCAAGACCTCGGTCAAGGCCGTCTCGGTCAATCATGTTGAGGCGTCCGAGAAGACGGTTGCGAGTGGCGGCTATCCCATCTCGCGCGACCTTTACTTCTTTGTGAAGGGTGCGCCTTCGCAGCAGGCGCAGGATTACATCGACTACGTGACGTCCGAAAAGATGGACAAGCAGATTCGCGAGGCGGGCTTTATTCCCGTCACCAACGACGAGAAGGGGAGTGAGTAGCATGGAAGCACAGGAAAACTCCCAGACTGAGCAGAATGCTCAGGCGCCCAAGAAGCGCGAGCTGGCGCTCGTATCGCACAGTACCTATATCAAGGAGAAGGCGCTGCAGTGGATTTTCTTTGCCTGCGCGTTCTTGGCGGTTGTTACCGTCATCCTGATTTTTGTCTTTACCACGTACTCGGCGCTGCCCGTCTTTACCGACATCGGTCTGGCGGACTTCTTTAGCTTTACGTGGGCGCCCTCTGAGGGTCACTACGGCATCGTGTCGCTGCTTGCCGGCTCGGGTCTGGTGACCGTCGGTGCGCTCGCCATGGGTGTGCCCCTAGGCGTGGGCACGGCCGTGTATCTGGTCGAGATCGCCAGCAAGCGCGTGCGCAAGCTCATCAGCCCTGCCGTTGACCTGTTGGCCGGCATCCCTTCTATCATCTATGGCTTCTTTGGCATGATCATCATCCGCCCGTTTATCGCACAACTGACCGGCGGTCTTGGTTTTGGCGCGCTGACGGCGTGGTTCGTGCTCGCCATTATGATCGTGCCCACCATCACGACGCTTACCATCGATGCTCTCAATTCCATTCCCATGGGCATTCGCGAGGCATCGTATGCCATGGGCGCCACCAAGTGGCAGACTATCTATAAGGTCGTGTTACCTGCCGCCAAGCTGGGTATCGTGGATGCCATCGTGCTGGGTATGGGCCGTGCCATCGGCGAGACCATGGCCGTGCTCATGGTCGTGGGCAACGCCCCGGTTATTCCCGACAGCATTGCGAGCCCCATCTCGACGCTCACGAGCCAGATTGCGCTCGACATGAGCTATTCCTCGGGTCTGCACCGCTCGGCGCTGTTCGGCATGGGCGTGGTCCTGTTTATCATCTCCGCCACGCTGGTGGGCGTCGTCCGTCTGATTTCAAAGAAGAAGAGGGGGTAGGCTATGTCCGATTCCGTTGACACGACGGTCGATACGACCTCGTCGCGCGAGCGCATCAAGCGTGCCCTTTCCCATGGCAAGAAGGGTCGCATCAACAAGGACCTGTCCAACAAGATCATGCTCGGCGTATTCCGCGCGGCTGCCTACATCACCACGCTGGTGCTGGTCGCTATCATCGCCTACGTGGTCATCAACGGCCTGCCACACATCTCGCTCGACTTTATCTTCGGTTGGCCCCAGGGCGTCAACGCCGAGGGCGGTATTTGGCCCACGATCGTCTCGACCGTCTATGTGACGGCGCTCGCCATGCTTATCTGCACGCCGATCGCTGTGCTGGCAGCCGTCTATCTGGCCGAGTACGCCAAGCAGGGCAAGATCGTCGAGCTCATTCGCTACGCTGCTGACGCTTTGGCCTCGGTGCCCTCCATCGTTATGGGCCTGTTTGGCTACGCCTTGTTTGTCGAGGCTATGGGTCTGGGCCTTTCGATGGTCTCGGCCGCTCTGGCGCTTGCGCTCTTGATGCTTCCCATCGTCATGCGCACCACCGAAGAGGCCATTCGCGCCGTTCCGCGCTATATCCGTTGGGGCGCGTATGGCCTGGGCGCCACCAAGTGGCAGGTCGTCTCCAAGATCGTGCTTCCTTCTGCCTTTGGCCGTATTGCCACGGGCATTGTCCTTGCCATCGGCCGTGCCATTGGCGAGACCGCCGTGGTGCTCTACACCATGGGCCAGGCCATCAATCTACCTATCTCGCCGCTCGATTCCGGCCGCCCCATGACCGTTCACCTGTACCTGCTTGCCAACGACGGCATCAACATGAACGCAGCCTACGGCACCGCGCTCTTGCTGATGGTGATCATTCTGGCCTTCAACCTGTTTGCGCGCTTCCTGTCGCGCAAGCGTCGCTAGTTAAGGAGTCCCATGTCCGTTTATCAGTCCGCTCCCACGCTGGAGCAAGCGGCCATTACGGCCAAGGATTTC